>JBAYWJ010000079.1:0-12643 GCA_041674125.1 Kiritimatiellia bacterium
ACCCCATCCCGAGAATGCCGATCCTGATTTGCATATTATCCCCCTTTTAATTAAAACATATACCGCAAAAGTAGCGTCTGCCGCGGAAAAGTGCAACGTGAAAACGGTTGAAAAAGGTGGACTTTTGTGATTGACTGGCAGCCGGCAAGAATCATGGGCTCAAAGAAAACATTCAGGATATGGGAAGCGCACCGCCCGGCCGCCGGGCCGGGCTTCAAGCTCCCCTTCCGGGTTGAATATGCCGGTCATTACCGCTCAAAGGCGGGATTCCGCAGCAGCGTGAAGACCATCGACTTCATCCAGGTATTCTGGTGCGCCGCCGGCGAGGGCATCATCGTCATAAACGGGCGCGAACAGGTCCTGCGCGCCGGCCAGGTTGCGCTTTATTTCCCTAGGATGGAGCACCGCTATTACACCGCCGGCAAAAAGTGGGACGTGTACTGGTGGACCATGCAAGGCTCCCTGGCGCCCAGCATCGCGGCCGCCTTCGGCCTGGGCGCGGAAATTTACGATGCCGGCCCTCCGCCGGTCCGGATGTTTGCCCAGCTGGCCCGGGCGCTGCGTAACCCGGCGCCCTACGGCGAGGCGCAGGCATCCAGCATCGCGTTCCAGCTCCTGGTCAGGATTGGTCATTCGCAGGCCAAAATCAAGCGGCAGGCCGACCCGGAAATTTCCGGCATAGTGGCGACCATCAATGCCGAGTGGCACAAGCCCGCGCTGAACGTCAAACAGCTTGCCGCCGCATCCGGCATGAACCGCACAGCCCTTTCGCACCGCTTCCGGAAGGCCGTGGGCATTTCGCCGGGCGAATACATCGCGCGCCTGCGGGTCCAGAACGCGGTTTCCCTGCTAACCGGCACCCGGCGGCCGGTGGAGCATATCGCCGCCTCCTGCGGCTACCTCGACCGGCATTATTTCGCGCGGCTGCTTAAGAAAAGGATGGGCGCCTCGCCGGCGCGGCTGAGAAGGAAGTTTTCAGTGGGTCACTGACCGGCCAATACAAATCATTTCTGCCGGAAAACGATCCGGCCGCGGGAGAGGTCGTAGGGCGATATTTCGAGGGTGACCTTGTCGCCTACAGAAATCCTGATAAAATTCTTGCGCATCTTGCCGGAAATATGGGCCAGGATTTCGCTGCCGTTTTGCAGCTTGACGCGGTACATGGTGGCGGGCAGGACCTTCAGCACAATCCCGTCAACGCGAATCGAATCTTCCTTTGCCTGGTGGTTTTCAGCCATATTTCCTTGATAAGTTGTTGTTGGAATGCAAATAGTGCCAAGAATATTAGCGCAAGCAAGCTTTTTTTTCATACCGGCATAATCTGCCCGCAATGGGCAAGAAAGCACATCTTAATCACAAAAATCGTCATGGTAGATTTCTTATTTCTGTGATAGAAACTTCATCATGAGAATAAGCCATGCATGGGCCATGGTGCTATGCGCCGTATGTGCGGCCCCGCTCCACGCCGCGACCTTTTATGTGAGCTGCGCAGGCGGCCACCAGAGACCTTTCGATAAATGGGACAACGCGGCCACCAATATCCAGTCGGCGATAGATGCCGCACAGGCGGGCGCGACGGTTTTGATCAAGCCGGGCCATTATACCGGGCAGGGTGAAAATGTAGCTTCAATTCCGAAACCGCTGGAACTGAAGGGCGAGTCAGGAAATCCATCCGACGTAATCATCGATGGCGAGGGCGCGCGGCGCGGGATGCTCGTTGTGCTGACGAACGAGAACTGTTCAGTGGTAATCTCGGGGCTGACCATCACAAATTGCCATATCAGGAAGGGGTATGGCGCCGGGATTTGCATCAAGCACGACACAATCGCCGCGGGCACAACCGAAGTCCGCCAGTGCGTGATTACCGGCAATTTAAATGAATCGCCTTACACGGACAACTCTGGCGGCGGGCTTGCCTCGCGCGGGAAAACCGGGTCAGCCTTTCATACCATAATTGCCGATTGCGCTTTTTCGGGTAATGCCGCCTGCAACCGGGGTTCCAGGGGCGGTGGCGCGGCATTCCAGAAAACTCGACTTACCATGGAAAACTGCCTGGTCAAAAACAACCGCTCCGAGGGCTGTACTGATAAAAACCAGGACGGGTACGGCGGCGGCGTGGATGCCGAGAACACCATAACTGGTTCTGTTATTCGCGCCACCGCGTTTCATGGCAACTTTGCCAAGGCCGGCGGAGGTGGCGGCGGGGGCGGCCTGAGAGTTGGAGGCGCCGACACCGATTTACTGCTGGCAGATTGCGTTTTCGAAACTAATGAGTCCAAATACGGTGCCGCCCTGATGCAGACGGATGGCAGGCTTATCCTGCGCAACTGCCGGATCGAAAACAACAGCGGCGCCATGTCTTTCTGGACGGGCTGGGCAAAAAGTTTTCCTACCAGCCAGGTGGTCAACTGCAAGATTTCCGGTGGAATTATTCTGGGCGAAAATGCGGGATTTAAGGCCATTGATTCCATGAAGGATCCCGCTGCCTTCATTGATGCTTCCGGTGAGATCAGGCCGGTCCGGACTATTGACGACTGGAACCGCCGGCGGGCGGCGATTATCGCCCGTATCGAGCGGGTGGCCAGCCCCCTGCCCGACAAAACTCTCTTTCCAGTCCCCGCCCTGAAAGTACTCAAGGATGAAGTGATCGAAGGGCGCCTGCGCCGGCAACTGATCGAATACAACGCTGAAACCAAGGCTGCGCCCCGCATAAAGGCCTGGCTCTTCAGCCCGACCACCAACTCCTGCCTGGAGGCTGCTCCCTCCGCCAAGGACCGGCGGCCCGCGGTCCTGTGTCCCCACCAGACCAACCGCACAACCGGCAAAAACGAGCCGGCCGGCCTGGAAGGAGATACCAACATGTTCTACGCGCTTGAGCTGGCGCGGCGCGGGTTCGTCACCCTGGCACCCGACTTCACCGGCAGCGGCGAGCACCCGGGCTGGGGAACTTATACAAATGATTTTGTCAGCGGGACCATGAAAGGTATCAGTGACCATATCCGCGCGGTGGAATTGTTGTGCAGCATGCCCGGGGTGGACCCGGCGCGCATCGGCTGCATCGGCCACTCGCTGGGCGGGTTTAATACCATGATGGTTTCGGTGTTCGAACCGCGCATAAAGGCGATTGTCTCCAGCTGCGGCTATGTCAACTGGCAAACCTACGCCGACCGCGAGGGCAGCCTTTACATGATGGGAGGAGGCAATTACATGCCCTTGATCAACCGCGACTACGCGAGCCGTGCGGATTTGGTCCCGTTCGACTGGCACGAGGTGGTTGCCGCCTGCGCCCCAAGGCCTCTTTTTCTTAATGCACCCTTGCGCGACGACCCATTCCTGGTCGAAGGCGTCTGCGAAACCATCGAAGCCGCTCGGCCGATCTACAAACTCTACGGCGCCGCGGATGTGATTCAGACGACGCATCCCGATTGCGGCCACGGCTTTCCGCCGGAGGTGAGGGAAAAGGCTTACCAGTTCATGGAAAAGCATCTGGCAAAGAAATAAAATAATGAGGTAATTTCAAAACTCATCGGAACGCCCCGACTGAGCGGGGCGGCTACAGTTTAATTTGTCGATAATAAATAATTTCATTTTGTAGCCACGGCGCTTACTACTCTGCGAAGTAAGCAAAGGCTTCCTTCGCTACGTAGCACGAGCAGTCGCCGTGTCTTTGTAGTTTTGAATTTACCTCCAATATCAGCATGATATTAATAACAAGCAATATGTCCAAAAACGCCGTATGGCTGCTATGTTCAATGGCTTTGCATGCGGCTGTGTCTTTGCCCCTTCAGGCCGGCGATTTCATCTGCACGACCAACAATGACGATACCCTATGCATTGTCCGCTATTCCGGCAAGGGCGGCGATTTAACCATTCCCTCCTCCATCGACGGCAAACAGGTTACCGTCATCGGAAAAGGCGCATTCTATCGTTTTGGTGACTTGATAAGTATTACAATGCCGGACAGCATCACCAACATGGAAGACGGGTCGCTGGCAAACGTCGGGGGCGATGCCTCCTGGGTGAGCTGGCATCCGCGCGGTGCAAGTCCTTCCGGCGCATTCGCCGGATGCACCAACCTTGCAAAAGTAACCATGGGGCGCCAATTGACCGTGATCGGTGACCATGCATTCGCGTGCTGCAGCGGCCTCAAGGAAATTACTGTGCCCGACAGCGTGGCCCGGGTTGGACGCGGCGCCTTTGCGTTGTGTACCGGCCTGCAAAAGGCCGATTTGGGCGGGGGAGTCACCGCGATCGGCCGGCAGGCCTTCGACCACTGCAAAAACCTTAAGCAGGTGCGGATAGGCGGCAAAACAGCCGTGATCGGCGACTGGGCATTCCACGGATGCGTCAGCCTGGAAAATTCCGAAATACCCGACAGTGTCACCGGGATCGGCCACGGCGCGTTCCGGTATTGTCCAAAGCTGGAAAAAGTCACCATTGGCAACGGCGTCAAGACCATCGGGCACTATGCGTTCTCCAGGTGCCCTGCCCTGAAGGAAGTTTTTTTCAAGGGCAACGCGCCGGGCGAAGTTGACCGGAACCTGTTTTTCCGGTCACCGGACGTAACTGTGTATTACCTGCCTCAAGCGAAAGGATGGCCGGAGAGATTTGGCGACCGCCGGACATGCTTTTGGAAAGAGTAAAGTTTCATGCGGAAGTGATCCGGCATGCCCAAAAAGGAACAGCCCGTTAAAGAAGTGCTTCCCGTGTACGATCCGGCCGCGCCCCTGCGGCTCCGCTGGACGCGGGGGATTCAATATGATTACCCGCTGCATTGGCATCCGGAAATTGAAATTCAAATGGTGGCCCGGGGCAGCGGCAAATACCTGATTAATGGTCATATCTACGCGATCAACCGGAATTCGCTGGTTGTGATCCGCCCGCGCGATTTTCACAAATTCATTCCCGACCAGGTCCCGTTCGAACGCGTGACTGTGGTGCTCAACACCCTCTGGATGGGGCGCGACTGGCGCGTTGACCGCAAGCTGCCGCGGCACACGCGGCTCTCCGGACGGGAAGTGTCGCAGATTTTCGGGCTTTTGCGCCGCGTCCAGCATGAGGTGGATGGGCGGCGTCCGCTGTGGGATGACATGACGCGGATGATGGTGACGCAATTGATGGTTCTGCTGCGGCGGGTGACACTGCGGCCCGCGCCGCCGCCGCTGCGGCCCAGCCCCCTGATGAACCAGTTGATCGCCTACCTTGATGATCATTATGACCAGCCGCTGTCCTTGGCGCAGCTCGCCCGGTATTTCGGCTTCTCCCGCTATCACCTGTCCCATTGCTTCTCCGAAATATTCGGCATGGGCATCAAGAATTACATTATCCAGCGCCGGGTTGCCGAGGCCCGGGGCATCATAGAAAAAAATCGGGCATTGAGCCTCTCCTCGGTCGCCGGACAGGTGGGTTTTAATGATTATGCGGCTTTCCACCGCGCCTTCCTGAAGATTGTCGGGCTGCCGCCTTCTCATTTCCGCGACCGCCGCAAATAAGGACATCCCGACCGCACGATTATCCAAGACGGGTTTCCAACAGCGTGCTATCATTCGGTCAGTGATTGAAAATTATTCATGATGTTCCGCTCGCGTTCGCTGCGCGGAAAGGGCCGGAGCATGAAAGGAAATCTGATGAAGAACCTGCGCCATCGTTTCGCCCAGCGTTATTGCGTCCCACTGCTGTTGGGATTGGCCTTCCAACTGCCGGCCGCCGAGTATTTCGTGGCGCTCGACGGCGATGACGCCCGCGACGGGTCCAGCCGGTCGGCGGCGTTCCGGACCATCCAGAAAGGGGTGGACGCGCTAAAACCCGGCGATTGGCTGACCATCGCCCCGGGGGAATATTTCGAGGCCGTCCGCCGCGAAAAGATCGGGGACACGAACGTGGAAACGGTGATCCGGGCGGAAATTCCGGGCACGGTCATCGTGCGGGGAGACGTTCCCCTGCCGGCGTTCCGCAAGCTGGAAGGTTACCGGTTTGTGTACGTGACCGATTTCGACGCGGCGTCGCCCATCCAGGTGGTCAACGACCTGGACGCGTTTGCCACCTATGCCAGCATACCGGGTATCCCGGGAATCGATTTCGGCCCGGGCCGTTTTTACCACGCTCCCGCGGAAAAGAAGGTTTACATTTGCACCTCCGATTTCTCGCCGGCCGGGACGCGGCGCTTCACCGCGTCGATGCACAATAAACCCGGGATTGAATTACTGGACGCGAAAAGGGTGCGGCTGGAAGGGCTTTCGGTCACCGGGTTCCGTGGTGAGGGCATCCTCCTGATGCGGCCGCTCCGGTGCGTGGTCAGCGGCTGCCGGGCGTATCTGAATGGCCGCGGGATCCGCGTCAATTCATCGGGACCCGTCGGTGCGGTGAACGGCGGGAACGTCATCGAGCGTTGTATCGCCTGGGCCAACGGGGGTGACGGATTGGGCGCAAACGTCCAGAGCGAGGACACCATTCGCGATTCGCTCTCCTTCCTCAATGGTTCACTTGGCATTCGCCTTTATGCCGGCTCGCAGATAAGCCGGATGAGCGACAATCTCTCATGGGGCAACAAGGACGGTGATTATCATATGAAATCCGGCATCGCCCACCACAACGTCGAACGCTGCGTCGGGCCGGGAAGCTGGCCGTTTGAATCAGGCGGATCGCACATCCGCAATTGCCTGGTCGGGGTGCTCCCGCGCCTCCTTTCAAGGTCTGGTTCGGGCATTGATTTCCTGAACAACATTCATATGAACGATGTGCTCCGCGATTATCCGGGCTTCAACCCGGATATCGAGTTCGCCGATCCCGCCAACCACGATTACCGCCTGCAGGCAAATTCGCGGTTTCGCGGGGCGGGCAATGGCGGCTGCGACCTGGGGGCGTATCCTTACCGGACGAATATTTTTTTCGTGTCCCTGGCAGGCAGCGACCAGGCTGACGGCCTTTCGGTTTCCTCCTCCTGGGCGACCGTGTCGCGCGCGGCGCGCGCGCTAAAACCGGGCGACACGCTCTATATCGCTCCGGGGCGTTACGCGGAAGATTTCAGCCTTAAAGCGTGCAAGCAATCTTCCGGGCAAATTTCCATCCGCGGCCGCGGCACCGGCACGGTGGAGCTGGCAGAAACATTCCGGATCGAAAACACCCGCCAGGTGTCTTGCGAGCGTTTGCGCTTCACCGGGCCGGTCGAGGTGTCCGGCGGCGGTGAATTGGCGTTCGAGCAATGCGCTTTCGCAGGCGCCAAATCCGGACTTTCCGTGACCGGCGTTGAAGGGTTGCGTGTGATCCATTGCGATTTTTCCGGTGGCGGCGAGACGCAGATAGGACTCTCCGGATGCTCAAAGGTTTTCCTGGCCGGCAACCGGTTCGACAACGCCGGCGGCGCGGCGGTGACCGCAGACCGCCCGGAAGCGGTGCTTTACAGCGATTATAACGCCTACCGCGTTTCTGCCCCGGCCTGGCGGCTGGGCGGCAAGGATATCGCGTTGGGGCAACTGCCCAACGGCCTGGAACGCTACGGAACGGCCGCGGAGTCCGATGCGCGGATGGCGCTGGCATCAGGGCCCTATGGCCGGGCCGTGGGGAATTACCGGGATGATCCGGGGCTGGTGTTCCGGCTTGCCGGGCCGTTCGTGCACGCGGCGGGGGCCACGAGCGCGAACATCGAGTGGTACGCCTCGCATCGTTCCCGGATCACCCTAAACTGGGGTACGACGCCGGCCTGCACGAACGGGCGGGTGGTGGACAAGGAGCGTTTCGATGTTGAAAGCGAGGAATTCGGCAGCATCAGCCTGGCTGACCTGGCTCCCGGAACAAAATACTACGTCCGGCTGCAATCGGTTGAGCCGCTGGATACGCCGCGGACGCTGACCGGCGTGGAATGGAGCGCGGAGCCGGTTGTCTTCGAGACCGCCCTGAAAGACGCCGATCCGGTGACATATTATGTGGCAACCAACGGCAGCGATGCCGCCGACGGGCTGACTCCGGATAAGCCGCTGCGCACCATCACGCGGGCGGCTGAACTCGTGCGGCCCGGGGACACGGTGCGTGTGGCAGGGGGCACATACCATGAATGTCTGTACATCCGGGCGACAGGCCTGCCGGGCCGGCCAATCACCTTCGCCGCCCAGCTCGGCGAGCGCGTAACATTGGATGGCGGCATTAACCGGGAACTGACAAAGATGGTAGTGGGATTCGACAAGAGCTACCTGCGCGTGGACGGCTTTTACATGAAAAATTATACGATGTACGGCCCCTACACGGCCGCCATCCGGTGGTTCGGCGGGAAGGATGTCCGCCTCAGCCGGATGTTCCTCGACGGCCGCCTGGGCTGGCCAGGCCCACTTTTCCATACCATGAACATCAGTGATCTTCTTGTGCGCAACTGTTTCAGTATCGGCTCGATGGGTGGCCCCAGCGGGGATCACTGTCCGCGCTTTAGAATGGAAAACTGCGTGCTCATGCGCAACCGGATCGGGGGCATACAGGGCGGCTGGGCCGGCCGGCCGGAGCATTGCACGGTGATACGCAACAGCATCATCACCGATTGCCAGGCGAATAAAATCCACCAGCCCATTGGCCCGATCTCTGCCTCCGACACCACTCTGCTGGAAAACAACGCGTATTTCCTGCGCCCGGAACGCCGCATCCAGCTGGACCGGCGCATGAACATGGCGGAGTTCGAGGAGCAGGCGCTGCGCGATGGCGGGCTGATCGGCGACCCGCGCTTCGCGAAGTTCTACCCGGCCGCCCCGGATGCGCTCCGTCCGGGTTTCAGCAACGCGGATGGCGCCATGAATACGAACGGAGACATGCATTTCGCGGACTTCTTTGCGACCAACCCGGAATTCCTCAGGCGGGGAATCGGGCTTGATCCCGACGCCTTCCGCGGCTTTGAAGCCGGCCCGCTCACCGCGGCGGATTTAGTCAAGCTGGCCGATGCCCTGCCGCCGCAGACCGGGTCCGGCTTCGGGCTGCGCTACCGCGCGATGCTTAAATCCCTGCGTGACCGGGTGGCCGGGCAGCCCACCGATGCGCTGCGGAACCAACTGCGCGAAGCATTCGTAGCCGCCGAGGCGGCCCGAGAGGCGCGGCGCGATGCCGAAGCTCTTGCGACCGAGGCGCGCGATACCCTCGCCAGGCCTTCCATGGGCGATGTGGCGGCATTACGCAGAACGCTCGAATCCTCACTTGGTTCGCTTGCAAATTTGCTGGCGGATGGCCAGGCTGAACTGGAAACTGTGCACGCGGCCGATCGTGAATTGCGTGAAGCGGTGGTGCGATACGATGCCGGAAGGCTCCTGCAAATACGCCTGCCGGCGGAAGGCTGGCGCTTCCGGATTGACACCGAAAACTCCGGTCGGGCGGCGGCTTGGTTCAAGCCGGATTATGACGACAAGGATTGGCGCAAGGACGTGCCGATCGAGAAAAACTGGCAGGATTACATGGAAACCCCCTACTGCGGCGTCGCCTGGTACCGCCGCGTCATTGATGCCCCGGCGATCCCGAAGGCAGGCGTTAAGATATGGCTCAATTTTTACGGCGTGGACGAGGAGGCCTGGGTATGGCTCAATGGGGATTACGTTGGCGCACACGAGATTGGCGAAGGAGGATGGGATATACCGTTCAAACTGGATGTAACCAGCCTGATCAAGACCGAAGCGCCCAACCAGCTCACGGTCATGGTTCGAAACAGGAACGGACAGGGCGGCATCTGGCAGGCGATTTATCTCAGCGTGCGCGACAAGGATGATTGATTTTTAGGCAACCATAAAAATATTTTCAACAAAAAAAATCAAAAGCAAATGCCACAAGCGGGAAAACATATGAAATCAACCATGATGATCATCGCATTGTTGTTCTGGTTTTTACCCTCACCGCCGGTTGGCAGCGCGGCCGTGATCTCACGGGCGGTGGCAGGCGGATTTCATTCGGTGGCGCTGTGCGCGGATGGGACGGTCTGGGCATGTGGCCCGACCATTTGCGGCATACTCGGAGACGCAAAGCCGGAAATAGACTTCTTTGCCTGGCCATACAGATACAGCACGATACCCGTGCCAATCACGGGCAAGAAGACTGGCGCGCTGGCCGGCATCAGGCAGATCGCGGCCGGGCAACATTTCACGCTGGCCCTGGCCGCGGATGGGACAATCTGGGCCTGGGGCGACAACAGCTTCGGGCAGCTTGGAGACGCATCCACCCCGGGACCCGAACATTTTTACTTGACCGCCCGGGAGCGCTCCACGCCGGGACAGGTTGTAGGACCGGGCGCAAAAGGGCTGCTGACAGATGTCCAAACAGTCGCGGCGGGATACCAGCACGCGTTGGCGCTGCGCAAGGACGGCACGGTCTGGGCCTGGGGCGACAACAGCGCCGGCCAGCTGGGCAACGGAACTACCACAGCTGTCTCTGCGCCGGTGCAGGTACTGGGGCCCGGCGCTAAAGGCTTCTTAACGGATATAATCGCAATCGCCGCCGGCACACGCCACAACCTGGCGCTGCGCAAGGACGGCACTGTCTGGGCATGGGGCAGCAACAGCGCCGGCCAACTGGGAGATGGAACCATGCGGAACAGTTTGGCGCCCGTCCAGGTCAATGACGTTGATGGCAATGGTTTCCTGACTGATGTTCGTAGCATATCGGCGGGCACAGCCAGCTCGCTGGCGCTCATAGGGGACGGCACTGTCCGGGCATGGGGCAACAACAGCTTCGGACAGATTGGGGATGGGACCCGGAAGGACAGCTCCCTTCCCGTGCAGGTCAAAGGCATCGGCGGCAAAGGAACACTCGCTGACATCACCGCGCTCGCCGCAGGGCGGTACTATGCGGCGGCCCTGGACCGGGCAGGCACGGTGCTGGCCTGGGGCTTTAACGAGGGCGGGATCCTCGACAACGGGACACTGGAAGGCAGCCTGACGCCCGCGCCGGTCAGGGGAGCTGAAGGCGCTGAAAAACTGACCGGCATAAAAGAGATTGCGGCGGGTTCCCGGCACATGCTGGCCCTGCAGACCGACGGCTCGCTCTGGGCCTGGGGAGACAACGGTGCCGGTCAGCTGGGCGACGCCGGAATTACCTCTGGCCTCGTTCCCGTGCGGGTGCGGATGTATCCCGAAGCGCCGGAAGTTGCGCATGGCACGGGACAATGGGCGCTTTTCAAGGCGCCGGGCACCTTGCCCCTGTTGCCCGGTGTATGTTTCCCGGTTGCGGATAAAAATTTCAAGCAGGCCATACGATTCCAGGTCGCGCCCCCGATTATACCTGAAGACTTGGACGGGCCTGCCAAATCCGTGGCGTCGCAGCGCGCCCAGCAGGCCTACCAGCTGGATTTTACCCCCGTTTCGAACGGGTGCCTTGCCATCTCGTTGGACGTGCGGGTTTCCACGGCGGATTCACGCACGCTGGACGTAACCCTGTTCCGCGCGGCCGGCGCAGGCTGGCAGGATGAGGCCTGGTCGCTTCTCTGGGGGCATGTGCCGGGCAAGCTGTCTGACCTAGCCGGCGACTTTGCGGCTATTGCCAAGGAGTGGCATAATTACAGGATTGTTTCCAACCTGGATAACAACACCTACAGCCTGTGGGTGGATGGGAAACAAGCGGTCGCTGACCGGCCTTTCCGGCAGAGATTCCCCGCCGGAACACCGCTTGGCCGCTTGCTGGTCGGCGCGACTCACGTTAATATCAAAGGCGCAAAAATAGCACCCGGCGCATACGCCGATATCGGCAATATCCGCATCGGGACAGAATCATCGAGAAATTAAGTCGAATGAGGTAACCGCAAAGCACATTGGATCGCCCCTGCCGCTCCGCCGTCGCTCGTGCCATTTAGCCATGGCACCCTGCCTGCCATCCAAAGCCGGTTTCAGCGCAGGAGGGGTTCCGTTTCTTTTGAGTTTTAAAATTACCTCAAATGAATATTATCTCGATTGGAAAGGAATAAACAATATGAACGACATAAAAGTAACTCTGGCATCTTTGAAATCAATCTTGCGCGACCCGCAAGAAAATCTTAAGCGCGTCGAAAAGGCCTGTGGAATCGCGCGGCGGATAGGCGCGCGGATGATTGTCCTGCCCGAGCTTATGCTGACCGGCCACGGCGGGCACGCCAAGATGATCGAGAGCGCCGATCCGGTCCCGGAAGGGCCCTTGAGCAGCGCCATCCTCGAAATGTCGCAAAAATATTCCCTCTGCATTTGCGTGGGGTTGGCCGAGCTTTCAAACAATATAGTCTACAACAGCCAGCTGGTCGCCGATGGAGGAAAATACCTGGGGCTCCAGAGGAAAATCAACCTGTCCGGGGATGAGTACTGTTATTTCGGAGCGGGCGAAAAGCTGGAGGTGTTTGACATCGGCGACATCCGTTTCGGCGTTTCGCTTTGCTATGACAACCTTTTCCCGGAACTTGCCCTGGTGCATGCCCTGCACAACGTTGACCTGATCCTGGCGCCCCACGCGGCCCGCACGGGCAACTGGCCCGCCCGCCTGACCCGGAAGTTCTGCGACGGGGTAATCCGCCGCCAGCAGGCCGACTGGGAAAAAGTGCACCGCGCGCGGGCATACGACCATAACGTTTATGTATTGCTCTGCAACGCGGTTGGTCCTTCAACGGAAGGCCTCAAAGGTGTCGTGGCCAACCATGCCGGCAGCGTCATGGGCATAGACCCGGAGG
>JBAYWJ010000080.1:0-12636 GCA_041674125.1 Kiritimatiellia bacterium
CAAGGCCCTTCAGGCATTGCTCCCTCGCCAGCGCCTTGCGGATTTATCAAAATACACGATGTCGTGGTCAAAGTAATTTACGGATAAGCTCTTAGTACCTGCACCGGGGTGTGTTTGTGTCGACATATAAAGTAACGTCTGCTACAAAATAACCATGCGTAACATTCTGCTCATTACGGCCGACCAGTTCCGCTACGACATGCTCGGGCACCTGGCAAAACACCCGGTTGAAACGCCCAGCCTCGACCGCCTGGCGCAGGACGGGATACGATTTGACAACGCCTACTGTCCGTATCCCATGTGCGTGCCCGCACGGGCCTCAATCATGACCGGCCTGCGCTCCTGCGACCACGGCGTTTATTACAACGACCAGGGCTGGGCCGACGGCCTGCCGACCCTGCCGGGGCGGCTGGCTGAAAACGGCTACTACACCACTGAGGTCGGCAAGACGCATTTTTTGCCTAAAAGGCGGCACGGCGGCTTCCACCGGGTCTGGGAGACAGATCTGGCCTATATCAAGGAATTGAACGCCCGTGGCCTGTCGCGTTTCGATGCCAAGGCCCGCCGCGGTAAATATGGCTCGGCCTTTAAGACCACTCCGACCCATCTGCCGGATGAGCTTTATCCTTCCATCCGCACGACCGACCTGGCGCTGGAAGAGTTGCGGGTAATAGCCGACCGGCGCCGCTGCCGCCAGTTCGGCTACGAGGCCTTTTTCATGTGGCTCTCTTTCTTCAACCCGCATACGCCCTGCGACCCGCCCGAGCCTTATTTTTCCATGTATGACCGGAACAAACTCGCGCCCTTCGTCCGCAGCGAGGCCGAGCTTAAGAATTTCAGCAAGCCCCTTCTGCGCTCGCGCGAAGAATGGCGTTTCATGGATGACGAATGGATGGCCAGTATCCGCGCCCAGTACATGGGCGACGTCACGCTTATAGACCATCAGATCGGGCGCGTTCTCACAGCGCTTGGCGACCTGGGACTGCGCGACAACACCTTGATTATCTTCACAGCCGATCATGGCGACTATTTGGGAGATCACTGGCTGCAGCAGAAGGGTTTCTTCCACGAGCCATCCGCGCGCGTGCCGATGCTGTTCAACGGGCCCGATGTGGCCCCGGGACAGACCTGCCGCGAGCCGGTCTCGCTGCTGGATCTGTATCTCACTCTGCTGAATTACGAGGATTTGTGGATGCCGACCCTGCGTACCCCGCATGGTCGGCTCGTTTACCAGAATGCCGAGGATAGACCTGGCCGCAGCCTCCTGGGGGCGTTGACCGGCCAGGAAAGATCGGATCCGGACCGCGTCGTCGTTTCCGAATCCGCGATTTACGGCCGGCACCTCATGCTCCGCTACCGGAACCTTAAATACAGCCACTACTTCGACAGCGGCGAATGGGACGTGTTCGACCTCGAAAAGGATCCTCAAGAATTGAATAACCTGAAGGCGGAAATGCGCCTGGAGGACCTGCCCGCCCCGATGCAGGCCTCCTTCAGGGAGGTTGACGATAAAATGCTGAAATGGAAGGATGGCTTTTACTATTTTCAAGACAAGCTCAGGCCCATGTTCACCTGAAATGCAAAAGCGGCCGAACATACTTTTAATTATTACCGAGCAGCACCGCGGCGACTGCCTGGGATGTGACGGACACCTCGTGCTCCTGACGCCGACCATGGACGAGATCGCCGCCAGCGGCGCAAGGTTCCGGCGCTGCTACTCGGACTGCCCGATCTGCATGCCGGCGCGCCGCACCATCCTTTCCGGACAGTTCCCAGCCACCCACGGCCTGCTCACAAACGTGGAAGGGGTTGAATGGCAGCCCGAGGCAACGCTGCCGCAGGTGCTCGGAAAACACGGCTACCAGACCCGCTGGATCGGGCGCAGCATGCACCAGTTCCCACGACGGGCCCGGTTCGGATACGATAAGGTTGAAAACGGGGGTTTCGGGCCCGGCGAAGATTACACCCGCTGGTTCAAGGCCAACGCCCCCCGCGATTGCGGCGGGTGGTTCGGCGGCGGCGTCATGCACAATGACTGGACCGCGCGTCCCTGGCCGCTCCCGGAATATTTACACAACACCAACTGGACCGTCGAGCGCTCTCTCGCTTTCCTGCGGAACCGCGACCCCGCCCGCCCGTTTTTCCTTACAATGTCATTCATCGCCGCGCATCCGCCGCTGCAGCCGCCCGAGTTTTATTTCAACCGCTACCTGCGCACCGGCGTCCCGGCGCCGCACATCGGCAACTGGGCCAGGGCGCCCGGGCGGACGTTCGGCATTTCATCCAGGCACGTCAACCTCAAAGGTGAGGCCCTATTGAGCGCACGGGCGGGCTATTACGGCCTGATCAACCACCTCGACGACCAGCTGCGCCGCGTGCTCAACCCCGTCATCGGGCTGAAGCAGTGCAAGGACACGATCGTATGCCTGACAAGCGACCACGGCGAAATGCTGGGCGACCATTACTGCTGGGCAAAAAGCCTTGGCTACGAGGGTTCCGCCCGCATCCCGTTCCTTGTGAGCGCGCCGCGCGACATGGGCTTGGAACAGGGCAAGGTCATTGATGCGCCCGTCACCCTCGCCGACCTGATGCCGACCCTGCTCGACATGGCCGGAATAAAGATTCCAGGGTCCGTGGATGGGAAAAGCCTCCTGCCGCTCCTGCACGGCAAGGGCGATTTTGACCGCAAATACGTGCATATTGAATGCGCCGGCCTCACGCAGGCCCTGACCGACGGGCATGAGAAATACATCTGGAATCCTTCCAGCGGCAAGGAACAGCTTTTCGAACTGGACAAGGATCCGAACGAGCTCCGCAACCTGGCCGGTGCCGCTTCCAGCCGCAAGCGCGTGGCAGCCTGGCGCAGACGCCTCGCGGAGCGCCTGCGGGGCAGGCCGGAAGGGTTCACCGAAGGCAAGCGCCTGGCGGCCGGGCTTCCCAGGGTTTCATGCCTAGAGCACGCCGGCCGCCGCACGCAGCACGAGAGGCAAAAATTCTTCACCTGATGGCGGGTTAACATAAAAAGAGCAGGGTTGTTATTACCGAATACGGCCGCAATTACCTGATTGGCGTGGCCGGATCAACAAACGACACGAAAGCACAATATGAAAACTATGACGGTGAACGAAACATTCATTCAGGGGGCCCTTTCGGTCAAACGCGCCGGCAACACGCTTTATCCTTGCCGCCTGCCATACCAGCGCCGCGACCTTTGCTTTGCGGAGCATCTCCTGGACAGGGCCTTCTGCACCAGCGGGGTGCGCCTGCGCCTCGAGACGGATGCCGAAGCCATTGCCTTGAGCTTTGCGCCCCTGCCGCCGCCGGGCGCAGCCATCAACGGCCATGCCTTCGACGCGGTCATTGATAACGAAATAGCCCAGGCCGTATTCTGCGGCAAAAATTCCACCGGGGTAGTTTTCGACCGGGCCGGGCAGGGGCTGCGCACGATCGAAATCTGGCTGCCGCCCAGCTGCCGGGTTGGCTTGAAGAAAATTAAGGCCCGCAAGGCTTCGGTCCTGCGGCCTTTGCCGGACCGCCGGCCAACGTGGGTCACATGGGGCAGTTCTATCACGCATTGCGTCCGCGCCGGCAGCGCGGCCAGGATCTGGCCGGCCACCGTCGCCCGCCGGCACAACCTTAACCTGGTCAATATGGGTTTCGGCGGCGCCTGTCTCCTCGAGCCGGCCGTGGCCATGGTGATCCGCGATTTGCCGGCCGCTTGTATCTCTATGAAGCTGGGCATAAACGCCGTCGGCAACGGCTTGAGCGCCCGCACTTATCCGGCCCTGGTGGCGGGCGCCGTGGCCATAATCCGCGAGAAGCAGCCCCACACGCCCATTGCGCTCATCTCGCCCATCGCCAGCCCGCCGCGCGAACGCACTCCTTCCCAGACCGGTTACACCCTGGAAGGAATGCGAGCTGATATGGAAGCCGTTCACCGGAACCTGGTGATGGCAGGTGACATGAACCTCTACTACATCAGCGGCCTGGACCTTTTCGGCCTGAAAGAAATCAACCGTTATTCGGATGATAAACTTCATCCGGGCTCCGAGGGCATTGACTTGCAGGCGGAGCGGTTCAGCCGGCTGGTAATGCCGCTGCTGCTTGGGTCAAGTTCCGGCGCTGTCCAGCACCCGTAAGCCTTGCCGTTTTTCCGGAACCTTTCTCAATATTGGCATGAGTGTGGCACACTGAATCCGGGCGCGGCGTACGGCCGGGGTTTTGAACCATGCCTGGAAAAAGACAGCATCTTCAAGGCCGGCATTAAACAACTATTTATACTGTTGACAAGCCGGGGTAAAACCATGATTATAAATGCCAACGATGGCAATATGCGCAGCATGTGAAGCCGCACGCAAGCCGTGCAATAAAAGCAGGAGACAAAAATAATGACAGGCAAGGTTTTTAAAGTTGTTTTGATGATGATGCCGGGCTTGATTATGCAGCACGGCGCCGGGGCGGTGGAGCTGGCGATTGCGGAACAGGGCGGGAGCCTGGCGCCGGTTATCGTCTTCTCGAATGCACCGCCCTTTACCAGGCAGGCGGCCGGTGAGCTCGCCCAATACATTGAAAAGATCACCGGGTCGAAGCCGGATGTCATCGAGGGTTTGCCTGATCCCGCGCCGAAGCACGCTATCTGGGTAGGCTTCCAGCCGAAGCTGAAGGAATTGTTCCCGAACATTGATTTTGATTTCAAGCACCCGGAGGAAATCCTGATCGCCTGCGACGGCAAAAACCTGGTCATCGCCGGGCGCGACCGCTGGGACCCCGGGCGCCTGGTGGTGAAAGGCCCGCGCAACACGGTCAACGGCATCCAGCAGGAATACGGCACCGCAAACGCGGTCTATACTTTTTTGCAGGATTACCTGGACGTGCGCTGGCTCTGGCCGGGAGAACTGGGGGAGGACATAATCAAGAAGGATAAGATCGCCTTCGCTCCCTTCGAATATTGCTACCACCCCGAGATCCGCGCGCGCGCCGGGCTCTTCGCTTTTTCCGTGCTTATCCGCCACAGCGCCTACGGCCATTCGGAAAATTGGGTGCGCCTCCAGCGCCTCCAACTGGACTCGCTCTACGTCCACCCGGGACACGCTTTCAAGACCTGGTGGGAGCGTTTCCATGAAACGCACCCGGAATATTTCGCGCTCCAGCCCGACGGCACGCGCGGCGGCGGCGGGAAGCCTTACCCGAGCGCGGAAGCGGTCAAGATGTGCGAATCCAACCCCGGGGTCTGGACCCAGTGGCTCGCCGATGTTGATGTCCAGATCAATGAAAACCCGGGGCTCACCTGCTTCAACGCTTCCCCGAACGACGGCTATACCAGCGGCCATTGCGTATGCACCAACTGCCGCGCCTGGGACCAGCCGGGCGCCGACCTGCGCCCCTTCATGTGGCAGGGCCTGGCCCAGAATTACGTGGCCATGTCCGACCGCGACGTCACCTTTGCCAACACCCTGGCGCGCATGCTGAAGGAACGTTACCCGGACAGGGATTACCGGGTCAGCATGAACGCCTACGGCAACTCCCGGCCGGCGCCCCTGAAGGCGATCCCGGACGATAACGTCGTGATAAGCGATGTCGCCAATATGTTCTGGGATGTAAACACCCCTGACAAGGACGGCCAGAACGGCAAAACTTATGCTCAGGAATACGCTGGCTGGGGCAAGGTGACAAAGAACCAGGTCTGGCGGCCGAACACCGGCAACCCGGCCGGCTGGCAGAACGCGCTGCCGGATATTCCCATCGAGCGGGTCATGGAGAGTTTCAGCTTCGCGGTCTCGAACCATTGCATCGGGATCATCGTGGACAGCATCTGGGAGCAATGGGCCACCCAGGGGCCGCTTTACTACGCTCTCGCGCAGATGGCCTGGGATCCGTCAAAAAACTGGCGGGCTGTGATGGAAGATTACTACCAGCGCGGGTTCGGCCCGGCCGCCGGCGAGATCAAGGAGTACTGGAAGCTCATGGAAGAGGCGCGCAACCGGAAGGTGGATAACTATCCCGGCGAGGCCAACGGGTATGAAGAGGTCTACAACCATGAGTTTTTTGCCAAGGCCTGTCAACTGCTTGACCGGGCGGGAAAAAAAGCGGAGGGAAAGCCGGACAAGTATAAAAAGCGCGTGGAATTTGCAAGAGCCGGGCTTGACCACATGAAACTGCTCTCGGAACTGCGCCGGCTGAGCATGCAAATGCTGCAGAAGGGCGGGGAGGACGCCGGCGCGGCCGACCTGGTCAGGGCCAAGTGGGACGAGGTCAAACGCAACTGCGAAAAAATCCCCCATGCGCTCTACTGGCCCACCATCCGGCCGGGCGAGCGGATGGCACGCGGCGGGCTTTTCCATCCTGACACCATGAAGTCCGTTAAATCCAAGCAGGTTGCCCAATGGAAGCAGCCTGCTGCGGCCGACGCGCCCGGTAAAGCTGCCGGCCTTGAGCCTGCGGAAAAAGCCGGCTGGGAGCTTGCGTTCAGCGACGATTTCAAGAGGAAAGAACTTGGCAATAACTGGCAAATTCTGGAAGGAAACTGGAAGGTCGAGGACGGCGCGCTGCGCGGCAGCGGGACCCTGGTCTCGACACTGGGGTTCCCGGGCGACAATTCGCCGGCGTTTCAGCGGATGGAATTCGAGGTTGTATCCGATGTCAGGCCGGAAGAAATGCTGGGGCAGAAATCCGCTGAGCCGCTGCCTGTATCCGATTTCAGCTCAATCCTGCATGGCAAAGTCGACGCGGACAAACCTGACCTGCTCGGATCTGGTTACTTCTTCCAGTTCGGCTGGAAAATGAACAAAAGGAACCGGATCTCCAGGTCCGGGCAGCCGCTCATTGCCGATGACAATCCCTCCACCCTGATCGTGCCGGGCAAAACCCATAAGATCGTCGTCGAAAACGACGGCGGCGAGCTGCGCATGTTCGTCAATGGAGAGCTTGCGATCGCTGGCCGGGATGCGCAGTCCATTCACGGGGACGACCATGACCGCGTGGGATTATATTTTTTCACCGCCGCCAAAGTGTTCAACGTGAAAGTGTACACCAGGCGGCTTTCGGGCGGCCTGGACCTGGAGTAGGGCCACCGCCCGCGGCAGTTTTTGCAAAGATGCCTGCATATCCATCAGCTGAAGGACAGGCATGAACGGCTCGGAAGGGACGCCTCGCCCTGCCAAAATATTCTGGTAGAGTAAAGCCTTTGGCTGAGCCGAAGGAGTTTTTCAACAGCCACAGAAGATTAAACCAGGTACAATGGAATAAAATATGAATGCCTGTCCCGCCCGCTGCCGGAATGCCTGCATTATGATTGCCTGCGCGTTGTTCGTCGCCGGAACTCTGCCCGGCCGGGCCGGGCTCAAGCTGCCGGGCGTTTTCCAGGACAACATGGTGCTGCAGCGCGACATGCCGGTTCCAGTCTGGGGCCGGACGGACCCGGGCGCGAAGGTGACCGTGAGCTTCAGCGGTCAAACCAGAACCGCCACGGCCGACACCAACGGCAACTGGTCGCTCAAGCTCGATCCCCTGTCCGCCGGCGGGCCTTTCCAATTGACCGTGGCGGCCGGCCGCGAGGTTGTGTTCACCAACGTGCTGGTCGGCGACGTCTGGCTCTGCAGCGGACAGTCCAACATGGCGAGGTCTTTGCGCGGGGCCAGAAACGCCGAGGCTGAAATTGCCGCCGCTAATTATCCCTTGATCCGGCTTTTACCGTCACCGGTCAGGAACGTGCCTGAGCCGGCCGGAAACCTGCAATACGAGGGCAGGCCCTGGCAGGTCTGCGCGCCCGAAACGGCCGGTGGTTTTACCGCCGTCGGCTACTTTTTCGGCCGCGCGCTGCACAAGGACTTGAACATTCCCATCGGTCTGATCCAGGCCAGTCTGGGCGGCACGCCCATCCAGCTCTGGATTGCGCGCGATTACATGGAAAAATCCCCGGTCGCCAAAAAGAGCCTGGATGCCTATGACGCTGCCCTTGCTGACCCGGAGCTGCCCAAAAAACTTGAGCTGTTCCGTGAAAATGAAAAGAAAATGATAAATTACTTTCAATCCGTGCCCAAAAGCGAAAAGGGGCCTTGGGCCGGCCCGGAGCTTGATGATGCATCGTGGGTAACGATTGATACGGCCAAGCCTTCCGCGGAAGGCTCGTCTTGCGCACTCCTGGAGCTGCGCCGGACCGTTGATATTCCTGACGCCTGGAGCGGCAAGGAATTGATGGTCTCCTTGTACTTCACCCGTGCGGACGGGATTGCCGCGGCAGTTTTCCTGAACGGCGCGCCGGCTTCTCGACAGGCCGCTCCGCCGGACAGGAACTGGGTTAAGTTCGCGGTGCCGGGCGAAAAGGTCCGGCCCGGGAAAGCCTTGCTGGCGGCGCGCGTTTTTGCACGCTGGTATCACAGCCTGTGGCAGTCGGATTTCGGCCAGTCCGAAATCACGGCTGAGGGCGGCGATGGAAAAATATCCCTGGCCGGTCAATGGCGGGCGCGGGAAGCCGACCGGTTTGCCGAGCCGGTCGAGCCGATGCACGCGGGCAACCGACGCCGCGCGCCATGCGGGCACTTCAATGGCATGATCAACCCGCTCATGCCATTTGCCATCAAGGGCGCGGTCTGGTACCAGGGCGAGGCCAACGCCGGCGACGGCTACGGCTACCGCGAGCTGATGCCGCTCATGATCAAGTGCTGGCGGGACAAGTGGGGCCAGGGCGATTTCCCTTTCATGATCACGCAGCTGCCCAATTTTCGCCAGCCTTCCGCGCTGCCGGGAGAATCCGCATGGGCGGAGCTGCGCGAGGCGCAGGCCCTGACGGCGCAGAACACGCCGAATTGCGGGGTGGCGGTGACCATTGAGCTCGGCGAGGCCGAGGATATTCACCCCAAAAACAAGCAGGACGTCGGCGCGCGCCTGGCGCTCGTGGCCCGGAAGGTCGCCTATGGCCAGGACATCGTTTTCACCGGGCCCACATACAAGTCCATGCGGGTCGAGGGCGGTAAGATCCACCTGGCATTTGACAACGTCGGCGGCGGCCTGGTCGCCAAGGGCAACGGCCCATTGAAAATGTTTGCCGTGGCCGGGGCCGATAAAAGATTCGCATGGGCAAACGCCGAAATCAGGGGCAACGAAGTCGTGGTCTGGAACGATGCGGTCAAGGAGCCGGTGGCCGCACGCTACGCCTGGGCCGACAACCCCGAAGGCTGCAACCTGTATAACAAGGAAGGCCTGCCGGCCATGCCTTTCCGGACTGATGACTGGCGGCAGTGAGAGCGGGCGAGAGTGCTTGATAAGGTGCGTGAGTCTGTGCGTGTGGTCGGAAAGGAGGGCGTAAATGAAAAGGATTTTGTTCGCGGCCGTGTTGTTGATGAGTGGTTTGCTGGCGTGCGTGTCTGCCCGGGCCGAAATGTTCATTGTCAAGGATGGGCGCCCGAACGCGGAAATTGTCGTGGCCCCGAAGCGGCCGCGCATGGTCGTCATAGCGGCGCTGGAGTTGCGGCATTACATTGAAAAAATGAGCGGCGCGCGCCTGCCGATCGTGACGGAGCCCGGCACCAACCTGCCATTTAAAATATACGTGGGTAAAAGCGCGCACACTGAAAAGCTGGAGATTATGGCTCGACCGGGCTCGCCACAGGCCGACGAGGATTTGAAAAACGGCGCGTTCCGAATGGTATCCGGCCCGGACTGGCCCGCCCGAAATCCGTCCAAGGCGGATAACGTGGCGGGCTGGCTGGTGCTGATCGGCAGGGACTACGATTTCAATTTTTCAAGGTTTCCATGGCCTTTAAGTCGCAAGGATGTCCCGAAGGCCGCCGCCGAATGGGACGAAGCCACGAAAGGCAAGACGGACAGCGCCTGGGGCTTTCCATTCGCGGCAGGGTTCAAGGGGCTTTGGAACCCGAAGGATTTCGATGAAATCATGTCGGAGCGCTACGGAAAGGATTTTGAAGCGCTCTGGACAAAAAAAGAAGGACAGCCGAACGGTTTCTGGAACCAGGATGAAAGCGGATCGTTAAACGCCGTGTGTGAGTTCCTTCGCCGCCTGGGAATTCGCTGGTATATGCCCGGAGATATCGGCGAAGTCGTTCCCGGGAAAACTTCCATCACTGTCGGGGCTTTCAACGATACCGTGAAACCGGATTTTCCGTACCGGACCTGGATGTGGTACAACTATTCGGGGTTCTCTTTCGACGACGTTATCTGGGCCAGGCGCCTGGGCATGAACTCCGGCCACGAGCAGCTCGGGCCAGCAAGAGGGCCCCATGGGCTTGTGCATGTCCACGGAACCGGGGCGATGCAGAAGGCTCACCCGGACTATTACGCGCTCATCGGCGGGAAAAGGGATACCGAACATCGCAAGTACGGCACCGCTTGCTTCACCTCCGAGGGACTTGAGAAAGAGACCGTGAATTATATAAGGTTCCTTTTCGACAAATACGACCTTCCCAGCGTCGACATCTGGCCGGGGGACGGCCTGAAACTGTGCCAGTGCGAAGGATGCAAAGGGCAAACGGCTTCCGAACTGGTCTGGGGCTTTGCCGACCGGGTGGCGCGTGAGGTTTACAAAACCCATCCTAAAAAACGCATAACCTGCGGGGCCTACACGTCCTACATTGATGCCCCGGATACGATTGAGAAGTTCAGCCCGAACCTCTGCGTCTGGATCGCCAATTCCGGCCGCCCGAGGATGGTGGACCCGGAGCACTGGGCGCAATACTGGGCGCGCGTCCAGAAATGGCAGGGAAAAATGGCGCCCGGCAACATCCTGCGCTGTGAAAACAACCGCTACCACATCTGGGGGATAGAAGACGGCGTCAGGGGTACGCCAATCTCATATCCCGTTATTCATCCGCGCGCCACGGCCAGGGACCTGAAGGCGCTTAAGGGCATATCGCTCGGGGACACCGGCGAACAAAGCCAGTTCAGGGGCAAGTGGAAGGTCATCGGCCTGGAGCACATCACCCTTTACGTCCAGTCCCGCTTTCTCTGGGACGCGGACCAGGACATTGATCGGGTCCTTGACGAATATTGCGACCTTTTCTACGGCCCGGCGGCGAAGCAGATGAAAGAAGCCATCACCTACGCCGAGCAGAACCTGGCCCTCAAGGACCAAAGCCGCGGCAGGGGCAAGGGGAACCCGATGAATGTTTCGCTGGCCACCGCCCTTGAGTTCAGAAAATTGCTCGACAAGGCCAAAGAGACGGCGGGCGATACTGTATACGGCAAACGCGTCCAGGCCGTCATCTCGGACCTCCAGCCGCGGGAGGACCTGGTTGCCAAATACGAGCAGAAGGAAGCCGAGCTTGCCGGGCTGCGCGCGAAAACCACCCTAGCGGTCGGTGTCGCCGGCGCTGACCTTGGCGCGGCCACCGCCTGCAAATTGAAGGACAACAAGACCGGCAAAGAGCCGGCCGTGGAAACCACCTTCCGCACAGGCTGGGACAAGAACACGCTAATTTTTGACATTACCTGCAAGGAGCCGGAGATGAAAAAACTGAACGTCAGCGATGACGTCAACAGCGGGGATCATGTTGCCGTATTCCTGGAAACCCCAAACCATTCTTACTACCACATCGCGGTCAATCCGGACGGGGCAATCGCGGAAGGCAACCCGGGGCAGGGCTGGAAGTCGCTTGCGGATGTCAAAACCTGGCGCGGAACGGATTCCTGGCGGGTTCAGCTCATGATTCCGGTCGTCGGCGACAAGGAGGCCGAAGCCGACCCGAATCACCGCGTGGCCGGCGCCAGGCCCGACGCGGAGGCGCCCTGGTATTTCAACGTCTACAGGCAGCGCGTTTGCGGCGGGCAGCAGGCCGAACTCCAGGCCTTCTCTCCGACCGGGGCCGGGTGGCACGTTCCGGAAAAATTCGGCCGACTGGAAATAAAGTAGGTTTTTTTGATTTATATTCAATCGCATGAACCGGCACTCTTGTCCCGCGTTGGGCGGGAGAACGCCGGCTCTAATTTCAAACGAAAGGACTCCATGACAAATAACTGTCACGTCCAAATCGTTGCGCGGGTTGGCGCGTTTGCGTTGAGCATGATGGCGGCCAGCGTCCTCCGGGCGGATCCGTCCAACAAGGGAGAGGTGATGCAGGCGCAAACACAGTCCGGGGCGACGAATCCATCGGCGGAGGTGGTGCTGGGCCAGCCGGTGGTGGCCGCGGTGAGCGAGCCACGCGAACAGCGCTGGGGCTTCTGCCAGTTCCCCGCATTGGCGCGCCTGCCGGACGGCGCCATCCTGCTGGTTTGGGCCGATGCCGATGACGCCAGCGAAGCGCACGGCCACCCGGCGCAGGCGCTGGTCTCCCGGGATGACGGCCGGACCTGGCAGCCATATACGGGAACGCCCCGGCCGCTGCGCCCGCATTATTCCGTCTCGGAAGTGCTGGATGGGGAGTTTTTGACCGTGCCCGCGCATCCCTACCTGAATATCAAAAAGGAGGGCGTGCGGCTGCCGGCGCCGGCGGCCGAAGCCAAGGTCTACGGGATTGTGCGATCCTACCGGCTGGCGGACATGCCGCCGGCCGTGCGGAATTACATCCACCAGTTGCCGGCCATGCGCTGGACACCCGCCGCCGGGCAATGGAAGGATGAAATCGTGACCTACGACCAGCGCAACCAGCTGGCCACCTTGCGCGAGGGCAGCGAGGTGATCACACG
>JBAYWJ010000081.1:0-12608 GCA_041674125.1 Kiritimatiellia bacterium
TGCCAGATACCGTCCGAAACTGATATTGTCCGGCAATATCCCCTTCACGTTACTGTCTCCGAAGATCAGAACCGGGCTGTCCCTGCTGATCGAATCCGAGCCCTCTATGTGTTTGGCCCTGATCTCCTCCACGGGTATCTTGTCGGCTATGGCCTTGTTTCCGCCATAGGTCAGAAAGTTCCGCAAAACGGGTATCTTGTCGGCTATGGCCTTGTTTTCGCCATAGGTCAGGTAGTTCCGCAAATCACCCGGCCAGAATAAGGTTTTCCAACCCGGATTTCCGGCAGGAGTGTAAAGCAACGGCCCATGTCCAGGAGATGAAGGATTCCTGTACCATGGCCGGCGCTTAATCACATCGGCAATCACACGGGCTGCGATCATGGCTCCCGCCGGCGACCAGTGCGTGTCGTGTTTAAAAAAGACCGGATCAGTGGTCTTGTGCTCGATGAAGGCAGGCATGAGGTCAACCACTGTAACGCCCTGGGCGCGAAGCAGCTCGAGAAGCTTCTGGCGATTGGCATCCATGCGCGTTACCTCGGAAATATTTTCGGTCTTCACCACATCTGATATCTTTTCTGGATACACCGCCCATTTAGTGGGGATGGGCGCATAGATAACCTCAATCCCGATCTGGGCAAGCGCCTGATGAAAGTGCACAATCTGGTTGGTTATTGCGAGCACCTCTTCGGGAGGTAAAGATGCCGTCTCAAGCTCAGGGTTAAAGAATAGCCACGTATCATTACCCGCGACAACCATCCCAAAATTGTCCTTCTGCCTGCGCAGCTCCACATCCTCCTGGAAACGTATGCGGAGCCCGCCCGAAGGGGCTTTGTCACAAATGGGCGGATTATCCATATTGGCGAAAGACAGCGGGCTTAGCCTTAGTAACGCCAAGGTGATGAAAATCCATCGGCAGATTCTAAATGTCATCGTAACGCCTTCCGCATTGATAAGTAACGCGCAAATTAAAAGGGCGTCGCTTAACCAGGGCAATATATTGCACAATCCGCTCGATGGGGATTATCTTGGACAGCAGAGGTGTCTGGTTATTCCTGTCCGGTTCCATCTATCACTTGGTGCCGCCTTTCATAATATTCGAAAAAAAGCTGAAAAGCTGCCGGTCCGACTTCTTTGCCTCCTGCAGTTCTCGTTTTTTCTTTTCCCTTATCTTTCCCAGTTCGTTTAAGGCCAAAAACAACGACGGCAGCTTATGCCACTGACCCGTGAATGTCATTTTTTCATTTAGATGAGGGATAGGTAATATTATAAACTTTGACGATATAAGACGAGATTGTTAATTTTGGATTTTGCATGCCTGTTATCATTTTTCCAAACATGTTCATATTCCATTCTTTATTCCGGAGGGTTGTCACTTTTAAATAATTGGTTTCTGATTAAGTCAATGTCGATGCGCCGGAGTTCGCCCAGCGCGACGAGGAGCGCAGTGTAGATGGCGGCCGAAAGGCCGATGACCAGGAAGACGTTGGCGTTCCTGAAAAGGAACGTGAAACAGCCCATGAGCAGTGCGGCCAGGATCGCCTTGTATGCCAGGCGCCAGGCATTCAGGCGGCATATGTTTTTTGAAGCTAGATGATACAGGAATGCCAGGATCAGCGCGTATGACGCCAGGGTGGCCACGCTGGCGCCGACGAGGCCGTAGCGCGGGATCAGGATGAGGTTCAACATGACGTTCAGCAGCATGGCGGTAAAGGAAACCCAGGTGACGCTTTTCTGGCGGTTGCTGGCCAGCATGACCATGGTGACGGGGGCGGTGATAAACTGGACGGCGAGGGCCAGGGTCATGACCTGGAGCGCGGGCGCGGCCGGGGCGTAGGAGGTTCCGTAAAACGTCACGATGACCTTTTCGGCCACGATCACCCCACCCGCGGCAATCGGCATGGCCATGATCGCGAGGAGGCGGAAAGATTGCCCGTAGTACCTGGCCAGAGAATCCCCCGGTGACTGGTAGCAGCGCGAAAATACCGGGTAGAGCACGGTCATAAAATTGGCCGGGATGAAGACAAGGGCCGAGACGAGAGCCCGCGTGACGCCGTAATACCCGGCGGTTACATCGCCTTGCATGGTTTTCAGCATGACCGTGTCAATGTTCGTGAAGATCACCATGCAGATGGATGCCAGGGCGAAGGGAATGCTGTAGCGCACAAAATCCCTGGCGAAGGAAATATCAAAGGCATATTGCGGCGCGGCGCAGGTCCTGGCGGCTATCCAGAAGGCAAGGCAGAAACAAACAATGACGGCCGCGGGATAGACCCGGATGATTCCGAGAAGGTCCTGCTTGAGATAAATTCCGGCAAGTATGCCGCCGAGTATGAGCGCGCTCATGATAACGTCCAGCAGCGCCACAATCCCCATTTTTTCAAAGGCCATGAAGATCGCGTTAAAGGAACCAATCAGGCATTTGAAAATGGTGAAAAACGCCAGGATGTAAACAACGGCCTTGACTTCAAGGGGGTATTGCATGATAGCCGTCGCGGTAACAATAAGGGCAAAAGTGACCAGTCCAAGTGCGGCCCTGATGATGAGGGTGTGCCCGAGGTATTTGCCCGCGGCGGAGCGGTCCCTTGCCACCTCGCGCACCGTCAGGTATCCTAGGCCGAGGTCGGTCAGGATCACGAAAATCCCGGCAAACGAAAGGGCGAAGGCGTAGCGGCCGAATGCCATTTCCCCGAGGTAGCGGGCAAGGAGCAGGGACGTTGCGAAACTCAATCCCCTGGTAGTTATCGTGGCTATGTTGAGGAAGAGCGTGTTCTTTGCTATCTTGGATACTTCGCTGGCGCTCGTCATGGCGCGTTCCCGTGATGCCGGTTCCGATTCCTTACGGGCTGGTCAAATTCAAAATAATATAAGGGCATGGGCTCCAATAACCAAGACAAATCAGTTGCCGGGCGTAACCCGCGCTTTTTGAAGGACTGGATTCCCTGGCCGAGCTCGGGCCGGCCCGGGAAACGTCCGGCCCGGGAATGACATGGAGGAAAGCGGCGGGCCGGCCCGGGAATTAAACGTTACATTGGGCTCTGTCGATCCGTCCGCGGAATCGGGCTTGCCCTCCGTAGCCATTGGCGCAGGCGGGAATCCAAGTCCTTGGTCTTATGATTTGGCAATGACGCTGGATTTCCGGTTCCACCCGTGACGGGTGTTCCGGTAATGACACGCCGGGGTGAGCAGCGTCGCGAGAGGAATGAAAATGGGAGGCATCGTCATTCCCGCCCGCCCCGGCGAAGCGACCATCTGCTTTCGAATGTCGGATGGAGGGACACGCTCCGTCGTGTCCGTCAAATGTTTACACATCATATAAGGCATTGCATCAGGGCGGTGATTGCATCTTGCGGAAGCGGAAGGGCCCTGTTAACATGCAAACAAATGAGCTTATCCGTTACCATCGCAGCCAGGAATGAAGAGGCTAACATCGCGCGCTGCCTTGATGCGGTAAAATGGGCGGATGAAATCGTGGTCGTGGACGACATGAGCACGGACAGAACCGCCGAAATATGCCGGCAGCATGGCGTGATGCTTCTGCAAAACGACAGCCGCGGCGGCTTCCATGCGAACAAAAACCTCGCCATTGAACGCGCGAGCGGGGACTGGATCCTGACCCTGGATGCGGACGAGGTCGTCAGCCCGGAGCTGGCGGATGAGATCCGCCGGGCCGTCCAATCCGGCGGCTTTCCGGCCTATTGCGTCAACCGCATGAACTTTTTTCTGGGCCGGTGGATAAGGGGCTGCGGCTGGTATCCCGACCGAATCATCCGGCTTTTCAGGAAGGGGGCGACCCGCTGGCCGTTGCAGATCATTGCCGACGACACCCCCAGGCCGCCCGCGCAGGGAGGGGTTGGCTTCCTTGAGCAGCCCCTGCTGCATTACAGCTATGTCTCTTTTGACCAATATCTCGAGAAGTTCGGCCGTTATACCACCTTGCTGTGCCGGCAGTATGAATCAAAAGGCAGGCGCCTCAGGCCGCGCGCATTCCCGTATTATTTTGTGATCCGGCCAGCCCTGATATTTATGCGCAAGTATTTCTGGCTGATGGGATTCCGGGATGGGTTTCGCGGGCTATTCATCAGCCTTTCAGCCGCATCGGCCGAGTTTGTCGCCTATGCCAAGCTTTGGGAGTTGCAGTATGGGGCTGCCGGAAATCCGGATGAAGCGTGCGGCCGGACTTCCGCCGGGAAAGACGCCCGCTAACATGCTGTGCGCGGGCAATGGAGGTTTCCTGCCTCAGGTCAGTTTGAAGCGGCGGCTTGGGCCGGCAAACCGGCGGTGTCTCCTGCGCTTGCCTCTTCATCCAGGGCGGGAATCAGCAGCATCAGACCGGCAAGGAGCCAGAACGGCTCGGCAATGCGGATGATGATGAAGCTGTTGGCGGAGATGGCGTGCACGAGCATGGCGATTATGCCGCAGAAAAATCCGAGCGCAGCTCCCCTCAGGAAATCGTCTTTGCAGTCGCGCTGAACTTTCCAGGTTTCCTGCAGCAGCCTCCAGATCATGAAAAGGAAGGCGCTCAGGCCAACAATGCCCGTCTCGGCCAGAAGCCGGAAATACTGGCTGTCAATGAAGTGCGTGCCGGTGACGCCATGGCCCACAAGGGGGCTTTTAAGCCATACTTGGATGGCCTGCTGGTAGGAGACTATTCTCGCCGAGGCCGAGGCATCCAGGTCGACGCTGCCGATTTTGACGTGGAACTCGGTTTCAGCCTTGAAGGTGCCAGTGATTCTTTTTTGGACTTTTTGCGGCAGCAGCGGCACCCCGATCAGGGATGCCCCCACCATGGCAATGATGAGCGCTCCGACCAAGATCCTGTGCCGGCTGAAAACCAGGAATGCCAGCCAGCCGGCGATGAAGGCCATATAGCCAGCGCGCGAGAGCGTGAAAATGAAGGGTGGTATTGCGAAGAGCAACAGTAGGATGAGCGGCGCGCGAACCCGGATGCGCCGGTCCGCCAGCACGACCCCGAAGATGACGCACATGAGCAAGACGATGTATCCGCTGAAGGTGTTCGGCTCGTTGTCATCGAACGGGGCCGTGACCCGCTTGTGCCCACCGAGCTCGATTTGGGTGTAGCCGTAAATCATGGCCAGGAAGAAGACTATCATCATGGCGACAAGCATCCTGCTTATGATTTTTTTGCTGCGCACGTGCGCCAGGATCATGAAAAACAGGAAAAAATATTCCATGAATTTAAGGTTGTGGAAAACGCCCGTCTTGAGGTTGACGGTGCCGTTGATCACCCCGAGCATGGTCGCGGTCAGGCAGGCGAGGACGTAAATGCCGATGCCCGTGTTGACGCCGGTGCGGACAATGCCGAAGCGGCGGTTGTCGTAGGCGGTGCGCAAGAGCCAGCCGCAGCCGACGGCCACGAGCAGGATGTCCTCCAGGCGCAGGGCGACGGCCGTTCCTTCGCCGCCCGTCCTGCCCGTTGCCCCGCCCATTCCGATCTCGGGGCTGAAGAGCATGGCGAATACGATGATGTAGAGGGCTTCAACCCCGCGGACGAAGGAAATGCCCAGGGCGACAAAGAAAACGATGAGGCCCATCATGACGGAAGTCTGGGCGGTTGTGGCGGTGTGAACAAGGTAGTAGGCGCCGACGAGGGCCGCAATGAGGATGATGATGTTATTGCGCATGGTTATTCAAGAAAGGCACAAAGGCACATAGGCGTATATACCGTTCCGTTAAGACATGATACACTCTTGCGGAGAACTTTATTTCTGGCGCGTTTTAAATTCGAAGCACTAAACCCGAAATTCGAAACAAACTCGAATTGCCAAAATTCTCTACCGAAGGCGGATCCGCTGGTGGAAAAACCAAGAAGTTTCTGACATTGAAATATTCGAGTTTATAATTTGTTTCGAATTTAGACTCGTACTACGTAGCGAAGCGCTTTACTTCGCAGAGTAGTATATTCGGATTTCGAATTTGGGTTGCGGGCATAAGCCCGCCTTAGGTATATAGGAAAATAGGCACAAAGCTGGAAAATACAGTAAAAACCGCCGGGGGTATTCAAAAGGCACAAAGCCTGCGAAGCTTTGTGACTGCCCGGATCATTCCTTCCTGCCATAGTAGACGCGGTAGTGGTAAAAGTCGGTCACATCCATCCAGGAGGCGTGCAGGTCGTTGATGATGATGCCGTCAATGGTGGTCCCGGCATTATTGAGGAAGTTGATCGCCCGGCGCACCGATTCGCGCGGGGTAATCCCTATCTGGAAGACCAGTATTGTGTGCTTGATCACGCTGGCCGCGATGACGCTGTCGGGGACCGGCAGCACCGGCGGCGAATCAATCAGCACAAGGTCATACTCGGCCGACATTTCCCTGATCGTTTCCCCGAAAACCGGCTGCCCGAGCCATTCCGCAGGCTGGATCGTGCGCCCGCCGCAGGTCAGGAAAAACAGGTTGTCCATTCCGGCGACAGCTGCCAGGCCGCTTTCCGCGTTCTCGCCCAGGGCGACATCCCGGTAATCCTTGATTGCCTCGCGCCAGGGGATGTCCCCGGCGAGGACGTCGGAGAGCCCTCTTTCGCGGTTCAGGCCGAAGATCCGGTACATTTGCGGCCGGCGCATGTTGGCGCCGACCAGGAGTATTTTCTTGCCCGCCTGCGCAAAGCTGATCGCCAGGTTGGTGATGGTGGTGCTTTTGCCTTCGGCCGGCCCGGCGCTGGTGAGAAGGATCGCGTTGCCGTTCTTGGGCTCTTTTTTGAGCATGAATTCGATGTTGGTCCGCAGGGCGCGGTAGGCCTCGGTAACCGGCGAGCGCGCTTCAAAGGGCACGATCAGTTCCGGCGGCCTGGATTCCTTGTTTTTCCTGCCCGATGCCCCGGTGCGGGAGGGCAGGGAGGCGTAAAATGCTCGCCACAGGACCCGGAGCGAGCCTAGTGGCAGCGAAGCCTTGATGTAGTCCGTGATCTTCCGCCTGTGCCCGACCATGACCACCACGTCGTCATGGGTGAAGTGGGGAATGACCCCCAGCACGGGCAGACGGAAAAGGTCCTCGATCTCGGTCAGGGTGCGGATGGATGTGTCGAGGTTGTTGATGATAAACGCCAGGAAAATGCCGAGCACCAGGCCGAGCAGGCCGCCCGCCACCGTTTTCCTGTTCCGGCCCGTGCTGACCGGCTGGCCTTCCGAGGTGGGTTCGACGACGGTCACGATTTCATTTTTCTTGTTGGCAGCGATGCGGGCTTCCTCGATCTTGCGCGAAAAAAAAGCGTCAATTTCGTTCAGGATCGACTTGTCGCGCTCGTACTCCAGGAGCTGGGCGCGCTTGTCGAATTCTTCCTCGAGCTTTTCGGATATGTCGGCGTCAAGCTGGTGGATCTTGGACTTGAGGTCCACGATTTCGGGATAGGCCTCGGTGTAGTTGCCGCTGATGCGCAACTCGTAGAGCCGGGTCTGGAATTCGGTCAGCTTCCGGCGCAGGGGCGCCAGTTCATCGGCCTCGCCGCTGCCGATGATGCGCGAGCCGAGGTTCTGTACCAGGAGCGCCTCGCGCTCCTTGAGGCTCCTGATCATGGCGTCGCGCGAATCTCTGATGGACTGGTAGACGTCCATGGCGTTCTGCCGCATCATCTTGTCGTGCATGGTTATGAAGGCGCTTGTGATCGCCTCGCCCCGGCGCCTGGCCTCCAGTGGCGAGGGGCCGAGCGTGCTGATTTCAAGGATGTCCGTGCTCTCGATGATGGCCACCTGGACCGAGGCGCGCAGGGCCATGATGTCCTCGGGGGTCGGCTGGGCGGGGCTGAGGAGGAACGCCGCCGCGTTGCTGGCCACGACCGAGCTGGTGATCTCGAAGGAGTAATTTTTCAGCGGATCGCCGCTGCTGGTCAGGACGGAGTCGAACATCTCGGCAAAGGTCACCTGGCGCTGGATTTTTATGCGGGTCTTGCTCTTGAACTGCATCACCTCCTGGCTCGCGCGCCAGTAAGTGCCGCCGGCCACGAGCAGGGTGATGGCGAGTACAAACCATTTCCGGCGCAGGATAATGGCCATGTAATCGCTGAATATCAGTTCTTCTTTAGCCATGGATGTATCTTAAGATAATGATGAGTTGATGGGTTAATGAGATGACGGGTTTTTAGACTTAAGATATTTGATAAAGTTTAATGTCATTCTTCTCAAAACCTCAACTTCTTTAAAAAGCACGCCTTCTTTCAGATAGCCCAATTTTTCGGCAATTATCAGCTGTGTTTCTATCTCTGATAATGAAGCCAATGAAATGTATAGAAAATGAATAAATTCTTTTGTGGAAAATCTCGCCGCTCCTTCAGCAATATTGCTGGGATAAGATATTCCCGCCCTTCTTATTTGTGAGATTAACCCATAAGTTTCATCTTTGGGAAAATCGGTTGTGGCCTTATAAATCTCTTCAACAAATTCAATGCCGCGTTTCCAGATATCCAGGTCTTTATGTGTTTTCACGCCGCTCATTCACCCGTTCTCCCGTTAACTCATGCACCCTTCTTTGATCTAATGACTATTCCTGGTTGTAAACAAGGCGGTCGTAAACCCAGAGGGTATCCCGGACCGAGGTGATCGGGCTCAGGAGCAGCTGGACGAAGTCGGCCACCTGGTAAAGGGCCTTTGAGGAAACATAAATGGCGTCATTGGGAGAAAGGAGGACGTTGTCCTGCAGGTTGTCGCCGAAGAATATGTCGTTCATGTTGATGCGCTTGACCTCGGGCTTGTCGCGCTCGCCCCGCACCAGGTAAATGTTGGCCTTGGCAAACTTGGCCAGGCCGCCGGCGATGGCGACCGCCTCGCGGACGCGGATGTTGTGCTCGAGCGGGTAAATCCCGGGCCGGTTGATGAAGCCCATCACTATGTAATGCCTCCCGATTTCAACTGAACCTTGAACTCCGGCGCGCCCGCCCGGAAATGTCGCCGTCATCGCGGCTTTCCTGGAGACAAGCACGGTGACGTCGTTCAGGGTTTTGCCAAGGTTCGCCTGCAGCTCCTCGCGGACTTCCGGGGCGGACTTCCCGGCCAGGGTCACCAGGCCAACGTGCGGCAGGAACTGTTCCCCGGATTCGCTTATGGTCAGTTCAAGCGGGTAACCCGGAAGCTGCGTTATTTTATCCCTCAGCCAGACCTGGATCGCGATTTTGTCATCGGTCTGAAACACGATCTTGGTTGTGTTCTTTTTGATGTCCTGGATGATTTCCTTGCTCTGGGCCGTTGCGAGCTGGGCGTCGGCCCGGGCGGAATCCTGGGCCGAGGCGCCCGGCTTGGTGGTCTGGCAGCCTGCCGCGCACAGGAGCGCGATGACCGGCAGGCATATGAAAACCGGTATTTTCATTGTGTTAATCTATTTCACGTATTTCCGGCGCAGCAAGGGTGCGGATAATGGACAGAATTTTAACCTCTTTCAAGTCGAGCAGCTTTTCCTCGTCCGGGTGCATGCCGGAGCTGTCCATGACCACCTGGACGACCGGCCGCAGGGGAAAGTTCGCGTTTTGCCGCACGACCTTGCAGATCATCCGGTTGTTGAGTTCGACCATGGAGCCGGCCGGGTAAAACCCGATGAGGGAAATCATTTTTTTGAGGAGGTCGGTGTCGTAGGCCCGCCGGTATTCATTCAGGATTCTGGAGAGCCCGCCGCCGGGATGCTCTTCTTCGCCGCCTTCCGGCTGGCCGAAGGCCATGTCGCAAAGCATCATCTCGGCCGTGTTGGCGAGCGCAAGGACCTGGCAGCAGCGGCCGAAGTCGGCATGGGCTAAATCCCTGGGGAAGCCCTTGCCGTCCAGACGCCCGTGGTGCAAGGCGATCATCTTGATGACCGCTTCGCCGGTCTCGAATATTTTCGCAAGCTCCACGCCTTTCGCCACATGGCCGGTGCTCTCCGGGTTCCTCTCGTTCTCGATGTCGTCAAAGGCGTTCCTGAGGAAAAGGAAGCCGGCGTCGTGGATCAGCGCCGCGCCGCCGAGCTCGTGCAGGGAGCAGGGCAGGGCGCGTTCGTGCTTGGCCATGCTCATGGCGATTATGGCGGTGTAAATGCTGTGCCAGGCGAGCGTTTCGTGCTGCATGCGGTCGCGGTGAAGGACGTTCAGTATGGCCGCGCTCGATTCGGTGAATTCCTCAAGGTCGGAGGCGATGCTCTTGATCATGGGCCAGATCATGTATTTTTCGGAGGAGGGAAGCGTGATCTTTTTGAACACCGTCACCAGGCATGACTTGGCCTGAACTATGACGCTGCTCCTGTCCGTGGGCACCATGATGCCGAATTGCATGCACACTTCCAGTATCCCGGCCGGGGAGTTGTTGTAAAGGCTGTTCTGAGCCTGCTCCGGCGTTCCCGACGTCCCTGCCGGGGCAGGGGCGGCGCCTGGCGCCGTTGCGGAAAGCTTGTCGCGCCCGGAAACGTCTGGCTCCGCCTCCGGCGCCGGCGCGGGCCCTGGCGCGGGTTCCTGCAGGTCGGCCTCGGGCTTTTTGCTGGCGGCGGCGGCAGGCGGCACGGCTGTCGCCGGCGGCTTTGGCAAGCTGCTCTTGACCGTTGGCGCAGTCAGGCTGAAGGCGCTTCTGGGCGGCGGCGCCGGCGGCGGCGCGGCTTGCTCCTCCGGCGGCGCCGGAGGAATTTTTTTAACCGGCAGCGGAGGCTGCGGTGCCGGCTTTCTGTTGTATGCCGCGCTGAGTCTCATGGTCAGAGCCACTTTTCAAGGACTTTGTTGAAGCTTTTCAGGGTGAAGTTGTTTTTTTCGAAAATGGCGTCGGCCTTCTGCAGCATTTTAGACTTTTCTTTTTCAGAGAGGTTCGCCCCGGTGAAAACAACGACCGGCGTGTCGCGGTTAAGTGCGGAAGCTTTGATCGTTTCAAGCACGTCCCAGCCGGTTATTTCCGGCAGGATCAGGTCAAGGATGACCAGGTCGAAGCGGACTACGTTGTTTTTAAGGATGTTTTCCGCCTCCTGGCCCGAGCCGATCACCGTGACCGCGGCGTTGTGGTTTTCAGCCAGCACCGTTACGAGCTGCTGGATGGGCTTTTCATCCTCGACGACCAGTACCTTTTTCTGTTCCATGTTTCCTTTCCGTAAATTTAAAAAAGGCCCCAAGATTACGCCCTTTCCTTCCAGGCTTCAAGCACTTCTTCCTGGCCGATGCGCTCCTTGCCGGTCAGCGATCCGATCAGCAGGCACAGGTCGGCCAGGGAATTGATTTCGCGCGGATTGCCGTGGCTCAGGCGGACGATTTCGGAAATGGCCGGCTGGTCGAATATTTCGGCGGTGCCGCCGGCCACCGCGAGGCGGTGGGCGAGGTAATCGGGCACCTCGTCGTCCTGCAGGTTGGGGATGTGGAACTTCATGCCGATGCGCTGGGTCATCTGCGGGATGGACTTGAGGCGGTCGCGCAGCTCGGTCTGCCCCACGAGGACGAGGGTGAAAATGAACTGCCGCTGGAACTGGTGGTTCAGCAGGAGGCGGATATCCTCCAGGATGGAGGTGTCGAGTATAAGCTGGGCCTCGTCCAGGAAAACCACGCAGTGCTTGCCGGTGGCGGCATGGCGCTCCAGGAGGATGTTGAGCGCGTGGTGCACGTCGTAAATCGAGCGCGAGGCAATGTCCTCGCCGAATTTAAACGAGATTTCCCGCGCCAGGTCGATTGAGTCCATGCGGGGGTTGGTGATAAAGGCGATTTTGTACCGCTCGGGCGGAAGGCGGCTGATGACAGTTTCGCAAACCACGGTCTTGCCGCTGCCGTATTCACCGGTGAGCAGGACGATCGCCTTTTGCGTTTCAACCGCGAATGAAATCCTGGCAATGGCTTCCTTGTGGCCCTTGGATTCATAGAAAAAAGCCGGGTCGGTCGTGATGTCAAAAGGCAGGCTTTTCAAATGCCAGTGTTCGAGGTATTGCATAACGTCACGCTTTCATGTTGTTTGTCCTGTGCATTGCCAAAAATTCCAAGAGAGCCATGACCGAGTATATGCATATGATCTGGCAGAGCAAGGCGAATCCTCCGTAAGTTCGCGCCTCAAAGAGCGTTATCGCCCCCAGGCCGACCCCCAGGTTGAGGAAGCAGATGGCCATGACCACCTGGGCGCGCGTAAGGCCGAGCGATTCCAGCCGGTGGTGCAGGTGATCCTTGCCCGTGTATTCAAGCCAGGATCGGACGGAATTGACCTTACCGGAAACGATTCTCGATACCGTCGTAAAGATCATGTCATAAATGGGAACCGAAAGGACGAAGATCGGGATCAGGAACGAAACCATGGGGTTGTTGTTGGCCCAGCTGCCCTGGACGCTCAGGGCTGCCATGAAAAAGCCGAAAAACGTGCTGCCGCTGTCGCCGAGAAAAATGCGCACTGGCTTTATGTTGAAGGCCAGGAACGCAAAGGCCGCCCCGAAAATAGCCAGCGAGCAGAAGGCAAGCATTTGTGACCCCAAAAGGAGCGCCAGGACAAAATATGTCAGGCTCATCCCCATCACCAGGCCGGAAAGCAGACCGTCCATGCCGTCCAGGAAATTCATCGCGTTGGTTACGCCGATGATCCAGAGGATCATCACGGCCCATTGCATTTGCTCCCCGCCCCACCAGGCGGCCGGGGGGAAAGTGACGCAAATGCCGTCGGCGATGAGGATTATGCATGCCGCCAGTTGTACCA
>JBAYWJ010000082.1:0-12550 GCA_041674125.1 Kiritimatiellia bacterium
CCGGCGGCCGGAGAATCGTCGCCGAGCTCAAGAAACGCAAGGCCAGGGTTCAAATCGGGTATGTTTTCCGCTCGACTCCCGTGGCGCAGGCCGTGCGGGAGCTGGTTCGGCGCGACAAAATCCACCTCGTGCATTCATTTTATGCCTGCCCCGTGAGCCTGAACATGGGGCTGCCGAAATGGTTTTATGACAAGTCAAAATCCGGCGGGGCGCTCATTGACCAGGCCACGCACAACCTCGATTTCCTGCGCTGCCTCTTCGGCGAGGTCAGCGAGGTGCGCGGCACAGCCCTGAACCCGGTGCATAAGAAGAAACCCGGCTATACGATTGATGAAACGCTCGGGCTGATAATGACATTTAAAAGCGGGATCATCTGCGCCCATACGCATTCCTGGGTCGGCGACGCCTGGCGCAACGAGCTGACATTCAGCGGCGAGAAGAATTTCTACCGGCTCAACCTCAATAAGGGCCTCCTGACCGGCGACAAGCCCGTGGCGGAAGATCTGAATTTCAGCGGGGGCGGTAAAAACAAGGTAACCGCCGGGAATGTTCCATTCCGTTTTCAGCAGGATGAGGAGCTGAGCATCTTCGAATACCAGCACAGGATATTTTTGAAGCAGGTTGCAACGGGCAAGTGGCAAACCAATCCCTCCGACTATGCCGATGGATTAAGGACGCTCGAGCTTACCCATGCCTGCGACCGCGCCCTGGGCGGCGGGGTGGTGAAGATATAGTGTCGACAGACGAACACTGGCAAAGGGTCTTTGAATAGGCGCTCGCTGTCATTCCCGGGCCGGACGTTTCGGCCGGAACCGGGAATCCAGGTTGATTTTTTTCCTGGCTATGGCCGGCAGGTTGCCACAGGCGGGTTAGAACGGCAGGCATTGCAGTTCTATCCCGACCTCCCGGAGAGTCGGGATCGAACCGCCGCTACACAGCATTATTTTCAACGCGCGGATTTTTTGTAAATCACGTTACCGCCGACGATGGTATGCGTAATGTCCAGCGCCGGCGTAAGGATGACAAAATCGGCGTCAAAGCCTTTCCTTATTTCCCCTTTCTTGAGCCCCATGATCCGGGCCGGGTTGCGCGAGCACAGCCGCGAGGCAGCGGGGATGCCCTGGCCGAACATGCGGACCGCGTTGCGGAAGGCGTCGAGCGGGGTGAGCGCGCTGCCGCTTAAGCCCCGCAAGCGGCTGACCAGGCGGACGCCGTCGTTGGGCCCCCTGATTGTGGCTTTCCTGCAGGAAGTCGGCAGGAGGTACACGCCGGGAGGGAGCCCCGCGCCGTAATTGCTGTCGGTCACGAAAGCGACCTTGTCTTCGGGCTTGCAGCGCAGGGCCAGCTGGACCAGCAGCGGGTGGACGTGGGTGCCGTCGGCGATGATCTCGCAGGCGACGCCGTCTTCGAGCAGGAAGTAATCGGTCAAACTCACGGGATACACCCCCGGATCAGTGACGGGCGGCGGCGCAAAGGTGTCGAAGAGATGGGTCACCAGCCGCGCGCCGGCCTTCACCGCCGCCCTGGCCTGTTCGATGGTTGCGTTTGTGTGGGCCATGCTGCAGAGAATGCCTTGCCTTGTCAGGAAGCGGATGGTTTCGCAGGCGTTTTTAAGCTCGGGGGAAACATCCCAGATTTTTATGCGCCCCCCGCCGGATTCGAGGAGGCGGCAGGTATTTTCCCTGGTGATTCTTGCAAGGTCCTGTTCGCGGCCGGCGCCGGTCTTGGCCAGGTAAGGCGATTCCAGCCGGAAGCCGCCAACCTGCGGCACGTCCGCCAGGTTCCGGGTTTCGGCCAGGTTGCGCCGCAAATGAGTGCAGATGAAATCAATGCTGCCGAAGAGGGTGGGGTAGAACGTGGTTGTGCCGCGCCCGGCTTCCTTTGCGGCATAGGCCTTGAGCGAGCTGGTATACGACTCGTAGCCGATGCCGTGGGTGTGCAAATCGATAAAACCCGGCAAAACATAGCGCCCGGCGGCGTTGATCACGGCGGCCTTATTGGAGTTTTGCCGGCCGCCTCCGATCATGGCGATCCGGCCTTTTTCGATGGAAATATCAGCCCGGACAACCCTGCCGTCCGCAAGAAGAACTTTCCCATTGCGGATGACGAGCGAATCTGGTTTTTGTTTTTTAATTGTTTGCGAATTACGGTTTGTATTACCTGAAACGTTCTAAATAGCTAAAATAAACAAGAAAAGATTCACCACAGAGGTCGCGGAGGCACTGAGATTCGAACAAGAAGAGGCATTTTAAATTATTTTGCCATCCGGCAAAACCAATTTAAAACACGATTTGCCATTGGAGCAAGAGGGGAGCAATAATCTGTCTCCCTGTATTTCTCGAAGAAAAAGGCAGTTTTTTCATCCCGATGGAATCGGGATGAAAAAATCTCCTCCGACTCTATCTCCGTGCCTCATCTTTCTCCGTGGTTGTTCTTAATCTGGGATGCGGGCGTTGACCGCCTTGGTAAATTTACGCGCCGTGCGGAAGCATGACCGCCTTCACGACCGGCTGGGTGGCCTCGATGATGCCCTTGAAAATGTCGCGCGCTTCCTTGAACCCGAAGGTGTGCGTAACGAGCTTGCTGCCGTCCACGAGGCCGTCGCGCAGGAGCCGGAACGAAACCGGGAAGTTGATGGCCGGCTCGGCGAAGGTGGGGCGCAGGGTTATCTTCCTGAAAATCAGGTCGTTGACGTCCACCTCGATCTTGTTCTTGCCGCCGAAGTGCAGGCCGAAAAACGAGATGATGCCGCCGAAGCGGATGATCTTGAGCGCGTCGTAAATGCTCCGGGGCGGGGAGCTCACGATGACCCGGTCAACGCCCTTCGGGAAGACTTTCTTGATTTTTTCCTCAACATCTTCCTTTGCCGTTTCAACGGTCAGGTCGCACCCGAAATCAGCGGCAACGCCAAAGCGCTTTTTCTCCATAACAGTGGCGGAGCTCAAGCCCGTGATGGCAACCCACCCGGCGCCGCGCAGCTTGGCGATCCTGGCGGCCATGAGCCCGAGCGGACCGTTGCCCAGCACGGCCACGCTCCCGCCGAGGGGGATTTCGGCGTTCAACACGGATGTGAGCGAGACCGCCAGCGGTTCGGTCAGGCAGGCGTGCTTGAAATCCAGCCCCTCGAAACGGTGCAGCAGGTTGTGGCGGACGCACATGTATTCGCCCATGCCCGGCTGGTTTTCCAGGTTGAACATCTCGCGGCAGAATTCGGAATGGCCGCTCTTGCAGTTTTCGCACACGCCGCACATGGCGCAGTCCTCGACGATGACCCGGTCGCCGGGCTTGACCGTGGTGACGCTTTTGCCCGTTTCCACCACTTCGCCCGCGATTTCGTGCCCGAGCGCCATCGGGTCATCCGGCCAGTCGCGGACAAAGTTGATGTCGGTGCCGCAGATACCGCAGGCGCGGATCTTTACGAGAACATGATTCTCGCCGGGCGCGCCGATTTCAAGCCGGCGCTCCTGGATGTCCAGGTATTTTTTGCCGAAAAGCGATTTGCTGGTCATATTTCTCTCCATCCTGCATATTTATAAGTTTCTGCGCGGCTACCCTCCTGCGCTGAGGCCAGCTTCGGAGGGCAGGCAAGGCGCCGCGGCTACAGAAGTCGTTTCATCTTGGCCTGTCAACCCTGTAGCCACGCCGCTCTGTCGGCGTGGTCCCGCAGTTCTTTTCCCCGATAGTCACAAATAATCAAACAGACGATCTTATTTCGCATCCCGCACAGGCCAGACGTAGCCCTTGCCGGTCTCCTCGCCTTCCTGGCTGATCCCGCCGCTGAAGAACGTAACCAGCCATGCCCCGGCCGGCTCGCCCGCGGTGGTCGTGGTGGTCCAGTAATAGCAGTGGCCCGGGCCGTATTCCTTCACGCCCTTGAAGGGATCGCCTTCCTTCCACTTCGCCGTGCCCTCGGTGTTGGAGAGCATCGGGCGGGTGTAGTTGGTGTTCATGATGCTGTAAAGCTCCCTGATCTGCGGCAGTCTCCAGTCCTTGTGCCCGCCGTAGTCGAGGTTCTTGCAGAACGCGATCGCCTCTTTCCAGGTGAGCAGGTTGGTGCCGTTCAGGCTGGCGTGGCGCGTCCACATGAGCCCGGTCAGGTTGTCAACCACGCAGTTGGTTTCCGCCTGGACCGTGAAGCGCGGGGTGGGCAGGAGCTTGCCCGGGCAGATGGTGCGGCTGTCGGCCACCGTGTTGGTTTTCTGTTCTGTGGCGGCCGGTTCAGCCGCCAGCGCTGTTCCCGCAGTCAGCAAAGCCGTCAGAACCGCCAGTGTTGATTTGTTCATTTTTTTTCCTCCTGTGAAAACAGCCAATCTCGTCATTTGCCTGGCAAGCATCAAGCTTGCCCCGCAAGGCGGGGTCGGCGCTACATGCGGTTATTCGTTGGTAGAGCCGGATTAATTCCGGCTATCCCGTTTGTCAAAAACAATATCGTAATTCCGATCATTTGACAACCAATTCGCCGAATTTAAGCGGCACGTGGAAATGGCTGGCGAAGGTGGGGGAGAAGGCGGAGGCCTCCTCGAGCTGGCCTTTCCTGATCCGCTGGCGGCCGATGTTGAAATACCAGGGCGACGTGGCGGTCGGTTTCCTGCCTTCGACCTTCTTGAGAGGGTCGGCGCCGCCGGCGTCGTTGTCAACCACCGGGAAGCGCACTTCCACGCACCATTCCTTTTCATTGGCGGAAGCGGCCACCTCGGCTTCCGAGTTCCACATGGTGTCCACGCGCACGCGCCGGTCGGCGTCAATGATCGCCCCGGCCGGGTTGATGGCGACCTGGTAATAGGAGTGCGTCTGGGTTTCCAGGTGCACTTCAATGGCGTCGCCGGACCAGAGGTTGGAATCCTCGTTTTTCCGGGTGGCGATGTTAAGGTTGGGTATGTCGTCCTCCTCGCACCGGATGCCGAACACGATTGCGGTATCGCTCCAGGCGACCTGGAAGAAGGTTTTATGGGCCGGGGGCTTCCCGGTGGAAAGGTCCTTCAGCTCGTAGACGGGCACGTCCTTCCAGAATGGCTCGTCGAGCTTGCCGTCAAGCTTGAGCTCGGAATTTTTGCGCTCCGCCGCCACGGCCTGCGGGGCGCCCTTGCGGCCCACGGCCAGCTTTTCACGCAGCTCCTTGACCGGCTCGGTATCGCCGATGATCACGTCAATGCGCCTGCTGTAAACAGTGTCCCCGGCCGCCTTGCGGGCCTTGGCGAGGAGCTCCATGGCCTTATCGATCGGCTCGACCTTGGTTTTCATTAACGGCCAGTTCACCTCGCAATATTCCATGAATTTCTTCATCTCTCCGGCGGCCGGGCCGTAAAACTCGCGGTAGTATTCCGAGAGCATTTCATCAACGTCCCGGCCGGCATCCCAGTAAAGCTTGCCGGTAACGTAAACGTTCAGGTGGTTTATGCCTGGGGCGTGCATGGCCGACTGCGCCCCCTGCGAGAGCTCGATGAACTCGCCCTGGGAAACGCCCCTCAGCGCGCGTAAATCATTGGCGATCATGTGCGGAAAAAAGACCGGTACGCCCGCGAACGCGCCCTTGGGGCGGGTGTAAAGGTAATGGCCGCCGGTGAAGAAATTGCCCGGATTGACTTTTTCCAGGTAGCCCTTGCGGATGTTCATGTAAAAGTCATATGTTTGCGGGTCGGCGTAGCCGAAGCGCTGCTCGCAGATGGCGACCATCACGTTCGGGCTGAATTTTTTAATCTTGAGCGGCGGCAGAAGGTAGGGACCGTAGGCGTCGTTGATGATTTTCTTTTCCGGGTGGGTCTTATACAGCTCCCGGGCGACGCGCTCGGTGAAATCCCAGACGTAGTCGGAAAGCTGGCCCTGGTAGCCGCGCTCCGGAGTGTCCTTGCCCTTGCAGAGCTCGCACTGGCACAGGCTGACGTAGCCGTCGTTCGGCATAACCGAAATGGCCGGCTGGTCGGGGTAGGTGTTGAATATAAAGCGCGCGTATTTGACGGTGGAGTCAAACAAGCCCGGCGATGACAGGCACGGCGCGCCGCTGTGCATGTGGTTGGTGGCGCGCAGCCCGTTATAAAGCGCGAAATACTCCGGGTGGGCCTGCTTCACCTCTTCGCGCCCGTGTATCAGGTTGAGCGAGTGGGCGAACCCGCCCAGGCCGACTATCTCCTCGCCCATGGAAAAGCGCATCCGCAGCCGCCAGAGGACCGAATCGCGCGGGCCGCCGTCAAAGTGGGGCGAGTAATCGCCCAGGTCGCGGTAATTGAAGTCCGGTTTGACGGTTTTGTCCATCTGCGCCAGCTCGATGGTTTTTCTTTCCGGCGCGACCTCGCCCAGGTCGCCCGGCATGTACCAGCGCAACCCCAGGCTTTCCAGGAACTCGTAGACCGCGTTCAGTGATCCGCGCCCGTCGTAATCCGATATGCCGGCCGCCGGGCTGTAGCGCCGCTGGATGCCGCGGAAAGGCATGCCCCATTTTTCGCCGGTCAGGGCGTCCCATTCCTTGTAGAGGTTGGTCCCCGTGTTCAGGGCGATGGGCGGCGGGGTAAAATCCCTGTCCCGGCCCAGCAGGACGAGGAAATCCTTGCCGGAAACAATCCTGAAGGCGCCTGAATTAAGGCCTGTATCCGTGATCTTGAGCTCATCGGTGTACTTGCTTTTGCCCACGTAAACGTGCGCGGCCATGCCTTTCAAGGGCGCGGTGGCGACCGGCAGCCTGGCGCCGCTCATTTTTTCAACGTAGGCCTGCAGCTCCAGCGCCGCGAGTTTTACCATGCGCGGGGGCTGATCGGCTATTATGATATCGGCCCGGGGCGAGCCGTCCTTTACTATGAACGGCTCGCCGAGAGCAGTGCCGGCCGGCATGCCGGCGCAGAGGGCCGCCAGCAATGCCGCTCCGGAAAGGCGGACAAATTTCAATTTTATCATGAAGTGTTCCTGCAACCGTATTTGTTTGCGCCTGGCGTTAATTATGACGCACCGTAGAGCTTGCTGTCCATGCCGGGGTAGATTTCATCGTCGGCGTGCGCCAGGGACGCGTCGATATTGGCAAACACCTTCCTGAAGGCCGCCACGATCCGCTTCATGAGCGCGGCGCCGTTCGGCGGGTGGATGCCGTGCACCACGGTGTAGGTGTCGCAGAGCATCTGCGCCACCGGGAAGCGCTTGACATCGTAGTTGTACTTGATGCCCTTGGCCTCGTTGACGGTCCAGGGATAACCCGTGCCGCCGTATCCGAGCCTGCTCTGGAACAAATCCTGGGCCGGAACCGGGACGGTCTGCCACTGGCCGATCTGCAGGCCTTCCTTGTAGAGCGCCTTTTCGATCGCGATGCGGAAGCGGCGCGGCTCGCATTTCACCCCGGCGGCCACGGGATCGAAGCGCAAGTTGTACATGAAGTAAACGTGCTTGCAGTCCGGGGGACAGTAGGGCGGGATGATGCCCGGGATCTTTCCGAGCTCCTTCGTGAGGTAATTGGCGTTGGCTATGCGCCGGGCGTTGTTGCTGTCCAGGTGCTTGAGCTGCCCGCGCGCAAGCGCGGCCGGCAGTTCCTGGTTGCGGTACATGTAGCCCAGGATGGACGCGTTGTATTTCCGGCGGTGGGAGACCTCGTCTACCTCGTCGCCGAAGCAGCGGACCAGTCCGGCCTTTTTGACGATGTCGTCGTTGTTGGTCACGAAGAGCCCGCCTTCGCCCCCGCAGAGGTTCTTGAGGGCGTTGAGGCTGAACTCGGCCGCGTCGCCGAAGGTGCCGACCTTTTTGCCCTTGTAGGTGGCGCCGTGGGCCTGGGCGGCATCTTCCAGCACGAAGAGCTTGTGCCGCCGGGCGATCTTCATGATCGCGTCCATGTCCGCCGGCAGGCCCTGGATGTGGACCGGGATAATTACCTTGGTGCGTTTCGTGATGGCCGCCTCCAGCTTGGTCGCGTCAAGGTTGTAGGTCCTGGGGTCGATATCCACGAAGACCGGGATGGCGTTCTGGTGGAGCGCGCAGGAGGCCGAGGCCAGGAAGGTGAAGGCCGAGGTGATGACCTCGTCACCGGGTCCGACCCCGGCGGCGGCCAGGCCCATCTGCAGGGCCGCCGTGCCGCTGCAGGTGGTCAGGCAGTGCTTCATACCCATGTATTTGGCCCATTCTGTTTCAAGCGCCTTGGCCTGCGGGGCCGTGCCGCCGCAGACTATGCCACTGTCCAGGACTTCCTTGACGTATTTGCGGTCATCGGAGGTGATGATCGGCCAGTTTTTGTAATCCGCGCGCTTCAGCATCGGCTTGCCGCCGTCAATCGCCAGCTTCTCTTTCATGTTTCTTTCCTTTCTTATTGTTGCCGTCCGCGTTCAGTTTCTTGCTTTCGAAAAAATCATTTTCCCGCCTGCCGCGCGGCCCGGGGCGCCGAGGGCCCGGTCCACGGATTTGAACTGGAAGTGCTCGTAGGGGTAGTAGCTCACGAACCTGGCCACGACCTGTCCCCCGGCCAAACGCACCAGGTTGGTTTCGACCAGCAGGGGATGGCCGCGCTTGACCCTGAGCCACCGGGCCAGGCGGCCTTCGGCCGGGGCGGCCTCGATGGTCTGGCTCTCGTAGTCGGGCAAAATGCCCTGCCGCCGGCGCCAGCGCTCGATGAAGTCAAAGGCCCGCCAGTCCTCGTCGGAAAGGCGGTTCGCGTAGCGCACGGGGATGACAACCTCGTCCAGGGCGGCCGGGCGGCCTTCAATCAGGTCCAGGCGCCGCGCCAGCGTGACAATCTCGCCGGAGGGCATGTTGAAAATCCGGGAAAATTCCTCTCCGGCCGGAACCAGCTTCTTTTCCAGCAGTTCGCGCCGGCTGCCCGGGGCGTGGGCGTTGATGCTGCCGGCGAAGTCGCCGCGCACGATCGGTATCTTGCGCTTCGGCCGCACGTTGACAAAGGTGCCCAGCCCCTGGCGGCGGACGATCAGATTCTCTTCTTCCAGAATATGCATTGCGCGGCGGACGGTGATGCGCGAGAAGCGGTAGCGGAGGCAGAGCTCGCGCTCGGTCTCGATCTGGTGCCCGCCCGGCCATTTGCCGGAAATGATGTTTTCGCGCAGGCTCTGCGCGAGCTGGTTGTAGGCCGTGCTCATTTGTACCGCTAATCCTCCCGTGTGCATCCGGCGCCGCCGGAGTGCGCCAATTCCAGAAACGTGATCATGTTGTTATAACCATTATGCAATGTCAACAAAAAATCAGCGGCAAGCCGCGCGCGAGCAGTAATGCCGGCATGAATGCGCGCGCCTGCCTCTAAACTGGCCAGGAGTATGGCGCGCGCTGCGCTCCGCGGGGAGCCTCAGGCGCCCGTCATTTCTGATAATGACCCCGCCGGGGATTTTTCGAGCAGCTGGATGATCCAGAGGAAGTTACGGCCGATGTGAAAGAGGTTTTTGCGGTCGGTGCCCTTGGCGCGGTTGATGGGCCGTCCGGCGCGGTCGAGCAGGGCGTACCACTCCCCGTATTTCCGGTCGGCAAAATGAGAGAAGCTGTAAGCGTGCGTTTTGCAATAGGCCTTCCAGAACCACGGGTTGGCCGACTCCACGAAGGCCAGCAGCAGGCCGTAAAGCGCCTCGGCGTGCTGCCACCAGAGCTTGGTGTCCGCCAGCAGGGCCGGCCCGCCGGGCAGGGGGAGCCCTTCGGCGTCAACATCGTTGAAAATTCCGCCGTAAACCTTGTCCCAGCCCAGCTCAAATCCCCATCGTATCCAGTTGAGCCCGGCTTTCTTGAGGCCGGCATCGCAACGGTAGCGGCCTTCGTGGATGAGGAAGATTCCGCCCTCGATCATGTGGCCGGGATTGACCATGCGCCCCATCCAGCCCGGCGCAGGCGAGCCGTCTTTCCACAGGACGTTCTCCAGCACAAGCCTGCGGCGGGACTTCTGGTGGATGCGAAGCATCAGGTCCAGGCAATCGTCGACCCGGCGGCGGTCCTGCGGTTCCTTCCGGTAAAGGCGAAGCTGCTGGAGGACGTTCAGCATAATCATGGGATGGGCGTGGCGGCGGATTTTAACGGTGCGCGCGTCCAGGCCCAGGTTGCGCTCGCGGTTGCCGGCTTCATGCGCGTAATCCCAGCAGAGATCGAACAGTTTTCTCGCCCGGAGGTGGAGGGCGGCATCGCCGGCGGCGCGAGCGTGCTCAGTGAAGGCGAGCACGGTTGAAAGCTCGGTGAAAATACAGCGGTGATCCTCCATCGGCCGCCCTTCGCGGGTCAGGGCGTAATACATGCGGCGCTCCGGGTCGAACCCGTGGCGGGCAATGAATTCGATTCCAAGGCGGCTGGCGGCGAGCCATTCCGGCCGCCGGTCGAGCTCGTTGTAAAGGTGGGCCAGCATCCATGCCAGGCGCCCCTGGCCCCACATACACAGCTTGCCAAAGTCGTAGACCGAGCAATCGCGGTCAAGGCAGGTGTGGTATCCGCCGGAGTGCCGGTCAAGGGAGTGCCTGAGCCAGAACGGCACCATGTTATCAAGCAGTTCACGCCTGTAAAATGAGGCCAGGTCCGATATGACAATACGGCGCATATGTTTGATGCTTGCGGCCCGCGCCTACTCGAAGTCGTAGTAATGCGAGGACAGGGCCTTAATTTTGGCGGAGATTTCGCCCATCAGCGCGGCGGGCACGGGCTTGTTGACGCGCATGATCACCAGCGACTGGTTGACCTTGAGATGGTGCGGGTTGCGCACGTCCTCGATGTTGATGTCGGCTCCGGCCAGCGCCGAACCGATCTGGCCGAGCACGCCCGGGCGGTCCTCGTAGATAAAGAACACGGTCGGGCCCTTCGGCTCGAAGTAGAGCTTGTCGAAGTCGTTGACGCGGGAGATCATGAGGATGCCTTCGGCCACGGTGCCGCGCACGCTGACGCGCCTGAGGTCGCCCGTGTCAAGGCTGCCGGTCAGGTCGATCGTCATCGAGTTTTCGTAGCCCTTCCTGGGATCGGTCTGGCGGTTGTTGACGCTGATGCCCATGTCCTTCAGGTGCTGGAGCGCCTCCTTGTGGTCGTTGGGGCGCTCGTCGAGGGCGTTGCCGAGCGCGGAAACGATCGGGATCATGAGCCAGTCGCCGAAGGGCTTGAGCGAGCCGTAGAAGGAAGTTTCGATGGTCTTGAGCTTGGCATCGGCGCCGACCAGGTGCCGGCAGAGCTTGGTGATGGTGTAGGCCAGCTTGCCGTAGGCCTCGTCCAGGCCCTCGGGCACCTCGCGGTTGACGACGAAAGCGGTGATACCCTTTTCATCCAGCTCGATCAGCTCCTCGGCGGCGCGGCGGGCGGCGTTGGTGTTGGCTTCAACCGTGTTCGCGCCCAGGTGGGGCAGCATGATGTCGGCGATGTCGGCGACGCTCTTCGGGCCTTCCTCGTCCTTCTTGTAGACGTCGTTCAAAAACCTGATTTTCTTTTCCGCCTTCACCTTGCGCAGGGCCTCCTCGTCTATGATGCCGGCGCGGGCGCAGTTGACGAGGGTGGCGCCCTCCTTCATTTTGCCCAGCAGCTCCAGGTTGATCATGCCCCTGGTGTCCTTGTTTTCCGGGATGTGGAGCGTGACGTAATCCGAGCGGGCGAAAAGCCCGGGCAGGTCCGCCAGCTCCACCTGCATGGCGTCGGCCTTCTCCTGGGAGATCATCGGGTCGAATCCCAAAACCGTCACGTCAAAGCCCGCCAGGCGCCGGGCCACGAGCTGGCCGATGTTGCCCAAACCCACGATGCCGATGGTTTTGCCGGTGATTTCTCGGCCCATGAATTTCTTCTTTTCCCATTTCCCGGCGCGGGTGGTAACGTCGCCGGCGACCACGTGGCGGGCATCCGCCAGCATGAGGGCGATAACTTCCTCGGCCACGGCGTTGGCGTTGGCGCCGGGCGTGTTGAGCACGTCTATTTTCCTGCGGCGGGCGTGCTTGATGTCGATCGTGTCATAGCCGCTGCCGGCGCGCACGATCACCTTTAAGGCCGGCAGGAGGCTGATGATGGCCGGGGTTACTTTCTCGCTGCGCACGATGAGGGCGTGGCAGTCCGGGTGTTTTTTGGCCAGCTCGGCCAGGTCGGTTTTGTCGTCCTGGACAACCTGGTAGCCGCCGTGCTTTTCCAGGGTCTGGCGGGCGATGCTTTCAAGCTTGGTGGGAATCAGAACTTTTTTCATGGTGTCTTGCTCCTTATGCAATGCGTACCCGGAGGCTGAATCAGTATTGGGCAATATAATTTTCCGGAGCAGCCCGTTCAAGCAAATTATTGCCGGGTTCGGGGCGCTCCGCCAATTCTGGGCTTTACATTGCCGGGCCGGTGGCATAAAAAGTTACAAAGGAGAAAACCATGGCACACATTCTGGGCAGGGGCGGTCCGGCCGAGGCAATCGGCGCGGAGGAACTGGAAAAGCTGATGCGAACATGCGCCGCGGCCGTGCCGTCCGGCGCTAAGAAAATCCTGCTGATTCCGCCGGATTTTTCGCGGTTTCACTCCGGCGCCGGCGAAATATGCGCCATCCTTTACCGGGAGCTTTCCGGGAGTTTCCAGGTCGACCTTTTGCCCGCGCTGGGCACGCACCGCCCGATGACGGCGGAGGAGATGACGATTATGTTCCCGGGCGTGCCGCACGCGAGCA
>JBAYWJ010000083.1:0-12513 GCA_041674125.1 Kiritimatiellia bacterium
ATATTCGAAGATCCCAGAGAAATACCTGCAATACGCTGCCCTCGACGCCGTAGCCACTTATCTCTCCGGTGGGAAGATTATCAAACTGTGCCGTGATGTTACTGAGCTTTACCCCCTCCATGCACTCGGCATCAACGGCACACACGGCATCATGGCACTGAAAGACTGGGGGCTGCTCAGCCATAACATTCAACTGCGGGGTGATATTGCCCTTCATTGGATAGAACGCTTCGGCATTAATGTGGATCAGGCCCAGGTTAAAATACTCGACAAAGAGTTGAACGCTGAAATTGAGGCTGCCAATGCCATCATGGCCCGGTATGGTTTTGTGCCCGGTAAAAAAGGCAACCAGGGCGAGTACAACCGTATCATTACCGAAGCCGAGAAACGGCACGGAGTCACCGTTCCAACGACAGCCAAGGTCTGCAACAAGAGCCAGGCCGCCGATGATCTGATCCCGCTTGCCGACGATGAATTTGTTGCAGCATTCTTGAAATACAAGGAAAACAACAAGCTGCGCAGCACGTTTATCAAGCGTTTACAAGAGGGTGGCAACCGGATCTACCCTCATTACAACCTGCTGACGAATACGGGTCGGACATCGTGTTCAGGACCTAATGTTCAGCAGTTGCCCAGGGAAAATCATATTCGTGAGTGCATTGTTCCAGCTCCTGGCCACATCTTCCTGGCCTGCGATTACAGCGGTATTGAGCTCTGTACGCTAGCCCAACTGACGTGGTCCCGATTCGGGCAATCCCGGATGCGGGAGTTGATCAACCAGGGCGTGGATCTCCACCGCTTTACGGCTTCGCAAATCTTGAAAAAAAACGAAGTGGAAGTGACTTCAGAAGAGCGGAGAAAAGCCAAAGCGGCAAATTTCGGCGTCGGTGGTGGCATGGGCGCAAAGGGCCTTGTTGCCTATGCGTGGACAACTTTCGGCGTGAAGATGACCGTGCTTGAAGGCGAACAGTGGCGGGAACACTGGCTAAACCTTTTTCCGGAAATGAGGTTGTACCTTGAGGACGAAGATAACTTGGTCAAGCTGATCAACGTCTATGATCTTTCAGATTTTCCGTCAGCAGATGCCCACGAGGAAATCGCCGCCATGGTGCTGATGCGGATTGCCGGCGGGGCGCAGAAAACGAGCGCAGGGCGTTTATTTGCCAAGAATGAAATTGACTGGGCCTGGTCGAAAATTGTGGAAAGCCCAGCCACAAGCGTCAAGCGTTTGCAAGCTGCCATCGAGAAAAGGACTGGATCCCGTGAGCTTCAACAGGCGATTATCCCCGGCCAAGTCGCCGTCACGCCGTCCGGACGCATTAGGGCCGATTGCCGCTACTGCGAAAGCCGCAACACGCCGTTCCAGGGTATGGCCAGCGATGGGGCAAAACTGGCGCTCTACGACCTGGCGCGCGCGAGATTCCGGGTGGTGGCGTTCATCCATGACGAGGTCTTGGTCGAGGTGCCCGAATGCGGCGATTACCGCCCTGCTGCCGAAGCCATCTCCGGCATCATGATCAGCGCAATGAAGCGTGTGTGCCCGGACGTGACCATCCGCACGGAATATGCCGTTATGCGGCGGTGGTGTAAGGACGCCAAAGCCACGTATGACAGCGCTGGTCATTTGGTTCCGTATGAAGATGGCGACACGGGCATTGCCAAACCGCCGATAAAAGCGCTGGGAGTTGATACAAATGCCGCCTGAATCAATCTCATCGCCCTCTAACGGCACGTCTCAATCGGCCCATACTGCCATTGTGACCTTTAGTGACGGCGACGGTACTATCATAAAAAGGTATGAACTGGCTTATGAGGATGGTTTATTAATGAATCCCGAGGTTTTGGACGATAAGCCAGTAGAGGCGCCAGAGGAGAAGTCAGAGGAAATTGTGCGGCCGGCCGGACAACCGCCTATGTTTATGCCAGATGGCACAGCAAACCCGGAATTCAAGGAATGGCAGCGCAGGAATATCCACTTTGCAAGCCTTGAAGTATGCGAGGTATCCGGGATCGACGAGAATGTTCCCACAGCTATAGGTAAACTTTGCCTTAAAAACATGGACGACAAGTTCCGACACATCACCCCCCGCCTCAACTTGCTGCTGCATGTGCCTCTCCATGCGAAGATTTATACCGAAAAGAACGGCCAGGGTTTGACCTATTATAGGCTGAAAGTTGATCTGCATAGGTATAGTGATAAGCGTCGGAATCAAATGAGCATCTACCTGGGAACGGACCCGCGGATTAAAAAATGGGCCGAGGAGATCTTGGAAGAGCGACGGCAAGGGACTGAACCTTTAAGGATAAAAAAAACCGACTATAAACGCATCCAGCCCCTGAAAATGATGTTACGCCGCGCAAAGCGTGTGGCCGACGGGATAGCTCGAAAGGCCGGCTTTTGGTTTAACGGGTATTATCTTGTGGAGAAGAATCATGAATGAACAGGAATTGCACAAACGGGCGGCACTTATTTATGCCGTTCGCGTGCGAAAGGTATTAAACATACAGCGGAACAACAGCATCGAGGAATTAAAAGCAGGGATCAAACCTCTCCTCCCGACAAAGTTCTGGAAATATCTGGGCTATGAAAGGTTATATGATTTTTTAGTCGATGAATTGGGAATGCCGTACGACCCGGCAGGAGATTTGGTAATGGAAGCAATAAAATTAAACATTGAAGCCGAGGAGTTATATGGACAAAGTAATACAGACAATAACGGACAACAAAACAGTTGGAGAACCGGACAAACAACCAGATCAAAGCCAGATGTTGCCTCAGCTGGCAGCTCAGCCGGCTGATGAGCGGATGTCGGTCGCTGAGCTGGCACGCAGGCCATTGGCGGACCTGGAGGCCGGCATCTCGCTGGAACTTGATCGAATCCAATCCATGTCGGATAACAATCCTCTCGCCGCGCTGGATGAGATTATTGGTTTTATGCAGGCAATCAACACCGAGCTGCTCAAGAGCCAGGCGCCGATGCTGATCGAGAGCGCACAGCAACGGGCAACACAATTTCATGCGACGAACAAGGTAGACCAGATATCCAGGGAAGAATCAGCGGCAATCGCTTCGATGCACCGGACCCAGGAAGCCGTTGTCAAGCTGGGCGTCGCCAGGGCCAAGGTCATACAGGTGATCGGGAGGTCATACCCCGCATCATCCCAGCAGGCCATACCGGAGCCAGAACAGCGTGCCTTGCCTGAGTCAACGCATATGGTAATTGATATGCCGGAGGCCAAGTTATCAATGGAGCCTGTCAGAACAATCATGGATCACGGCGTTGATGGCGGCGGTGTGGGCCGATTAAGTTCCGGCCGAAGTGAGAGGTCAACAGAATGAGATGAGCCGACTATGGGACATCTTGTGGATGTTCTCGATGGCCGTAAGAAGCAATCTGATTACGGGCAGTATTGATATGCAAAAAGCATACCAAGATGCGGCGGTCGTGAAAAACAAAGGTAAAATCGCTTGAGACGTTGATTTTGCTGCTATTGTGCTGTATTTTCAAGGCATTCTCAATCCTCAATCGAAATCTCTCAACAACAGACATGATCTCCGGACAACACCATCTTGGTCAGATCGTGGTCTTTCGAAGGCCTACTTACACCATTTTCCACAGCATTCCGCCTGTTGTATAGATTGGCACGATATTTGCATATTACCACAGGCATGGACGCAAACAATATAGAAGTCGTAGCCAAAAAATTTACGCAGATGGGAGCTCGGGTCAAGTTCGGCGAGATTCGTTCTAGCCGGTTCGCGATCCGATTGCCTACGTCAAGGGGTGGGTTCGCCATCCTGACCACAAGACCATCGTCCTGCCCTATTGGCATCGCGTGGCACCTAACACCGAGTCGGAATCTCTCGCTGGTCAAAACATAGTATTTCTGGATTGAAGAACTGGAGGGTCAACAATGAACGACTTTTTGAGCAAACACGACATCGCATGCCGGTTGAGTGATGCTACCGGCAGGGGCTACGAGAACATCCTCATGGATCTCAACCGTATTCCCACTTCTTCCCTCAATCCTGACAGGAGCAGCATAGCTCTGCGCAATGTAGCCAAGTATGCGCGGAGTCAGGGCCTATCGGATTCCTCCTTCGCCAGTGAGATCAGCGATCTCACTGGGCAAGGTTGGGAAAACGTCCTTATGAAGATGAATGCCGTGCCAATCTCCTCGCTACCGAGAAGCAGCGAAGGATTACCGTCATCTCATCTTCTGCATACGAATCGCCATCCTGGTCCAGGATTCGCGCCATCCTTTCTGCCTCCAGGTGGAGCAACAAGACTGGCGGGAACCGTTTTTGGATCACGTTCTGGAGAGTGTTGTACAGACCATTTGGCTGTCGTCAAGAACAGCAATAAATCGGACTCAGAGCGGCTTAGGGCTTTGCAATCCATCATTGACGAAGAGGCCTTTGGGGAACTTCTTGCAGTCGTGAATGACTCAGACCGCTACGATTCGTGGCGTCTCAAGGCTCTGCGTGCTCTTGTGCGGGCTGGTTGCGTTGAGGAACTGTTCAAAATCGTGAACAATTCAGACCGTTATGATAGCTGGCGCCTTGAAGCATTGACCGCGCTCTGCGACATGGCGCCGCACTCCGATGAAGCCGCACGATGCTTATATCAGTTAGTAAACGACTCTGATCGGTACGACTCTTGGCGACTCAAAGCTATGCGGGCACTTATTCACGCCGGCCGACGGGACTATCTGGAGCGGATTGCCTCCAATACGGATCGCTATGATAGTTGGCGGGCCGAATGTCGCAGAGCGCTTGAGAGCATGTGAGGGCGACCGTTACCTGGGAATCGCGTTATTCCGCCAACCAGAAGCCTGCGGGAGGTTGCCGCAGCCTACTACGGCTATTGGCCGGACAATAGAATTGTTGTCCAAATCCGGTAGCGCACTTAATGAGTCGTATGACGAGGAAGTATTACGCTCAGAATTCAGTAGTCAGAAGTCAGTATTCAGAATCGGGACAATTATCGCAATACCTTGGTTATCAGGGAATTATTTTCATGCTACATGTCGTTTTATAGATTCTGAAACTCATCGCTTTATTCGACTTTTGCAATTGACTGTATTCCTTTCATGCTATATTGCGCTTATGGCCATGGCTGGCACTGTTTTTGCTATATTATTACAGTATGCCGTTTATTGATTTCATGACGGTTACATTGAGCACCGGGGGACTTTATACTCTACTGGCCCTCTGCTTTGCCTTTGTGTGGTGGAGCAGTCGAACATTCTTTATTACGGCCGCCGGGATCCTGGTTCTGGCCGGCAGTATGGTTTTTCACTTGGTTTTTAATCTGAGTTGGAACCCAGTGGGTGCGTCGGTCTTGGCCATAGGGATCTGTTCGACGCTGGGTGTCTTGCTGGAAGTGATGGTGTTTGGGCCTATCTCCCGCAAGGCATCCCTAGCATCGGGGGCCCGAAGCGGCGTAAGCGAAGACGCTATTCTCGGGGGAGCGATCATTTCCTTTGCGCTCTACTTCGTGCTGATTAACATAGTTCAGTGGTGGATAGGATCGGAGACAGATTCTGTCACGCTTCGGACGCAGGGCATGAGTCAATACTCACAGGTCAGCATTTTCGGGCTCCACTTGCCCCTCAGGACGAACACCATTGGCCTCTGGCAATTAATGGCAAGTTGGGGGCTTTCATTGGGCCTCGCCCTGCTGTTGCAGTCCAGGATCGGTCTGAGTCTCCGCGCTTTGAAATCGAATCCGCAGCTTTTCAACCAGATCACAGGACGCGGCACATGGTTCCGGATTATGGCCATGATGTTCTGCTGCATCACGGCATCTCTCGCCGGGATCGTCACGGTATTCACTTCGCGCCTCGACATGTCCGGAGGCTTGACTATTGTCCTGGGCGCCATGGTTGTCATGATTCTGGCGACCCAGCGTCGTTCACTTGGTCTTCTGCCTATCATTGCCATTATTTTCGCGGGCATGGGAGCTTTCCTCCAAGGGCATGGATATTCATTCTGGGTGGAACCAATCGTCCTGTTGATTCTTCTGTTGGCGCTGGTGGTGAACCCTAAACATCTGATCTCCGAGATCAAACGAGTTGAGGAGAGTCCTGAAGCGTGAATATAGAGACCCTAATTTTCTTTGTTGCCATGAATGGGCTGGTTCTCACGGCCGGTTACCTCATTGTTACGATCGCCGGCCACATGTCCCTTGCGCTGGCCGCGTCCTGGTGCATTCCGGCATACGCATACGCGGTGGTCGCCCTCAGGACTCATTCGGTCACAACGGCTCTCGTCTGCGCAGTCCTTGCAGGCATCACTGCGGCTTTGTTGCAGTGGCTGCTCAGTCTTCGACTTCATAAGCTCGGTTTCATGATCGCCACGCTCGCACTCCAGGAGCTTGTCCTCGCTGTAATTGCAAGCGCGGAGTTTCTGGGTGGGCGCTTGGGGCTCGTCGGATTCGGCACGGTTTCCGTGAGCGTTCTTGCGCCCTGCGCGTGTATGCTCCTGGCGGCGGCGGTGGCAGGCTGTGTAATATTGAGGCGATCAAAGGTCGGCCGTGATTTGGCCGTGATCCGTCAGGACGCGCTGGCCGCACAGAGTGTCGGTATCCGTCCGTCTTTGCTTTGGCTCAAGGTCTATGTGTTCGCGGGAGTGTCGCTTGGATTGGCGGGCGCTCTTTATTCCATGTATTCGGGCGCCATCATGTATACCGGATTTTCCATTCATCAGTCGATTCTCTTGCTCTTGGCCATAATCGTGGCTCGGTCGGCTGGGCCCATAACGCCCCTTGTCGCCGCCGTCTTCCTGGTGATCTTGCCGGAGTTACTGCGGGTCCTGCCATTGGGTCTGGAAAGAGGGGAGTTTGCTCGAAATATCGTGTTTGCCATGGTTGCTGTCGGCATAATCTGCGCGAGCCGGCGCGGATGGATTCGCGCCCCATGGAGTTCCAAGCAGAAAGGATAACAAGGTGCTCTTGGAAGTTCGTCAACTCAGTTACCGCGTACACAGGGATTGGATCCTGCTGGATCAAGTCTCTTTCTCGCTTGGTTCGGGTGAAGTGCTGGGTATTTACGGTGAGAACGGCTGTGGAAAGACCACGCTTCTCCACATACTTGCGGGCTTGCTTAAACCACAGGCTGGAGATGTCGTGATGAACACCAATGGACGCGAGGCGGAGAATATCTCTCGATGGCCTCTCTGGAAGCGCGCTCGACATGGGATCGCGTATCTTCCACAGGAGAACAGGATTTGGACGGAAATGACCGTCGCCGATCACTTGCGGTCCGGGATACTCGGAGGTCAACAGAATACCAATCCGGAGCTCGGCAACCTGGTCGAAGACCTGCCCAAGGACATGCCGGCGTCTATCCTGAGCCAGGGACAACAGCGCCGACTACTGCTCTCCCGCTATCTTCTGATGAACCCGAGGATTCTCCTGGCCGATGAGCCACTGGCAGGATTGGATGCAGCCAGTCAGAGCGTGATGACCACGGCATTAACAAGACTCACCCGGCAGGGAATGGCCGCTATTCTTGTGGAACACGACCAGTCAGTGCTTCGTGATATCTGCAGTAGGACCATGGTGCTTGAAGGAGGGCGTCTCCATGTTGTTTGAGGTGTCAAATCTCACCGCAGGATATGGAGGTGCGGCGGTCATCAATGATACGTCGCTGTCCGCAGACCGTGGCGATCTGGTCATGATCAGAGGCGCGAACGGTTCGGGTAAGAGCACGTTTCTGAAAGCACTGTCGGGGCAGCTCTCCAGTGTGTCGGGAGCCATTTTCTTCAAGGGGAACAGGGTGGGTTGTAATCCATTCAGCGGAGGCTACTTATATGCAGACCTCTATGCTGTTCCTCAATGGAATGGGGTATTCGACGAACTCACGGTCGAAGAAAATCTCCTCATTTCCGCTCGTTCCCACGGCAACTCCCGCAAGGGGATCCCGGAGTTGCTGCTTCCCTTCATCGAGAAGCAGTCGCATGTCCGCGCCGGACTGCTCAGCGGGGGAGAACGGAAGGTCCTGTCGTTGTCCATGGCATTTGCCAGTTTGGCCGATCTCCTCCTGATAGACGAGCCCCTGGCGGGACTGTCGGAGGGAAACGGTCTCGGCGAGATGGTCGTTAGAACACTTTTGGCCGCGCCTCGATCGGGTAAGACAGTTCTGTTCGTTGAACATCGCGAGGCGCGGCTGGTGAAAGAAATTGAAGATGCCGGGGACATCAAGGTGTTCGATCTTAAGGACGGAAAAATCCGGAAAGCGGATAAAGCATTGGAGGTGTCAAAATGAAGGTGACGATAAGGCAAACAAAGAGACTCGCGAATCTCCTGGTCGCAGTAGTGCTGGTTGCCGGCATGTGCGTCCTGAATGGTTGCGGCAAACAAGAATCCAGTCAGAAAACGCAGGAACAGAAACCCGAGGTGGTGGTAATCGGCGGCGTCTATCCCCTGACCGGTCCCATGGCGGCGTTGGTCAATCGGCTAAAATCGGACTTGAAGATGGTGTCCGATACGCCAATGTGAACATCCTGGCAGGGACCAAGTACAGGCTGGACGCAAAGGTCGAGGATAGTAAAGGCGATCCTCAGACAGGCGTGCTGGCATTCAGACGTATTGTTGATGGCTTTAAGGCGCGAATCTGCAACGCGATCCTCAGTAACGTTGCCGTCGCTCTCAAGCCTTTAGCGGACGCTGAAGGGATCCTGCTGTTCGCCGATTCAACACACTCTTCCCTGCGCGATGGGACAACGCTTCGCCACAGCCAGACAGCGGACCAAGAGGCCGCATTCTTGTTGACATACTGTCATAACACCTTGCAGGCAAGTAATATCGTGGCTCTTGTATCCGATGATGACTACGGCGCTTCTTTCTCCAAGGCCCTTGGCGACAATGTCCAGGTGCTTCGATATGATCCGAAGGCTCCCGATCTGAAGCCGATCGCTTTAAAGTCCGCCGCCATAGATTCGGACGCCATTGTTCTCGTGGGCGTTGGTGGTTCCCTTGGAGAACTCATTCGCACAATTCGCGAGGGAGGCTACAAGGGAGCGATGCTGGCAACGGTGGCGTTCGATGTTGTGCCAAGCACGCGCCAGGTTGCAGGAGATGCCGCAAAGGGGCTTTCCTATCCTCGTCTTGTTCAGGATCCGGATGCCTTGAACAGCGCAGTTACCTCAGGACAGGTAACGAACACATTGGCAGGGATGTCCGCGATCAAGGTGATCGCTTTCAACGATGCAGTGTTTGTCGCGAAAGCTCTGGCCGCCGGCAAGAGCCAGCCGAAGGACATCAGGGACTTCCTGCTGAACGAGAAGCAGATTGACGGGGTGGGAACTTCTGTGACTCCGAGGCCGGACGGGACTCTCCTGCCGAGGCTGGAGATGACCAAGGTGCGCTGACTGCAAAATTAAGGTGCGCAATAATAGGGTGCGACAATATGGGCGAGTCAACATATGCTGGATTTCGGAGCCAAATCGCCTCGGTAATCGAACGCGAAGGGTGCCGCATCAGGGACCCTCAACCGCTTGCCCATCCTGAACTCGGCACCAATTTCACCATGAGTCTCGCGGTGACTCTATTGCCTTCGGAGCAAGTGACGCGGGATGACCATATCGAAGATTATGGGGTTATCCAACCATGCATTCGGGTTCATGATGCCGACCAAGTAGTGGCGGATGAAGTTCCCTGGCATTTGAGCTTCTTTGAAATGGCGGGGGCCATTGTTGACGGCGCTTGTCCACGCCGACGAGCGCTGGAAGTGCTTTTGCATCTGTGCCGCCAGGTGATAGGAGTTTCCCATGCTGATCTTTCTTTTGAACTCTTTGCCGGTGGTGGTTCCTTTGGAACACCCAAAGACACGGAAACCCAAGAGATACTAAGACGCCTTGGAATTGGAAACGAGAGGATAACTTTCCACGAGTCGCATTTCTTTGGCTGTCGGTCCGGGGAAAAGGTCGCGGGACCATTGGTTGAAGTGCTGGTTCCCGGCCGGGACGGCGGCAAACAGGAATTGGCCACGACGGTCTTCCTGGACTACCAACAGCCCACACCCGGCCGACTCACGCCTCTCGAAATCCCCTTGGCTGAGATGGGGGTGGGGGTCGAGAGGGCACTCTCCATTGCCTCAAAAAAAGGCGATTTATCCCAGTCCGAACCGTTACAGGCGCTGATTAATTGTTTCCCAGACTTGAATCCGAAGCAACGCCTTCTTGTTGCCGATCGGCTCAGGGCCGTGGCGTTTGCCGTTTGTGCAGGAGTACTCCCCGGGAGAAAGGGCAGGGGAAGCGTGGTTCGAGGCTTTACCCGTGACTTGTTTGCTGTAGAATCTTCGTCTAGTTGGTTGGATCATCTCGGAAAAGGCGTCGAACAACTGGTGGTTGACTATGGCGTATTCTATCCGTCCCTCAAACCGGAAGAGATTATGGCCGTGCTCCGCCGGGAATTGAAGCATGATGAAAAAAGGAAAAACGGGAAAAAGGCGTGAAGGATGTCCCTTAGGCGAGCGGACATTTCTTGAAGCGATGTACGAGTTGTCTCGCTTCGCTTCCGACCACGCCGACGAAGAAAAGCGACGAGCTATGGCCATCGATCTTCTCGAAAAGGCCATGAAGGTATTTCCCGCGCACATTCATGGCGGCAGCGTGGAGTCCTGGAACATCGCGGAGTCCAAATCTAAGAAATTCGAGGAGAAGATGCCGGTTTTTGCATGCCGAGCCCATGGCTGTGTGATTTCCTTTTACCTGAGTGTCCTTCTCCTTCGAAAAGCGATTGATGATCGGGAAGATCGGGCTACGGATCCCAAGACAACGATGTGGGGTCATTTCCTCATGGGGTTCTCTCGTCTTAAAGTCATCTTGCAGGCGGATATTGCCGGAAGCATTGGGCTCAGTGATTCTGTATCGGCCATTCCGTATGACCAGGACAGGAAACATCACTATAGATTCTTGGATGTTAAGATTTGCAGACACTGGTTAAACAGGCTCCGCGACCGGCACGAGAATCTTCTGCACGGCCTGCATTCGGCGACGGATACTATCTGTCACCAAATGCGCCCCCGGGATCATAAGCCGATCGGGAATGACATGTTTCTCGTATTCTTCCTGTCGGATTTCATGGAGGCATATCGCGAAACCACATTGGATAAGCTGCGCGACTTGGCACTGCCTCTCGTGAAGGAGGTGAATGAGTCGGAGCCTTTCGCCCGGCTAGTGCCGATTGTAGGCAGCCTGTTTGGCGCTCAGGACCAACACCATCACACAGAAGCGTTTGTCCGGCAAATGCTTCTCCAGGCGGTGACTTGTCCCTCCCCTGAGAGTCTCGTCACAGTTGGTTTCGTGCCCGACATCTCGTACGAGGATTCCGAGCAACACTCGGAAATCAGTTCTACCGCTCTTCAAATGTTTCTCCCCAGGCGGTTGCATCCGAGCCACTCCGCATGGCGCGCATGGGCGGTTATGGCGTCGATGGTGGGCAGGGAGAAGTCCGTGCATGACTTCTCGGCCAAAGAGAAACAGGAGTTTCGCCAGGATGCCCTGCACACGTTGAAAGGCAACTTGCAGGACGTTGTAGGCTTGCTTCAACGAAACAAACTGGCAGGCTTCGATCGGCTTCCCGTCCTTGACCAGGAGCGTATTGAACATGTCAGGGCGCGTTTGCGCAATATCCAGAACAAGGTACAATTTTTACTGATTTCAGACGCGCGCCAGGGGGGGCGGTTCCTCGCCAAGGAGAATGTGGAGGCGTTGCGAGGGGATCAGATCAAGCGTCATTTCGACGAGATTGTGCGCGAGTACGTCGAGGACAATAGTCATACGCCCAGCTACGGGAAAATTCCGCAAATACAGGATCGGCTTCCGAAGGAGATGCAATACGACGTCGTGCCGGAAGGCTTTCAACTCATCGTGGACGAGATCGTCGATAATTTGATCAAACACGGAGAACTCGGGCCGGACGATGCCGTATCCCTGTCCCTCGAAGAGATCGACGCCGAGCCCTGTATGGTCTGTCTGAATACAGCGCGCAAGTTTGATTTCGAGCGCATGCGCCATGAACTTCGAGCCATCAAGGACGGTATTTCAGGATTGCAGTGCATTCGCAGTTATCAGCGCCGCCTGGGATGCCGGCCTTGGTCGCACACGATTATCGATGAATTGCAGAGACGGGTTCGTTTCGTTTATCCTTTTGGAAGGAGAAAATCATGAATATCGAGGTATATAAGGTTCTTGTCTGGGATGATGACGCTGTGGCATGGCTGAGCGTGATCGTGGATGAACTCGCAAGATTGCGTCCAAAATGGAAGGTCCGCTTCGAGAATCCCGATGGGATCAGAGACAACGTCGATGTTCTCAAGGATGCCTGGTCAGGGCATCTTGCCCCACGGAACCCGGCGGATGCCACGGTCGAGGTTGTCTTCGATGTCTATCACTCACGGGCCGTGGAGAATGCGGACCTTTCGGTTTATGCGGCGGCCATTGTCGACAACTGGCTTAAAAAAGACTACGGCGGAGGTCAATCGGAACTGGATGATGACCATTGC
>JBAYWJ010000084.1:0-12477 GCA_041674125.1 Kiritimatiellia bacterium
CAGTCGGCCGCGCAGAGCGCGGCCGAACTCACCCGGCAGCTTTTAACCTTTGCCCGCCGCCAGCCGGCAAACCCGAAAGTCATCAGCCTGAACGACAGCGTCGCCGCCACGCTCAAATTGTTCAAGCGCCTCATCGGCGAGAACATAGAGGTCATCTGGCGGCCGGGCGCGGATCTCTGGCCCGTCAAGATAGATCCCGGCCAGGTCGAACAGATCCTTGCCAACCTGTGTGTGAATGCCCGCGACGCCATCTCAGGCGCTGGCAGAGTCGTTATCGAGTCGGCCAATGTCAAGCTCGAGGCGGGTGCCGGCCGCCTGCCGGACGGGGCTGCGCCCGGGGAATATGTGCGCTTTTCGGTGCAGGATAGCGGCTGCGGAATTGACAGTGAGACTCTCAAGCATATTTTCGAGCCTTTTTTCACGACCAAGGGTGCCGGGAAAGGCACCGGGCTGGGCCTTTCAACCGTCTACGGGATCGTAAAACAAAACGGGGGCCACATCGCCGTCACCAGCGAGCCGAACCGCGGAACGACCTTTGAGATATTATTGCCGCGGCATTCGGCCGGAGTTGAAAAGTCGCGCGCCGCCGCAGCGGCCCCGGCCGCTCCCGGCCAGGAAACTCTGCTCCTGGTCGAGGATGAGCCCCGGCTGGTTAACCTGATCCGCCTGATGCTTGAATCGCTTGGGTACAAGGTTTTCAGTGCGGTTTCGCCGGGGGAGGCCATCCGCCTTGCCGATCAGCATGCCGGCCAGGTTGACCTCCTTATGACCGATCTGGTCATGCCGGAGATGAACGGCCGTGATTTGTCCGCCGAGATCCGGAAGCGCCATCCGGGAATGAAGGTGCTTTTCACTTCCGGTTACTCCGAGGAGCTGCTCGCTGCGGGAGGCCCGCCGGCAAAAGACATCCGCTTCATCCAGAAGCCCTATTCGATCAACGACCTGGCCGCCAAGGTGCGCGAGGCCCTGGACAGCAAGCCGGCCTAGCGCCCGTCGGTTTCCGCAATCCTGATCAATGATGACTTCAATCCTGGCAGGTGTGGCTGCCTGTTCCGCCGCCGTGATAAAAGGAATGATACACTGCAATAGTCACTGTCATTCCCGATCCGTCCGCCCCGTGTCAGAGCATGGGGTAAACTAAATCGGGAATCCAGATGATTTGGATCAAGACTGGATTCCCGGTTCCGGCCTAAGCGTCCGGCCCGGGAATGACAGGGGCTTGTTTCCCAGCATAATGCAGCAGCGCTGGAAACATCCGGTGTTGGAAGTTGTCCGCCTTGGGCGGATCCGCCAGTGGCGGAGAAGTTGAACGTTTCTGCAATGATTCAATCCATTCTGCAGACTGGATTTCCTGGCCAACGCTCGCTCAGGCGAGTAGGCTTAAGGTTAAAGGCGGAAAGATTCATCGGTAAACAACCGGCCCGGTTGTTTTTAAAATATTGGCAACTAATGCTGTTTTTCAGCGGTTTTCCTGACAGTCTATCAACCAATAGCCTGTTAACCTGCATTCTGTGGGATAACAATGCGTAATGAATCTAAAAATATAACACTGGTAGCCGGTCTTTTGAAAAAATGCAAAAGCATCCTCTTCATCACCGGGGCCGGTATTTCCGCGGATGCGGGCCTGCCGACATACCGCGGTATAGGCGGGCTGTATAACGGCAGCCTGACCGAAGACGGCATTCCGGTGGAAACGGCCCTGGCGGGGGCGACCCTGGCGACAAGGCCGGAAATCACCTGGAAATACCTGGCGCGGATCGAGAAGAACTGCCGCTATGCAGTTTTCAGCCGCGGTCATGAGATTATCGCGCTTATGGAAAAGCGCCTTGGGCGCGTCTGGGTGCTGACGCAGAACATAGATGGCTTCCATCGCGCCGCCGGCTCGCGCAACGTGATTGATATCCATGGCGATTTGCACGACCTGGTCTGCACAAAATGCGGCTGGCGGAACGCGGTGGAAAATTACGGGCGGCTGGAAATTCCGCCCCGCTGCCCGAAGTGTTCGAAAGCCGTCCGCCCGGACGTGGTTTTTTTCGGCGAGATGCTGCCGGTTGAAAAGGTTGCCCTTCTTGAGCGTGAGCTCTCCCGAGGTTTCGACATTTATTTTTCAATAGGCACAACCAGCGTTTTCCCTTACATCAGCGGGCCGGTAGTTGAGGCGGCCCGATCGGGAAAGCCGACGGTAGAGATCAATCCCGGCGACACGGAAGTGTCGGGTCTGGTGGATGTCAGGCTGCGCCTGGGTGCGGCCGCCGCGCTGGACGCCATATGGATGGAGTATTTAAAGGCAAGGTAGCAGGGCCAGCCTTTGAGAAGGGCGTCCTGAATAAAACAGTTCCTGCCTAAGCAATTTGTCCTGCCCGAAATCGCGAATGATGCTTGAACCTATCTCAAAATTGGCATGCCCAAGCAAATTTTGAGATAGGTTCTTGTCAGGTTTGCTTTGCGTGGTATCATGCCATCCATTTTCAAAAGGTTAATCCTGGACTGCCGGGAGTCCGGGCTGGTCAATGAACGCCCCGTGCAAGGAGACTCTCAATATGCGGAATAGAAATGCGCGCGCCCGGATAATTGCGGTGGGATTTTTGATGATCTTCGGGCTGACGCCATGGATCGCGTTGGCGGGTCCGGCCCGGCCGCAGAAGCAACCGGCGGGCAAAGTCGCCGCAACCGCTCCGGCCAGAGCACCCGCGCAGAGCTTGGAGGAAGAGGAATACGAGTATTATCTGCCGGATGTCGCCTTGGCCCTCAAGGTCGGGACCTTGGGGCCGGGCGTTGAATTAACCCTGGGGGTAATAGAAGAGGTGCTGAATGTGCGGATGGGCGGCAACTATATGCATCTGCGATTTAGCGGTAAAATCAAGGATGTTGATTACGGGGTTGAGCTCAACATGGCCTCGGTTCCCTTGATGCTCGATTATCATCCCTTTTATAATAATTTCCGGATCACTGGCGGCGTTATGTATAATAACAACCGCGCCAGCCTGGATGGGAAACTTAACGATGTGCAGAAAATAGGCGACCATGAATATACGCCCGGGGAAATCGGGACACTTTCCGGCAGTGTTGACTTCAGGAAATTTGCCCCCTATATCGGCCTTGGCTTCGGCAATGCGGTTGGTCCGGACACGGCCTGGAATTTCGTCTTTGACCTGGGGGTCATGTTCCAGGGTGTCCCGGGCGTCAGCTTGACGGCCGACGGCACCATGTCCGGAAATCCCGCTTTCCAGGCGGACCTGGCCAAGGAGGAGGCTGATGTTCAGGACGAGGCAGACAAATTCCAGTTTTATCCGGTCCTGTCAATCGGGATTTCCTACCAGTTTTAATTCCGGATGCTGCTATGACTGAGTGTTTTGTTAAGAACTAAATATTTTTTGCGCGTGATTTTTCCATTTTAGCGGCATGGCTGCGGCGGGTTTGGCGCATGGTTTGGCGGTCGAGCCTTGGCTTTGCCCGGCGGGCTTTGAACGATCGCGAGGTGATCATCATCCGGCGCGCATACCACCACGCCAGCCCGGCCAGGGCCAGCACAAGTGCCAAACCGGTTTTGGATTTTTTTTGTGTTGGATTCAAGTTGTCCATGGATTCTTTTGAATGGTTTTTTCCGAATGTTCCTTGTGCGTGAAATAAATGCAAGCATATTCAGCGGGCGGGGGCTTTAACGGAAACGGCGGCGGGGCCGCAGACGGTGGAACAACCATTGCCTGGCCCGCGTTACCGCACCGTAATATCCACCCAGTCAAACAGGATCGGACCGTTCAGGTTCAGGATGCCATCCATCGGATAATCAAGTGCAAACCAGATTCTGTATGAACCCGCTGCCAGGCCGGTTATGTTCAGCACTTCCGTTGAAGGCAGATTGAACAAAGCGCCCTGGTATGCCGGATGGCAATTCGACAGGTTGCCGTCAAATTGCGTCCATTGCACAGCACTGTTGAGGTAGTACCAGGATGATCCGGTATTTGCCACGGCCCACCAGTCAACCGGCGTTCCCGCATTATTTCCTGCATTCATTGCCACGGCGACCGTAATCGCGTCGCTGCCGTCAAGATACGCATATCCTCCCAGGCCGTTGGCGGTGATCATCGGGTTCCACGGTTTGGTCGGTCGGCCGCCAAACGTCTGGCCCCAGCCTGTAGTTCCCGGCAGGTAATAGACTTTCGCATAGTCGTCGCCGGCAAACACATTCAGGCCGCCAAGGCCGGGGGCGTTACCGCTGAAATAAACTCTTGTCAGGATGTAGCAGCCCTGGAACGCCCCGTCCCCGATGCTTATGACGCTGCCGGGAATAGTGAGGCAGTATAAATTGGGGCAGTTGAAGAACGCGCTGTTCCCGATGCTTGTGACGCTCTCCGGGATTGTGGCGCTGATCAGGCTGAGGCAGCTTTGGAACGCTCCTTCGCCGATGCTTATGACGCTGCCGGGAATCGTTACGACGGTCACGGCGGTACATGCATAAAAAGCAAAGTACCCGATCCCGGTGACGGGCAAGCCGTCAATGGCGTCCGGGATGACCACAATGCCGCCGGCGCCGGTGTAACGGGTGATGGTTACGGCGGTGCCATCCGTCTCATAGGTAAAATCACCATACTGCGCGGCAGTTGCCGCCAGCGGAACTGAGAGAATAACGCCGGCAAAGAGAGCGATAATATTATTTTTCATGACTGTGTTCCTTTCTTTAATATTATGGCACAAAGAGGCCTAAATTTAAAGAAATATCTCTGTTCCCGCGAAACCGGATCACCGCGCCCCGCGCCGGGCCGGGTTTGCGCTGATCCGGTAAAATTGCCTGTTGACATCTTCCGGGGGCCGTATATTTTAATGGTAATTATTTTGTGTAAACACTCCGACTGGCAAGAAAGCGGCAACACTTGCAGACTTCTCCCGAGACAACTGAATCCTGCGCGCCGCATCCGGCCGGGCGTGGCGGCTGGCGCGCCACAATGCGCGCCGCGGGGCTGGTGTTCGGGGATATCGGCACGAGCCCCATTTACACGCTGACGATTATTTTCCTCTTCCTGCCTTCTTCCGCCGAAAACATCCTCGGGATAACTTCCATGATCCTGTGGACGCTGGCCGTCATCATTTTCGGGCAATACGTTTTCCTGGCCATGCATTTGAATCATGCCGGCGAGGGCGGAACCCTTATCCTGAAGCGCATTGCGGACCGGCACATACCGCCCGGTAAAATAAGCGCCGTTATCGGCATCCTGGCCTTTACCGGCACCGCCTTCATGCTGGGTGATGGCGTCATTACGCCCGCCATCAGCATCCTTTCCGCCGTTGAGGGCGTCCGGCTCATCTCCGGGTTCGAGCACCTGCCCACGGCCGCGGTGGTGGCGGCGGCCGTGGCGATCGCGGTCTGGCTCTTCCTTTCGCAAAAGCGCGGGGGCGACCGCGTGGCCGTCGTGTTCGGCCCCGTCATGGCGCTCTGGTTCGCCGCGCTCAGCCTGACCGGCTTCCTGGCGATATTGGAAACGCCCGCCATCCTCAAGGCCCTGAATCCGTATTACGCCTTCGCCTTCTGCCGCCAGCACGGGCTCGCCACCTTCCTGGTCCTGGCGCAGGTTGTCCTGTGCGTGACCGGTGCCGAGGCGCTCTATGCCGACATGGGCCACGTGGGCCGCCAGCCCATCATCCGGGCCGGCCGGATCATATTCCTGGCACTGGTGTTGTCCTACCTGGGGCAGGGGGCCTTCCTGATGCACGCGCCCGAGGCTTCCGTGCTGCTCTTCGGCATGGTGCACCATCAGACCCAGGCGCTCTACATCCCTTTCCTGGTGCTGTCCATCCTGGCCACGGTGATTGCTTCGCAGTCGCTCATCAGCGGGGCTTTTTCGATCATTTCCCAGGCCGTCAGCCAGGGCAAGTTCCCGCCCATGAAGATTGATTTCACCTCGGCCCGCCTCAAATCCCAGGTCTATATCGGGGCGGTCAACTGGACCCTCATGGCCTGCGTGATCTTCATGATGGTCTATTTCCGGAAATCGGAAAACCTCGGCGCGGCCTACGGCCTGGCCGTGACCGGCGCCATGGCCATCACCACGGCGCTCATGGCCTTCATCTACTATCGCCGGGCGGCGTGGGGGCGGCTGCTGGCCTGCGTGCCGCTGTTCGTGGTGAACGCGGTCTTCTTCGGGTCCTGCCTCACCAAGTTCCCGTCCGGGGGATACTGGTCGCTGGCGATTTCCCTCCTGCCTCTCGGCCTCTTCCTGGCCTGGTCGCGCGGGGAGGAGCGTCTGGCGCATTTGAAGGCTCGGCATGCGACCTCCTGGCCGGACTTTGTGGCCCGCTACATCGGCTCATCCTCCCGGCCGCGCCTGCCGGGCACGGCCCTCTTCAGCCTGGTGGGGCAGAAAGGCGTGCCGCCCTACATCACCACCACCATTTTCGAGGACGGCATCATGTACGAGCATAACGTCCTGGCTTCGGTGCTGATCACGGATGAGCCCCGCGGGTTCACGGTAACGCCCATGCTTCCGCTTGCCGGCGGCCTTTCGCACCTCAAGGTCCATATCGGCTACATGGAAATCAAGCGCGACCTGAAGCAGTGCCTGGATGAGGCGGGGGTTGATCCGCGGGTAATATTCTACGGCGAAGACCGCATAGACGCCACCCGCCCCTGGTGGGTGCCTTACGCCATGCTCAAGCGCCTGGCGCTGAACTTCACCTGGCGCCTAAAGATAAGCTTCCCGGCCCAAAAGATGCACGGTGTCATTTACAGGGTGCAAATGTAACGGTAAACGGCGCGCGTGCGATCCATGGCAATCCTGCCTCGCACCGCCCCGGAAAACTGTAAATCAGCGCGCGGCGTTGAGAGGTTCATCACCAAGGCCGATCGCCATGCTGCTTTGAATCCCGAATTCATAATATCTCCTCCAAGGCTGTGTATTTGCATTGCCTTATTAAGCAGCTGCATATAATAATTCCGCCATGAGCGGGCACAACTTAAAAATTCCCGGCGCTCTGTATGAGCGCTTGAAAATATTGGCCGTGGAAAAAGGATATTCCTCGGCGGAAGAATTTGTCAATCACATCCTTGAAAAAGCAGCCGATGCAGGTGCGTGCGAAATGGAATCGGAACGGATCAAGCGCCAGCTGAAAGGCCTTGGCTATTTTAACGGATGACTTGAACCTGCCGCAAAATCCGCTAGGGCATGACAGGTGCGATACAGGACCGGGAGATATCCTTGCCGGCTGCGGTTTCCCTTGCCGCAAGACTTTCCTGATTAAGCCGGCCAGGTTAGAAATATCTTGTTTTGTCATGCAATAAATGTATAATGTATTTGTATGAAAAACGCCTTGCGACCCACTTTATATACATCATAATTATAGCTTTCGGTTTGGAGGAAAAATGAATACTAAATTTCAATCATATTCATCCGGGGCGGGCCTTTTCTTCCAGTTATTCAGGATATGCGGCAAGAACAGCTCGCATTCGCTTAACCATAATACCAACGTGGTTTTTCAGTTTATCGTGAAGGGCAGGGGAAGATACTTCGTAAATAATCGTTGTTATTATTTCAGCCCTAATTGCGTCCTGGTCAGCCGGCCGAACGACAACCAGCGCTGTATTCCTGAACGCGGTTGTTACATGGACAAATATTGCCTGCGTTTCCCGAAGTCCATCATATGCAATTACTTGCCTGGCTCGATATATCGCAACCTGCCGCATGTTGTGTTGATTCCGGCGCCCGATGTTGCCGGCATCAAGCAGCTTTTGCAGGTTGTCTGTGACGAAATGAAACATAAACGGTCGTACTGGCACAAAAAAATGCTTTGCGCGATCTGGTGCATGATCATTATCATGGCCAGAAACAGCCGGCGTATGCCGGAGGCGCCCGCCCCATATCCGCAGCTTGTCAAGGCCATAAAACATATTGAAAAGAATTTCCGCGCGGAGATAAATATTCAATCCCTGTGCAAAAAGTTTGGCTATTCGGCGAGCCGCCTGTCTCATATTTTCAATGAGGAAACCGGTATGGGGATCAGGCATTATATCATCCAGCGCAGGATAGCCGATTCAAAACTGTTGCTGGCCTCGCGCCAGCTCAAGGTGGAAGCCATTGCCCGGCAGGCGGGATATCAGAACACAAATCTGTTCCTGCGCCAGTTTAAATCGCTTACGAAACAAACCCCGGACGAGTATCGTCTTGCCCTGTTTGATGACACGGTTAGCCCCCGCCCGGACGCCAGGATAATTGAATAGTCGCAGCAGTTGCCTGCGCTGTTCGCGTCCGGATTCCGGCATTCTGCATATCCCGGAAGCACGTTCTTCCATTATGCCGCTTTATTTGCAGCTTTTGTGATTTGTCCGCCTGCTCTGAGCGGAGGCGGAAGCGCATTATTTGGCATCGATCCTGGATTCTCTGTTCCTTCCGAAACGTCCGGCCCGGGAATGACACTCCGGTTGTCATAACTGGAATGTATTGATGAGTTGGGCATTATGATGACTGCCCTACTGAAGCCCGCGGCTTACCTGAAAATGACACGCTGCAATAGTCATTGTCATTCCCGTGCAAACGGGAATCCAGTGCTTTGCATCATGATTCGGCAATGAGCCTGGATTCCCGGTTCCGGCCGAAACGTCCGGCCCGGGAATGACACGGTGGGCGGTGCGCATACCCGGGAATGATACGCTGCGTTGGTCACTGTCATTCCCGATCCGTCCGCGGAATCGGGAATCCAGATGATTTGGATCAAGACTGGATTCCCTGGCCGAGATCGGGCAGGCGGGCAGGCCCGGTTCCGGCCGAAGCGTCCGGCTCGGGAATGACTGCGGCGCGGTGGGTATTGTCATTCCCGTGTAAACGGGAATCCAGATAAGTTTTTTAATACCTTAATTTTGTGCAAACACCAGTTTTACGGTAAACGTGTGCATAACCTGTTGGGTTAAAATAAAAAATGGTGCAAAAAATCATTTGCGCGCTGTCATTATTGAATAATACTCAAAGCCAAGCTGGTGTTTGTGCAAAATTAAGGAAATAAGTTATTATCAGGAAGCATAATAGATACAGACTGCATGCCGGAAGGAAAGGAAGGAAGCTGCTTTTTCCCGCAATCTCAGGCCATGACAGGCCCTCATCCGGGGCTGTTTCGAGGACTCGTGATAGCAGAAAAGTGAACCAAGATAGCAGAAAAGTGCTATTGACAAACGTATATAATATTGAAAAACTATCAAATATCGTGCCGTTTACTCGCGAGATAGAAGTCTGGCGTTCGTGAAATATAAAATATATAATGTGCGGGATAAACAAGGCAGACTGGCAGGCGGCGCTTATGATCGGCCCGGCGCGGCGGCGCTCCATTCGGCATCAAAAAGCGCTTGCCAGTAGCAGAAAAGTGCGCTAGACTTAAGCAGAATCGGGTGTAAAGTATATAAGTAATTATCGGGATATGGCGGATCAGCGGTATGGAAGAAGTGCTGAAATAAGTTAATCGCAAATAGCTTGGTAAACCATGGCATATATATATTTTAAATGCAGTTGCGGAAAATCACTGGCTGTTGATGAGCAGGGCGCGGGGCTTGTCATCGAGTGCATTGATTGCGGGGAGCCGGTGCGCATACCGGAGAGAAAGTATTTCTTCGTATGTTCCGAATGCGAGGTGACGTTTGCCGCCGCCGCGGGTATTGCCGGCGACGAAGTAAAATGCCTTGAATGCGGGAATAAAATTATCGTACCGGAAGAGGCTTCTCCATTGCCTGAAGAGTCGAAGCGCGATGAGATTTCCAGTGATGACGAATCCAATGCCGTATTGAACCGGCAACCGGCGGCGCCGGCAAATGACACGGCGCCGGCTCTGAATCATGCCGGCCGGGGCGACGGGCAAGTGTCGCCGGGTTTCAATTTTGCGCATCGCACTTTCAGGATATTGCGCTCGGCTTTGAATACCTGCCTCTTGCTCTTTGTTGCGCTAAGCGTCGTGATCTGGATTGTGTCAAAAATATCCCAGTCTAACGAAGGTATGGAGCGCGAAATCGAACTCAGCCGGAAGCAGGAAAATAAGTCAGCGGCCATAACCATCCTGGAATCGGCCATCAAGAAATATCCGCTGGCGTTCGGCAAAAAGGATAAAGCCAGGAAATTGCTGGCGGAGAGCAAGGCTGCCATCCGCGACACGGAAAAGCTGGCCGAAGTGATTTTGATGGCAAAGGAGGATAAAGACAGCGCGCGCGCCGTCAATCAATTGATGTGGGCTGCAAAAAAATATCGCCAGGCAACCAATCTCCCTGAAGCCGAAACGCTGCTAAAGGCTATCCAGTCGCGGGTGAACGATACATATACGATAGCCACGGCCTTGGTCAACGCCCAGATGACCGAAAATATACAGGACAGGATCAAGTTGCTGGAAAAGACCCTGGCGGAATGCCCTTGCGCCACCAATCGCGCCGATGCGGAAGAGATGGTTTTGTTCGCCAAAAAACAATTGCAGGAAACGGAAAGTCTTGACCTGGCTATCCAGCAAGCCCAGAAGGAGGCGGATGCTTCTTCCGGCGTCAAGCTCCTTGCCGATGCGCTGGCCAAATATCCCGAGGCGGCCAACAGGGATATTGCCCTGGGGATATTAAGCAATTTGCAGGCGCGGGTGGAAGGGCAGGTCAAGGACCCCCTGTTGACCGCCATTCTCAACTCCAAAAAGCATGAGAACATTGTTTCCGCCATTCAAGTGCTCAAGGATGCGATCAATGCGAACAAGGATTCTCCTTGTCAGGCAGAGGCCGGGAAAGTTCTGGCTGTATATCAAAAACAATTACTCGATGAAACCGCAAAGCAAAGATCGGATGTGAAAGATTATGTCGAAAGCGCCACGGAAGCGATGGCAAGCAGCGCCTATGTCTTTTTGCCGCCGGGGAAGGCTTTGACCGGCGCCGGCGGGGCTATAAGCCTTTTTGACAGTCCTTTCATTAATAAATCTGTCGCCATCAACTATGGCATTGATGTCAGGCTGAAGAAACTCACCAGTAAAATCGACAAGGCTGCCGGCGGGAACGAGTTCCAGTCGGATTCCCTTCTCTATGTCCCGCGGCTTATTCTTTCGGCGCAAAGGGCAATGATCCCGCAGGGAAGCATGGCTGTTGTGGAATATTACCTTGAGGATCCCGAAGACAAATTCGAGACGTTAAGGGCAAAGGTTGAGCGCATCCCGCTTCCGACATTATCCAGGGGCCAGAGCATAGCCGTTGATTGCCAGGGGATTGAATGCTGCCAGCCGGCGATGGGTTCAACTTTGAAAAAAAATGCAAGGGAAAAATTGCACGGGGTGATTGTCAGCGTATACGGCAATAGTCACGAGTTGCTTCTGCAAAAATGCTCTACCACAAAGCTGATCAAGGAATGCGGGCTTCAAATATACTGATCGCATTCGCCACGGCTCCGCTTTGACTAACCGCTGCTGATGGCGCCATTTATAAAAAATGAACAAATGTAATTCCGCAAATAGGGATGATAGGAAGGTGCGTTCCATTCGGCAAGCTAAGGGTTGGCCTTTGGTGCATAAAGGCCACATGCAAAGTCAATTTCAAGTTGGAATCTCGATAGACACCAAGGTTTTCAGCCAATATGATTACGTCAATGATGCTGGCGTGTGCAAAATAAAGTCTTATCAACATTCCATTATTCTGCAGAATATGAGAATATCCGGACGGCTGCCAGCCGCGACAATGAGGAAGTTTCTTATACCGCTAACAGTCTAAATGCCTACAGCCTACGGACTGTCAGTGATCTCATTGACATTCTCGGCTCCGCCGAAACCAACTCAACCGTAACTGTGAACAATTTAACTGTGAACCGGCATGGCAAATACTGGCATAAAGGATTGACCGTGACCAACGATTCCGCGTCCGTGTTCCAGGAAGTCAACGTCGTCGGCGTCTATAATCCCCCGGGAACCAATGACCCCGACATCGTCACCACGGAAACCGGTCATGTCTTCGTCGCTCAAAGCCCTGAGCAATTCAGTTATGACGATGACGGCAACTTGCTTTCTGACGGCAGATTCAATTATTCTTGGGACGGGGAGAACCGTCTTGTTGCCGCAGAAACCCTGTCCACGCTTCCCGCATCCGTTCCGCGTATTAAGGTTCTGTTTGCATACGATTATATGAGCAGGAGAGTCGGCAAGGCAGTTTATCATTTCGTAAGCAACGACTGGTCATTGGTTGAATCTCGTGGATTTATTTATGATTCCTGGAATTTGGCTAAGGAACTTTGCTACTCTGGAACTTTGGGACTGTGGACTACCAATTCCTACATTTGGGGCCTCGATCTCAGCGGCAGCCTGCAAGGCGCCGGCGGCATCGGGGGCCTGCTCTCGGTCGTCAACGGTACAAATGCCTATGCCGTGGCCTATGACGCAAACGGGAATGTTTCCGAATATCTTGCCGGCGACGGGAGCATTGCCGGGCATTATGAATATTCGCCATTTGGTGAAACGATTGTCGCCTCCGGATCAATGGCCGATTCCTTTGCCCATCGG
>JBAYWJ010000085.1:0-12449 GCA_041674125.1 Kiritimatiellia bacterium
ACGGCGTGCGCGCAAAGTTCACCATTTTCCAGGCGCAATACCAGGACGGCGACTGGTACTGCAACGGCGGCCGGGGCACGAACAACTTCGACCAGAGCGCCCTTAAAAACCTCATGTTCCAGATCCGCCAGTGGTCCAAGGACCGCATCGACGCCCAGGTAACGCCGGCCATCCTGGATATCGGCACCGACCAGATTTTCACCCTCAAGCCGCCCTTTGTCTACCTCACCGGCCACAAGGATTTCAAATTCCTTGACCGGGAAGTGAAAAACCTGCGCGATTACCTCACGCTCGGCGGCTGCGTCTGGGCCGACAGCGCCCTCGCCGGGCGCCGCTCGCGCTTCGACATAGCCTTCCGGCGCGAAATCAAGCGCGTCCTCCCGGACCGCGATTTTGAAATAGTCAATCCCGACCACGAAATGTTCGGGACGTTTTTCGCGGACATCACCCTCCCCACCGGCATGAATTTCTACCAGGAGCCGGCCGAAATCATCAACGTCGGCGAGGAGCTGGCGGTGCTCTACACGCTGAACGGCTACGGACACTTCTGGGAGACGCGTCTCAATCGCGACGGCAAGATCGAGTGGAGCCGCGTAAACCTTTCCAATCCCGGCGGAAGGCCGGTCTGGTCCTGGGTCTACGGCCCGCACCTCTCCACGCCGCGCGCGGTTTCCGGGGTCATTTACCGCAACGTCAACGACAACACCGTGCGCGACAACTACAAGTTCGGCATCAACGTCGTGGTGCACCTGCTCACGCGCTACCAGAAGCATTTCCGTTTCCTTCCCAAGGAGCTGCCGGCCGCGGGCGAAGGCGGCATGAGAAAACCAGTAAAGAAGGAAGAAGAGCAGGAGCTCGAGGAAACGCCTGAAAAAGAAAAGCCGAAGCGGGTGCACCATACGATCGGCGCCAAGCCGGATGAAAGTTCAACCGCCAAGCCGGCCGCGGATAAAAAATAAATGATTAATCAATTTTTGCCCGGTATTTTGCTTTCGCTGGCGCTTGCCGCCGCATCAAGCCTTTCAGCCTCCGCCCAGGGTATAACCGCCGCCGGGGAAGACCTTTTTCCCGCCAACCTGAGCGGGGAGGACACGGTCCCGCTCGCCAACCTCTGGGACGGCGTTGACAGCGAAAACGACCTGCGCGTGAGCGTGATGTCTTCGCCGGTACTGAACGACATCGGCAACATGGTAGATACGGATATCCCCTCCTTCCCGAACGCGGCCGATATGAACGGCGACGGGCTCAAAGACCTGGTCGTGGCCGAAACCAAGGGGTTCGTGTGGATTTACCTCAATTCCGGAACCAAGGGGAAGCCGCAGTTCACCACCGGCACCTTCGTGCCGACCTTCATCGGCTGGGTCTCCAAAATCAACGTCTTTGACTGGGACAACGACGGCGACAACGATATCGTCATCGGCACTTTTTACGGTGATGTGGCCGTGCTGCTTAACCTGGGCAGCAAGCAGCAATGGCGTTTCACCCGCAAGATGGCCGCGCCGCGCTACCTCGAGCCGACCTTCAATATCGAGGACCCCCAGGACCGCCTGCCCCAGCTCATGATCGGCAAAAACCCCATGATCAAGGGCAACTACCTTTCTCCCTGGGTGTGCGACTGGAACAAGGACGGCAAGCCCGACCTGCTCCTGGGCGAAGGAACCTATTCGGCCAACAGCATCCGCATGTTCGTGAACAGCGGCTCGCGCACCAAGCCGGTCTTCAGCGAGGAGCGCGAGTTTTACCTGGCCTACGGCGAGGGCGCGGAGCAGCTGACCCCCTGCGTGGCGGACTACAACGGCGACGGGCTTGACGACCTGATCGTCGGCACGCGCACCGGCCAGATCCGGCTCCACAAGGGCACCAAAAAAGCGGTGGACGACAAGGACTTCGTGGCCGCCGCGCGCGGCAACCTCGCCCCGGCCATCCTTGAGTTTGACGGCAACCTCAAGATAGGCGACAAGGAGATTTTCGACAAGATGTCGAACTGCTACCCCTGCGACTGGAACGATGACGGATTGATGGACCTCGTGCTCGGGTCCACAAAGGGCAAGGTATACGTCGCCCTCAACTCCGGCACCAAGACCGAGCCCAAGTTCGACTCGGCCGCGCCCGTAAAGGGCACCGACGTGCAGAAGGACATGCTCGCCCCGGCCAACTGGGTGGGCGGCATCATGCGCGTGCTCTGGGAAAATTTCCTCGGCGGCTTCTGCAACACGGCCACCCTCCTCTCGGCCGAGAAGGAAGTCATGCTCAAGCCCGGTTTCCCCACCAGGCCGGCTTCGGGCAATTACTTCATGTATTTCCGCTACGTGAACAACTACCCGGGCTGGATCCGCAACAACCTTTCTTACGCGCGGACCATCAACCCCAACACGAGCATCGAGCAGGTATCCGGCGCGCAAATGGTCTACCCGCATCCTTCCGCCAACCGTATCAACCTCGGTTTGAACAAGAAATACGAGCTTTCATTTTCCACCGTCCTCGATGGCCGGCCCGCCATCTGGCGCCTCTGGACAATCGAGACCACTTTCCCCGGCTCCGACGTGGAGCCGCCGCGGCATGAATACCGCGAAGTCAACGGCACCATCCCCCCTTCCTCAACCTGGGTCAAGCGCAACTACAAGTTCAAATGCCCCTGCACGGTGCAGACCAACCAGAGCTTTAATTTCTTCTTCCGGATGGGCGAGGGCGAGTCCAAGTTCCTCGTGGACGGCCTCAGCCTGAAGGAAACTGACAAGTAAACCTATTTTCAAAGCCTTCTGCCTTTGTTCCTTTTTTGCCTGAATATGCGCCATGCCTGTCCCTTTTGTCCATCTCCACGTCCACACCAGCTACAGCCTCCTGGACGGCGCCGCGCGGATTGACCAGCTCATAGAAACCGCCGCCGCGCTCGGCCAGAAGGCCCTGGCCATCACCGACCACGGCGTCATGTTCGGCATAGTGGAATTTTACCGGGCAGCCGTCGCCAAGGGAATCAAGCCTATCATCGGCTGCGAGGTCTACGTCGCGGCAGGCAGCCGTCATGACCGGAAATCGGAATTCGGCAAGTCGCAGTCCAATCATCTTGTCCTCCTGGCCGAGGACCAGGCCGGATACGCCAACCTGACCAGGCTGGCCACCGCGGCGCAGCTCGAGGGCTTCTACTACAAGCCCCGCATAGACCTGGAACTGCTCGCCGAGTGCCGCCAGGGCCTCATAGCCCTCTCGGCCTGCCTCAAGGGCAAAATCCCGGAACAGCTCCTGGCCGGGAACAGCGCCGGGGCCCTCCAAACCGCCGGGCAGATTTCCGAAATAATGGGCAAAAACAATTTCTTCATCGAGCTCCAGGACCACGGCCTCCCGGACCAGAAAACCGTCAACCGCGGCCTGCTCGACCTGGCCCGTAAAACCGGCCTCCCCCTCGTGGCCACCAACGACGTCCACTACCTTAAAAAGGACCACTCCACCGCGCACGACGTCCTCCTCTGCCTGCAAACCGGCACCGTCCTTTCCGATCCCAAACGCATGCGCTACGGGTCCAGCGAATTTTTCCTCAAGAGCGGCCGGGAAATGGAGGCCCTTTTCGGAGAACAGCCCGGGGCCCTGGCCAACACGGTCGAAATCGGGCACCGCTGCAACGTGGAGTTCCGTTTCAACGAGTCGCATTTCCCTAAATTCTCCGTGCCCGGCGGCCGTTCCGCCGAGGAATACATGCGCGAGCTGTGCCGCGAAGGCATCAGTAAACGCTACGGCATCGCCAATCCCTCCCAACCCCGCGATAAGCGCGAAAAGGAAATAACGGAGCGGCTGGAATACGAAATCGGCGTTATCGTCAAGACCAACTTTGTGGACTATTTCCTCGTCGTGTGGGATTTCGTCCGTTTTGCCCGCGAGCATAAAATCCCGGTCGGGCCGGGGCGCGGCTCCGGGGCCGGGAGCCTGGTGTCCTACGCCCTCGGCATCACCGGCGTGGACCCGCTGCGCTACAATCTCATTTTCGAGCGGTTCCTGAATCCCAAACGCATCTCTCCCCCGGATTTCGACATAGATTTCTGCCAGTTCCGGCGGCAGGAAGTCATTGACTACGTCCGGGAAAAATACGGGCGCGACAACGTGGCCCAGATCATAACTTTCGGCTCGCTCGGCGCGCGCACCGTCATCCGCGACGTGGGCCGCGTGCTCGAGATACCCCTGGATGACTGCAACCGCTACGCCAAAATGGTGCCGGAAGTGGTGGATATCGAACTTGAAAAGGCCCAGGAGCAGAACCCGGAATTCAGGAAAGTTTGCCGCGAGGAGGAAAACGCCCGCAAGATCATGCGGCACGCAGTTGTGCTCGAGGGACTTTTCCGCCACGCCGGCGTCCATGCGGCCGGGGTGGTCATCAGCAAGGAGCCGCTCTCCCGCATGATACCCCTGGCCAAGGACAAGGACGGCCAGGTCATCACCCAGTTCAGCAAGGACCACGTCGAGGCGCTGGGACTCCTGAAGGCCGATTTCCTTGGGCTGACAACGCTCAGCGTCATGGAGGAGACGGTGAAGCTTATCGCCCAGACAAAGGGCGCCGCACCCGACATAGACAAGATACCCTTCGACGACGAAAAGACATTCGCCCTTTGCCAGCGCGGCGACACGATCGGCGTGTTCCAGCTTGAAAGCCGGGGCATGCGCGACCTGGTGCGCCGCATCGGCCTGAACCGCATCGAGGACTTGATCGCCATGATCGCCCTCTACCGGCCCGGCCCGATGAACATGCTCGACAAGTACGTGGAGTGCAAAACCGGCCGGACCAAAATCACTTACGACGATCCCCGCCTCGAGCCCATCCTCTCCGAAACTTACGGCGTGCTCCTCTACCAGGAACAGGTCCAGCAGGCCGCGCACGTGCTGGCCGGCTTCAGCCTGGGCGACGGCGACATCCTGCGGCGCGCCATGGGCAAAAAGAAGCCGGAGGAAATGGAAAGCCAGCGGCAGAAATTCATCGAGGGCTGCCGCAAGACCGGTGGCCTGACGGCGCACAAGGCCGAAAAGATTTTTGACAACATCGCCAAGTTCGCCGGCTACGGCTTCAACAAGTCGCACAGCACCGGCTACGCCGTCATCGCCTACCAGACCGCCTACCTCAAGGCCCACTACCCGGAGGAATTCATGGCGGCCCTGCTCTCGAGCGAAATCAGCGGCAACACCAAGAAAATGCCGCTCTTCATCGGCGAGGCCCGCGCCATGGGCATTGAAATCCTGCCGCCGGACGTAAACAAGAGCGCGCCCAGGTTCATGCCCCTGGAAAAATCCATCCGCTTCGGCCTGGCCGGCGTCAAGAACATCGGCGAGGGCGCGGCCGAGGCGATTGTGGCGGAAAGGGAAAAGAACGGGCCTTTCCTGAGCCTGGCCGATTTCTGCACGCGCATGGAATCCAAGTTTGTAAACCGCAAGGTGCTGGAGACGCTGGTCAGCTGCGGCGCTTTCGACAGTTTCGGCGCGCACCGCGCGCAGATGTTCGGAGCCATCGACAGCGCCCTGAAGCGCGCCGCCTCGATCCAGCGCGACCGGCTGTCCGGCCAGGGAAACCTTTTCGACGGCCTTGAGCAGCCATCCGCTTCAAACGGGCTCGATGCCATGCCCGACTGCGCGCCGTGGCATGAGAGCAAGATGCTGGCGGACGAAAAGGAGCTGCTCGGCGTTTACATGAGCGGCCATCCCCTGTCCCAGCACGAAAAGCTGCTCCGGCTCTACTGCCTGACAACCGTGAGCGGCCTGGCGGAGCTGGAAGATAACTCCATGACCCGCATCGGAGGCGTGCTCGAAAAGGTGGAACGGAAAGTGTCCAGGGAAAACAAGCCGTATGCCACCCTCCGGATAGAGGATATTGACGGCACGCTCGATGCCATCATCTTCAACCAGAACCTGCAGGAATACGACAAGGTTCTTGTGGAGGGCGCGCTCGTGCTGGCCTGCGGCCAGATTTCCCGGAAAGATGAACAGACCCGTATGTTCGTGCAGGAAATCTACCCGCTCGAGGAGGCCCCGCGCCTGTTTGCCGAGCGCCTGAGCATCCACATGCCGGCCGGCTCAGTCAATGAAGTCCTGCTCCGCGACATAGGCGCGCTGATGAAGCAGCACCCCGGGGCCACGCCGGTTTGTTTCTGCCTCCAGTTCCAGAAGGGCGAGGAAATTTTTATCGGCGGCGGGCACGAGTACCGCGTCACTCCCGATGCGGCCCTCATTGCCGGATTGGAGCACATCATCGGCGAAGAAAGCGTTTACGTGGCCGTGCTCAGCAGACCCTGCCGCAAGGCCGATACGGGCCGGAAATACAACGGCGGCCGCCGTTGATCCGGCGCACATTTGTGGCTGGCGCGAGTTTTTTGTAACCCCTCAGTTATGTGGGGCTGATTGTCATTCCCGACCCGGTCCGGCCTCCCGCCGTCGCGCAGCCCGCTATGGTTGGCGAAGGACGGTCGTAGCCAGAAGGCTTACTTCGGCGGAGCAGGCACGGGAATCCAGAAAATCTCATCTATGTACCCCAATAACTGAGTCATGACAGTTTTTTCTTGATTTCCGTTTTGTTATGTTGTCTAATACGGAAAGATTTAAGTCATTAACATTTTTGGGAGGTGCCCGATGAAAGCCAGATCATACCTTGTTTTGGTTCTTGCCTTGGCCGCGCTTACAATTCCCGCCGGGAAAAATGCTTCGGCCGCCGGGCGTGCCAGGGGTGCGGATACTTTTCTCATCGTCCCCGCCCGGCCGGGCATTTTAAACCTGGCTTTCGACATGGAATACATGCGCGATGTTACGGTGGTATCCTTCCGCACGCCGGCCGCACCCGCCAGGGGCAAAGCCGCGGCGCACAAGGCCGCCGCCGTCCCGGCGCAGACGCTGATCCATGTCTGGAGCGGCAGGGAATGGCAGTACGTTCCCCTGGATGACTTCTGCATGGCCAGCTTTGCCGGGGCATCGCCCAAAAAGGCAATCCTGGTCGGCGACGATCAGACCGTGCCCAAATCCCTCCTGCAGGGCATGGTGTGGCCCTGCAAGGTGGAAAGGCTGACAACCCTGGACACTGCCGTTTTGCTCAACGGGCTCGACAAGCATTTTGAATTCAGCTCGCGCGAATGGAAAAGCCTGGCCGACAAATATAACCTGCATTTGGAGGACGTGAACGCGCCCAGGCGCGAGTTTAATTATTACACCGTGCCCCGCTCCAAGCTCCCCCTGGAAACACATGAATTCAAGCAGGAGAAGGGCGAAGCTCCCCCGGCCGTCCTGATTGAAAAACCGGAATCCCAGGCGCCCGCCAGGGATACCAAGCCGGCCGAAAAGCCCTGGATCAAGTAATACCGGGATTATCCGCGGGCCCGATGAAGCGCAGGTTGGCGCGAAAATGGTGCCGGCCAGGCTTGATCAGGAATTCAGGATGGATGTTCGGCTGCCAGCCAGAATCTCCACCCAAGCCCGAGTGCCGGCCATCCACGCACAGATATATTTTACCGTCCGGGACCAGCTTGTAGTCGTGGTCGGCCCGGAAGAGCTGCTCAGTTGAAAACGGCAGGGCGCTGAAATGAAAAAGCTTCCCGGCGCCGATTCTCAGCCCCGCGCCCGTTTCATCCTTAAGCGCCAGCCAGCGCACGCCGGTTTTGCCGCCGTTTTCCTGGGGAAAAATGTAGGGAACGTATTGCTTTTCCACCGGGCTTGAGTATCTGCCAACCATGGCGCTCTTACTGCGGTCCGGGTAATTCTCGTGCGGCCCGCGGCCGTGCCACTCCAGGTGCCGGAAGGCGGGCGCCAAAACCATTTCCCAGCCCACCCGCGGCAGCGGCGGGAGAGATTGATCGGCCCGGGCAAGCAGGTGGATCATGATTTCACCTTTTCCATTTATGAAATAGGTCATCGTGCAACGCAGAGCGGCTTTTCTGCCGGCAGCCGCCAGGTTTGTTTCGATTTTCACCATCACTTCCGAAGAACTCAAACGTTTTATCGAGGCGGCCTCCACCCTACGCTCCAGCCGGCCCAGCCCGGCCTCCAGCCAGCGCCGTCCATACTGGGATCCGCCTCCGCTCCCGTAATCTATGTCCGTGGGCACGCGGAAAAAATGCTCCCGCGGTCCGCGGGCAATGTATTCGTGCCCCCCTTTCCTGAGCGACGCAATCTGCCCTTCCGCCCGGTCAATAACCAATGCGAACTCATCGCCCCCGATTACCCATTCCGACTTCTTCACATGGAGTTCCAAGGCCGCGGTTTTTCCGGCAGAAGCCTTCATCGGGAGCCTGCCGGCCGGCAGAGGAAACTGATCCCACGCCACGACGTGCCCCTTCCGCGCCCACGGCATTGCGCGCGCCAGGCAGAACCGCACGTTCAGCATGTATTCGCCGTAATCCCGCGGAAGCCTGAACGGCACCCGCAGGTTGGCCGCGCCGTTTATCATTGCCCGCTCATTTTTGCCGGCCTGGATGCCGCGCCAGGCGCCTTCCGCAGCAACATCCAGCGGCTTGATCCGGCCGGATTGAACCGGCAGGCCGTTTTTGAGCAATTCCCATTCGATGTCGAGGTAATCCAAATTCAAGGCCAGGTGCCTGTTGACCACCTTCAGCCTGCCGGCCAGCAGTTCCCTGTTGTTCAGGGCAAACAAGCGGACCGGCGCCTGGACTTTCTTTATTTCAATCGCGCCGGGTTTCGGGCGCAAGTCGGGCCAGACTATTCCGTTCAAACACATGCGATTGACGTGCGCTGGCTCATCGGCCGGGTCGCCGTATTCCCAGATTTTCCTTCCGTCGGGCAGCGTTTTTTCCAGGGCCTTGTCGGCCCAATCCCAGATAAAACCGCCCTGGAAACGGGGGAGTTCGTCCACAAGCTCCCAGTACTTGAAGACGTTCCCGTTGCTGTTGCCCTTGGCGTAGGAATATTCGCATAGTATCGCCGGTCGTTTTTCATCGGGGCGCGCCAGCCTCTTGCGGATTGAATCAACGGAGGCGTACATCGGCGCCCAGATGTCGCTGATCTCCGGCCCCGGGTCGCCGCTTTCATATTGGACCGGGCGGGTCGGGTCATAGTGGCGGAGCCACGCGGCCATGGCCGAGTGGTGCGGGCCGCGATACGACTCGTTTCCGAGCGACCATGTGATAATGCAGGGATGGTTCTTGTCCCGCAACGCCATGCGCGTCGCGCGCGCCAGGTAAGCGCCGGCCCAGGCCGGGTCGTTGGAAAGTTTTCCCCAGACCCCGTGCGTTTCGATGTTGGCCTCGGCCACCAGGTATATCCCGTGTACATCGCAGAGGTCATGCCAGCGCGAATCGTCGGGGTAGTGGCAGGTGCGCACCGCGTTGAAGTTAAGCTGTTTCATCGCCTTGATGTCGGCCGCCATGTCTTCCACGGTCAGCGCCCGACCGCGGACCGGGTGATGCTCGTGCCGGTTCACCCCGCGGATGACAAGCCTTTTTCCGTTCAGCAGCAGCACGCCATCCCGGATTTCAACCTGCCGGAATCCAACCCGGCATGATTCGCATTCTATTATTTTCCCTCCCCTCCCCCTGAGAGTAAGGGTAAGCGTATAGAGATAGGGCGTCTCGGCCGTCCAGTGCCTTGGCCGCCTTATTTTCTGCGTCAACACCAGGCCTTCAGAGTCCGCGCCCAGGACCGCATCCAGGGATTTGCCGCATACTTTCCTGCCGTTCCGATCGTAAAGCCTGGCCTCGAGCCGGTATTCTTCCTTGCCGGCCATTGGATTGAGCCACGCCCGGACATCCAGCACGGCATCGCGGTAATTCCGGTCAAAGAGCGTGCGCACTGAAAAATCACGCAGGTGAATTTGCGGCTTGGAGAAAAGAAACACATCGCGCTGGAGCCCGCTCATCTGCCAGTAATCCTGGTCTTCGAGGTAAGTTCCCGCGCAGTAACGCAGCACGCGCACGCCGAGGATGTTTTTTCCGGCCTTGACGCAATCGGTCAGGTCGAATTCCGCCGGCAGGCGGCTGTCCTGGCTTGATCCTATTTCCCGGCCGTTGATCCAGACGTAACAGCAGGAGTCGGCCGAGCCGATTGAAAGATAAACCCTGCGCCCGCGCCAGCTTTTCGGAATGGTGAAAGCGCGCCGGTAAAACCCGGTCGGGTTTTCCGCCGGCACGAAGGGCGGATTGGGATTTTTGAAAGGATACGGAACATTGGTGTAGATCGGCCGGTCGTAGCCCTGCATCTGCCAGTTGCCCGGCACGGTGATATCGGCGCAGGAGGAGTCGTCATAATCCGGGCTGAAAAATCCGGAAGGCATCTTTGCGGGATCGGTCGCATAATGAAATTTCCAGGCACCGTTCAGGCACCGGACGAAAGGCGAAGACTGCCGGTCGCACTTCCGCGCGCTTTTTTCATCGGCAAACGCCCCCCAGGGGCTGTGCGCCATCTCGCGAGCGCGCCCGAAAAACTGCGGATCTTCCCAGTCATGCATTTTGGGCATAGGCGTGTTTTTTTCTCCGTAAATTCGCTTAGCTTATGCTTTTTTTATGAAATTCCTCCCATACGGCCATTTCGACACCGTGTTTTACGATTTTAAATATTTAAATATCTCGATCTGATGCAGATGAATAATATTTGGATATTACTTTGTCAGTTTTTTGCTTTGCGGCTGTTTGAGATAATTTTCGCCGGTGGTTACCTTTTTGCCGCTTTTACGCTCAAGTTCTTTGCGCGCATTTCCGGCGACAGTCCCGCCCTCCACGGCCGCCTGTTTGTTCTCATCAAATCCCCGCGCGTCCCGGTTCACGGTAATTTCTTTTGTGGAAGCCTCGCCAAGCATGGAAAAGATAAGCTCCAGGTCAGTCATATGGTCCCGCAGGTTCTCCCGCTTCAGTTCCTTAAGGTTTTTATATTGCGAAGGAGTAAGGCCAAAGGTTGCCCTGGATATTTCCGCCGTAAGAATCTCGTATTCTTTGGGCTCTTTGACTTCCCGCTTTTTCCACTGGTCGGTAAGTTCCTCACGGATGGCGATGCCCCGCATGCGTTTTTCAATCCATTCGTCGCTGTAGCCCTTGGCCTTGTATAAAGCGCGTGTTCTTTTGGTGGCCAGTTCCGGATCTTCTATTTCCTGCACCCTTTCATACCCCACCCGCGCCAGCCATCTTTTAAACGGCTCGGCTTTGGGCGAGGGTATGGATTGAATAATGCGGAAAAGTCCTTCGGTATTGGCGCAATCGGTTTCTCTCATTTTTCCGTCTGGTGCTTCCAATTTCAACCCGTGACAAAACGTCACGACTTCGCTGCCTTCTTCCGTAAGCCGCTGTTTCAATTTCCGCCAATAAGCGCCCGCGTCAGCGCTATCCGTTAGCGCCCCGCACACATCCACAACCGAAAACCACCATTCATTATTAAGAATGACTTTCCTGATTTCTTTTTTTCTGAAAACAGCGATTCTAGTTGCAGGCGCAATTTGCTTCGTCATTTGTACCCCCTCCGAAAATTCATTTTTTCCTTCTTTGCCCAATCAATAAACACATAGGCAATTCACAAGCTGATTGTTTTTCAGTTTAGCAGTTTATTCTCATCCGCGAAGCTGTAAAACCTGTTATCGCCGATGACGAGGTGGTCGAGGAGGCGGATTTGCATGGTTTTGCAGGCCTGGGCCAGTTCCCTCGTGAAGGCCGCGTCTTCCGCGCTTGGCTTGGGATCGCCGGAGGGGTGGTTGTGGGCGCAGATGATGGAGGCGGCAAATTTCTGCAGCGCGGCGTGGATGATTTCCCGCACGATCGGCATGGCGCGGTCAACCGTGCCGCAGGCCGCATCCGCAATATCAATAATTCCGTTCTTGCTGTCGAGATAAACGACTTTAAATGTCTCGTTTTTTAAATCCCGCATTTGCGGCATGATGATCCTTGCCATGTCGCCTGCCGAGGCTATTTTATCCCTGGCCTTGTTTGCCTCATCCTCGCGAAACCGCCGGCCGATTTCAATGGCCGCCTTGATTTGCGCGATCTTCGCCGCCCCGAGCCCCTTGATCTGTTTCCAGTCCCGCGCATCGGTGTGGCCCATGTTCCGGAAGGTTCCGAATTTGTCCAGTATGCTCCTGGCCAGATCTATCGCACTGGCGCCCCTGATGCCCGTGCGCAACAAGATCGCCAGCAGCTCGGAATTGCTCAAAGAGCGCTCGCCGTTCTTCAATAATTTTTCCCTGGGCCGGTCGGCCTGCGGCCAGGATTTTATTCCGGATTGTTGCTTGTTTGGCGCCATTGCTGCCTATCCAACCTGAAGGGCCAGGGGCATTATTAATCGGATCTGGATTCCCGTTTCCACCCAGACTTCACCAAAGGCTTCGCCGAGGCAAGCGGGAATGACACAAAAACCAAAGGAATGATTGTAACAAAAACACTCTTGGCCAAAATAATTTTTAAAACTGATAGAAAAAAGCTCCGGTTTGGGTTAAAACGATCATGATCAAAAACAGATCGAGCGGCTTAAGCGAGCCGTTTAACCAACAAACCGGAGTG
>JBAYWJ010000086.1:0-12448 GCA_041674125.1 Kiritimatiellia bacterium
AAATATTTTTTGTTACAGTAGTTTGCTCTGTGGACTCTGTGCTCTCCGTGGTAAATTTTCAGTTTTTATGAATCCATCAATTTACCCACAAGGAAAATCATGCAAGGCTTGGCGGAACAGGTGGTGATCGTTACCGGCGGCGCCCAGGGCATCGGCAAGGCCATAGCCCGGCAGCTGCTTGGGCGAGGCATGGCGGTTGTCATTGCCGATATTGACCGCGAGGCCGGGCGGGAAACCCTGGCCGAACTAAAAAAGCTAGGCCAAGTACGGTTCTTCCCGACCGATGTTGCCTGCGAATCCAGCGTGCGGAAAATGGCGGCGGCCACCGTAAAATGGTTCGGCGGCATTGACGTCCTGGTCAACAACGCCGCCGTCACGGCCAATGCTCCCCCTGGAAAACTGAGGCTGGCGGACTGGAACCGGGTGCTGGCGGTCAACCTGACCGGTGCCTTCCTGTGCGCCAGGCACTCGGCGGCGCATCTGGCAGAGCGCCGGGGGGTAATAATCAATATCGCCTCCACGCGCGCCTTCATGTCGGAGCCTGGCACGGAAGCCTATTCGGCTTCCAAGGGCGGTCTTGTTGCGCTGACCCATGCCCTGGCCATGAGCCTGGGCCCGCGGGTCCGGGTCAACTGCATCAGCCCCGGCTGGATCGAAACAGGCTCCTCGCGGAAAAAGAGCGCCAGGCAAACCCCATGCCTCACCGAAGCCGATCACTGCCAGCATCCCGCCGGGCGGGTCGGCCGGCCCGAGGATGTAGCAGAGCTGGTTGCATACCTTGTGTCCGGAGCCGCCGGGTTCATCACCGCCGCCAATTTCATGGTGGATGGCGGCATGACACGCAAGATGGTATATGTCTGATGGCCCGCGTCAAATGTGAAAGCCAAGGGTAAAAAACGTAAAAAGCATCCCTGCCCCGACTGCCGCTGCTGCCAGTGGTGCGCCGACGCGCGCTGCGCCGTCTGCCGGGGATGGGAATGCCGCTCCCGCGCCGCGAAAAGCATGCGCTGAAATAAACTTATGGGCAGGATTTGCGGAAAAATTATATGAAACTGGCATCCACCACGGCCGATTTCACCGGATTGCGAAACGATATTCCGGCCGAGCACGTCAAGCTTTTTGAAGGCACCGGGTTCAAGCATCTGGATTACAGCTTCTATCGCGTTGTCCGGCCGGGGTCCGCTTACATCATGCCGGGCGACGCCTGGAAAAATGAGGTTCTCGCAGCGCAGGCCGCGGCGGATAAGCTGGGATTTACCTTCGTGCAATCCCACGCGCCGGATGGAGAACACTGGCAGGCCGGGGAAAACAGGGATGCCCTGATCCTGGCCACCAGGCGCGTCATCGAAGCCTGCGCCATGCTGGGGATTCCCTCCACGGTCATCCACGCGGCCCAGCATCCCGACCCGGCGAGCACCCCGGCTGAGTTTATAAAAGAAAATGTCAAGTTCCTGGAGCAATTTTACGATACGGCGGAAAGATTCGGCGTGCAGCTCCTGGTGGAAAACGGCTGCGAGCAGAACATGCCGCGCTATTACCTGCGCACAGGCGGTGAAATGCGAGAATTTATCTCGGCCGCCAACCACCCGCTGGTGTTTGCCTGCTGGGACACGGGCCACGCCCACATGCGCGGCATGGACCAGTACCGGAGCATCCTGGACCTGGGCGACAAGCTGCAGGCGCTGCATATCCACGACAACTACGGCGACCGGGATTCGCACGTTATGCCATTTATGGGCAACGGTAACTTTGACCAGATCATGCTCGGGCTGAAGGACGGCGGCTACAAGGGCGCTTTCACCTTTGAAGGCGGCGCGGGCGTGCGCCGCAGCGACGCCTGGCCGCATTTCCGCCGGCCCTTTACCTACCTGGGCCGGCAAATTAACACCCTGCTCGAGCCGGACGAGAACTTGCGCCGGATGTACGTCGGGCTGATGTATGCGACCGGCAGATATATGCTGGAACAGTACGGCTGCTATGAAGAATAAAAAAATGAGCAGCCTACCTTGATCGGCAGCCTTGAAATTGTCGGAAAGGTCTGCTACCCGATACGGAGAGCTCCAAAACCGGGGTCACCCTGCTTCGTTTCAATGCAGAAAACTTCGCAGGGCAGGCCGACCCCGGCTGCAGAAAAACACCGAATAGCGCTGTTAAGAAGGTAGAACTTATTTTTTGCCGCCGCCTTTCCCGGCGGGCGCGGGGTGCCGGCAGAACTTTTTGAAAACCAGCGCAATCTCATCGTTCTTCATCATGTCCTCCAGACCGCACATCATCAGGCAGGTTGACCCGCCGCGCAGTATGGCCCGCAGCTCGGACTCGACCTTGGCCGGGGTCTTGACCGGGAAAAGTGGGCTGTCGTAGTACCCGATGAAGGCCGCGCCCTTCACGCCCTGGTGGTATTTATCCTGGTCGGCCGTGATAATCCGCGAATATTTTTCAATGCGCCACGGATCCCAGAAAGAGTACCAGGCCGCGGTCTGTCCGCAGAAGTCAATCTTGAGCCGGTTGCCGTACAGGGGCTCCGGCATGAAGACCGGCCAGATGTGGTTGACAGTCACCGCGTCGGCCTTGAGCGATTTTGCGAAATCAACCATCTCGTTGTAGAAATCCACCAGGCATTTGAGCGAGAACTCATCGCGGGCCGCGCCCTGCTTCGGATCTTTCTTTTCCTTTTCGCAATATTCATTGAACAGTTTCTCGCAGAGCGGGCAGTAACAGGCGTGGTAGTTCTGGTAGCCGATGCCGTCAAATGCCACGCCTTTCACGCCGGGGGCGGCCAGCGCCTCGCTGATCCGGTCCTTGACGAGCTCCTTCACCTCGGGCGTATTGAAGCAAAGCACCTCATAGGCCAGCACTTCCGTATTTTTACCGCGCCAGTGCTTTCCTTCCGCCTCGCCGCCCCAGTGGTACCTGGACTGGAACTTGTAGTTGGCGCGCCCCATGCCCTCGATGGATTTTTTCTGCCTTTCCGTCATGTTCCAGTCCGGGGGCTCATCGGCTTCGCCTTCCTTGACCGCTGACGGCCGGTGGGTGGTTTGGGCCCCCTTGATCATGTCCAGGGCGGCCACTTCGGCCTCGGTCATCTTCTGGACCGCCGGGGGTTTATCGGGATACTTCTTTTCCCACCCCTTCACGTTGAGGGTGACGACCTGGAAACGATTGATGCCGGCGGAGGCGAAAATTGACGCGGCATTGGAAGAAGGCGTTCCGCCGACCACGTCGGTGACGCCGAGCTCTGCCAGGCGCCGGGCGTAGCTTTCATCCTCTCCGGCCCGGCCCCAGACAAAGAACCTCTCGAACCGGCGCAGGTCATTCGTGAAAACCAGCTGCCCGTAGGTTTCCGGCAGATGGCAATTTTTTATGGCCAGGAACGGCCAGACCCAGTATTCGTTTTCACCGCCGATCCTGTCCCGGTAGACGCGCCCGAGGTGCGCGCCCCAGATGTCCCCGGAAGCCGGCGGGCAGCTGCCTTTTGTCAGTGGCGCCAGCGAAGTCCAGGGGATGGCCATTTCAATTGACCAGCCCCGGTCAACATCCTGCGGGGCGTTGAGGGTTCCATCAATCCATGTTGCGCTCAGCAAGCCCGGGCACTTCCATTCCACGCTCGGGTAGCGGTTGCGGCTCTTGTATTTGCCTTCACTGTCGTAGCAATACCCCTGCTTGTACCAGGCATCGAAATAATTGTTGAGCGGGTTGCACTGGAACTCCAGATAGTTGGCGCCGTCGCCGTCCGGGTCGAGGAACAGCTTGCCAAAGCGCTCGACGGTCATAATGGTGCATTCCGGGTAATCCCAGGCATCACGTTTCCCGGCCATGATGTCCGCCGCCCTGCGCGGGCGGCCGAGCGCCGCCAGGGCCGTCTTCAGCTCGTCGGGGCAGTTGGCGTCCTCCATGCCCCAGTATGCGCGGATATCGGGCTCTTCAAAATAGTAGCCGGCATAGAGGTATTTATCGTCCCAGAGCATCCTGGCCTCAGTGATAAAAGGCGGCTTGGATTCATCCGTTATGCCGACAAACGGCATGATCGGCGCCCGGCGCCAGGCGTCTTCGTCCAGCTTGCCGTCAATAATGATGGTTTCATCGGTCTTGCGGCAATCATACCTGGTCTGCGCGGCGGGATGTTTGGATTCACGCGCTCCGATGGTTTCAGACTTGGTAGAATCTTTTGATGTTTCCTTTGGCGGCGGGACGACGTTCGTCTGACTGAACCCGGCCGACACGATGACGGCCAATATCATGCTCAATATATTCTTCTTTTTATTCATGCCTGTTTTCCTAATGTAGTGCGGCTAATTTCTCTTTATACCAATTCCAGAGCGTCATTCCCATCTAAATGGGAATCCAGATTAGAAAGACTGGATTCCGGGGCCTACTTCGCTGAAGCAAAGCTTCTGGCTGCGAAGGCTGAATCAAGCCCGGAATGACAATCAATGGGCGCGTGGTCTCCGCATCGCCGTCATTAATTGGGCGAAGCCGGAGGCTCTCGCCCTGCCTTTATAATATTGTCACACATTCATTATTTATGAACCTTCGCAAACAATTTTGCCAGGCGCTGTTCACGTGCATTATCGCTTGAAGCATAGCTCGCCAGCCTCTTTTCAAGTCCCCTGTACATGTTCATGGCGGTCATTGCGTGGAACTTGATTATGGCCTGTTTCCTTTCCGGGGTGAGCGGGCGGAAAAAACCGGGGCCCGGCTCCAGCTGTGCGCGCGCCGCGACCGCCTCTATCGCCCCCAGCGCCTCAATAATAAACGACCGTTCATATGCCGCTCCCTTGGCATTCTTCAAGATCCTTTTCATAGCCTTGATGTGCGCGTAAGGCCTCCTGAGCGTTTCCGGGATGTGTTGCATGCCAGGTTTTAAAGTCCCGCAGCGCTGAAAGGCCGGTACGCGGGAGATAGCGCCGCCCATGGTAATTTCAACCTTTGCCCGGCGCGGCAGGCTTTCATATTCCAGCAGGAAATGATCATCCGCCGCCGCAATGCTTTTGCCGTTGACCCTGACCGACTTGATCCCGCCCGGCCCGTTGGCGATTGAGATGTAAATTTTCTTGTTACCAAACCGGACCGGCTCATTCTGGATATAGGCGGCGACCGAAGGCGGCAGGTGCGGATACAGCATCATCCCGTCGGCTTTGTAAATATATTCACAGATGCCCCGGATGGTTGCGGCGGGAATGGCAAAGTTATCCACCATGACGGCCACGCCGCCCTCCTGGTGGCCGCCCCCATCCGACCAGCGGTTATGGGTGTTTTCACCGCGCTGGCTCCAGGGGGCGTCCATACGGTAATCTTTCGCCCACTTCATGGCGCGAGTCGCCGAGCGGCGGATATCATCAAATTTGTTCAGGCGGTAATAACCCATGATCGCCCGCCCCTCGACGGTTCCCCATGCGCCGCCGTTCACCCAGTCGCCGAAATTATAGCTCCCCTCGAGCGGCGCGCGCACGCCCCATTTCCAGCAGGTATCGTCCAGGCCCGGGGCGTTGGTAAGCAGGAAATCAAAGGGACGTATTTCACCGAACGCCGCTATTCGGCTGTATATCTTTGCAGCGATCGCGTCATCAGTCACCCTGAGCGCCAGGGCGTCGGCATTGGCCACGCCCTCCAGATAGCCGAATTTTTTTTGCCCGATCACGCCATGTTTCGTGCCGTCCGGCTCGATGGATTTCACAAAATACCCGCCATCAACTTGAAGCAGCTTCAGGGATGCGCGCGTGATTTCAAAACGATGCTGGAATATTTCAAGCTTCGCCAGGTCGCCCGCCAGCTTGTAAAGCTCGACCATGCGCTCCAAAGCCGCGGCATAGGAGATGGAAAGCCCCGCCAGGTACCCCTTGCCAAAGTTTCCGCCGGGCATTTTCACTCCGCCATAGCTCGGCGCCAGCAGGTTGCCGGCCGGGCCCGCCAGGAACAAATTGTTTTTGGGATCGCGCGCGCGCTCGATGAACTCGCAAGCCCGCGCCATCCGCGGCAGGTATTTTAATATGGCCGCCCCATCCCTGTTTCTCAGGAGAATTTCGGCCTGCATTATGATGCCCGCGGCGGTGGCCTCGTAAAACCAGTCGTGGACCTTCATGTCGCCGTCACCCTGCTTGTATACGATCTTTCCCGGCAGGGCGCAGTCCCCGAGGCTGCCGTCCGGGGCGACCAGCGCGGCGGTATCCTTCCCGCCGCCCAAACCTTTCCGCTTCCCGTCGCCCTGGTTGTCCCAGTGCAAGTCCCAGGATCTTTGCAGGATAGAAATCCACGGCTCCTGCAAAAACGGCGTGGCGCAATATGAAAACCCGTAGGCGTTCTGGATCCACCAGGCGCCCCATCCGGCGCCCTCGGCAAACGTGTCCCAGTCGGGGTGGTAGAGCATGGTCAGATTGGGCACATTAGCCCCGGCATGGAAGAACTGGAACGATTCATCCACCAGCTGCAGGAACTCCGCATCCCCGCTTCCCGCGCAATATCTGCCGCTGAAGGCGCGGGCCGGTTCCTGGCTGGTAATCTTTGTTTTGTTTGTCATGCGTTTTGCTTATTTGATTTTCTGACAAGGACCTTTCCGCAGAGAGGCGATTTTTCGTTGCCATGCAAAGAAAGCCGGAGCATGTAAAGCGATTCGGGCTTATAGGCTTTAATGCAGAAACGGAAAATGAATTTCGCGCGTGCGCGCCCTTTGCTCACGGCCGCCTGGCATGGGGCAAATTCATGCCCGTCAACCGCCAATTCAAGGCCGGCAGCAATCTTCTCTCCTTTGACGCAGGTAATGCTTACCTCCGCCTTGAACTCTCCGTTGCCCGCGATGATTTCGTTGATCAGCCAGCTTGTCTGCCACCCGGCGCCAGCGGGCGCTTTCCACTGAAAAGATAATTCTTTCCGCGGCCAGGGCAGCGGTTTGGCGCAGCGCACTCCAAGCCTTTGCAGTCGCGGGAGATGCTTTTCCAGCCGCTGCCGGAAGTCATCCCAGCAACACAAAGACTTTGCGGCCCATCCTTTTTCGGCCAGAACCAGCAGGCGGGGAAACACTTTCCAGTCAACGTCCGCTGGGCGCCTTTCCCATGAGCAGGCGTGCGGCCCAAGGATAAAGCTATGGCGGTTGGCGGCCAACCCTCGCGGGACCGGATCAAACTCGTAAAGGCGTTGGAGCATCGCCCCGCCGTGCAAAAAATCAAAATAACAGTGGCTGTGCGGGGCGATTATGGCGCCGTGGCCGGCTTCGGCCGCTTCCCGGGCCGGGTTTTCGGGCGTGTCCGCCTTCTGCATCCAGTCAAAGGCGCCGTGGTAATGCCACTGCATGATGACGCTTTTTTCCGGAAACTTACCGCGCCAGGCCATGTCGTCCCACAAAACCGGTATGCGGCCCCTGCCAACAACCATCCTTGCCACCCGGCGCATCATGTAGCGGTAAAGGAGATATTTTCTCGAACTTCCCTGGCATTTTGCGAACAAACGACGGAGCTCAGGCGTGTCTCCCGCCCCAAGGCGCCCGGCCTTGAGGCGCTTCCGGCAGTCGGGGCATTTTTCCCAGTCCCAGCCGCCGTATTCGTCGCCTCCGATGTGGATGTAAGGGGAATCGAAAACGGCCGTAATTTCGTCAAGCACATCGCCGATGAAATCATACACGGCTTCCTTGCCGGCGCACATTTCGCCGTAATCGTGCGTTCCGGCCTGGCGCGGGATATGGCTGCAGATGAGTTCCGGGTATGCGTTCAAAATCGCGCGCGCATGGCCGGGAAGGTCAAATTCCGGGATGACCATCACGTGGCGCGCGGCGGCATATTTGACTATCTCGCGCATGTCGCTGCGAGAATATGAGCCTCGCTCTTTTTCTCCGGGAGGCCAGCGGGTAGCCGGGTCTGTCAGGCGCGGGTATTTTTTAATTTCAAGCGTCCATGACTGGGTGTCGTTCAGGTGCAGGTGCAGGCGGTTCATCTTGTAGAAGGCCATCAAGTCTATGTAGCGCAGGATGAAATCTTTCGGGTGAAAAAACCTGGCAGTGTCCAGCATGAGGCCGCGCCAGGGAAAGCGCGGGAAATCCCGGATTTCGGAACAGGGTAAACGCCAGGGACGGGATTCTGCCCTGGCCGGGCTGATAATCTCCGCAGGGAGCATCTGGCGCAGCGTCTGGCAGGCGTAAAACAGCCCATCTGCTCCGGCCGCCTCGATGCGGACAATATCGGGCCGTGCCAGGATTTCGTGGCTTTCATCGCCGCGCTTCCCCCCTGCGGGGCGTATTCCAAGGATAATCGCGTTGGAGCGCGGGGCGGCATTGGCCGGCTTCAGCTTCAGGCGGAACCCTGCGGCCCGCGCCAGCGTTTCAGCCAGATATTTCCCGGTGTTTTCAGACCTGGCATCCGCCGCGATGACCGTGTCTTTATTCAAAGCAAAAAAACACGGCAAACGCTTGAAGTGCCGGGGGCGGGGAATTATATCGTGCCGGCAGGATGCTGTGCCCATTGAAGCTGTCATGTTTGGAGAAGGGCGAAAATATTATTCATTCATACTATCGGCGATCTTGTCCAGGTCCTTGTCGATCCTGGCCTTCCATTCCGCGGAAATGCCGCTTTTCAAAAGCTCATCGTATGTCTCGATGGACTTGATCCTTTTGCCGTCGGCCAGGAGGGCCCGGGCATAGGCTTCAAGCAGTCTCGGCTTCCAGTGCTCGCCGGCGTCGCTGGCAACCTTGCCGGATTCAAACAGCGCCACCGCCTCGGCGGTCCGCTTGTCCTGGATTAACATGCCTGAAAGGGCCATCAGGCTCTCGCAGCGCCAGGCAAAGGCGGCCGGGGAGATTGCCAGCGCCTTGCGGAACATTTCCTCGGCCCGGGCGCGGTCGTCGTTTTCAAGGTAAAGTGCGCCGGCGGCCCTGGCTGCCGAGCCGCGGACATTTCCAGCCGCCGCCGGAAGCCCGGCGGCCCTGGCATAGTTTTCCAGCGCGGCCGCGTTGTTTTTGCGCATGCGGTTGATTTCACCGAGGATGTTGTAGGCCGCGGCGCGGCTCCCTATCGGCCAGGTTTCGACGGCCTTGCCCTGGGCGTGCGCGAGGGCTTCGTCGTAGCGCTTGAAGTTCCAGTAGAGCTGCAATATGGCAACATCCCGGCAGGCGGGATCCCTGATTTTATCCGCCAAAGCGCGCGCACGGTCATAGTCCTTCATGGAATTGCCGGAAATTTCCACGGCTTTCTGGAGGTAGTGGAACTGCTCGGCATCGTTATCGGCTCGGGCGGCCATTTCTTCAAGCCGGCGGATGGCCTCGTCAAATCTTTTTTCCTCGCAAAACCGGCTCACAGCGGCCAGGCCGCCCCAGTCCATGGCCCGGACTTGGCCAGCCAGGACAATTATCAAGAGCATGGCAGATAAAATTCGGTATTTCATAATGATCAGATCTTGCAAGCAGCCTTTGGCGCGACGAAATTAAACCGCAGAATATGGAACAAGGAATAAAGAATTACGAAGTAAATACTTCGACACTCTATATTTTCAGATCGTTTTGTAAAAGTGTGGTTGATTCAATACAAAGACAGAAATTTTGCCGGTTAGATTGTGCGCAACACTTGTCATTCCCGCAAGCCTGCAGGCGCAAGCGGGAATCCAGTTACACGTAACATGAATCTGGATTCCCATTTTCATGGGAATGACATCCAGCAGCCTCAGTACATGGTTTATTTCGCTTCACATTATTTGAGAAGGAATAATTATTCCTCATTTGAAAGTCATCTTCCCGAAGGAGCCGTCCCCGGGCACGCGGGAGGGGTTGAGCACTCCGGTCCAGGCCGAGAGCTCGCGGCTGTTGGGCTTCTTATCCGCATCGTAGAAGTGAACCCGCCCGACGTTTAGATGCCACATGCCGCCGGCCTTGGGCGCCGCGGCGCGGATGGTTTCATAAGGAATGACCGCCATCGATTCCCAGCGGTTTTTATCGGGCAACAGTCGCGTTTCAAAGCTCCAGTTGCCGTTCCAGCTCTCGTCGTTCCATCCGTAGCGCGGATGTAAAATATCCGTGATGAATCCGTGCTCTGCGTCGTTGAACGATTCCGGCTCCGGCTCGTAGGCGAAATAGTAATAGCGGCTTTTGTCGGCGATGGGCGACACGTTGATGACGATACTTTCCTGGAGCCAGAGCTCGGCGTCGCGCCCGCGTTTGGCGAATTTCATCTTGGAGGCCGGCTGGTCGCCGCTGACCCGGACGTAAAGGTTTTTGTCGTCATAAAGCACCTTGAACTCTGTCCCGGCCTGCAGGTTGGAGACGGAAACGTCGACGGGCGCGAGCGGCTGGGCCGGGATCTTGTCCCAGGCCGGAGAATCGAGCTTCGGCGCGCCTTCCGCCCTTGCGGCCTCAGTTGATTTTTCCTGCTTGAGCAGGCGCTCAGGCGCGGCGCGCATTTTTGCCGTGTCCCAGTTGAAAGGAGCCCGGTCCATGTATGACTCGAAGTATTTCAATCCTTTTTCATCCTTCAGGTAGAGGAAGGCGGGGTTTTTACCCTTTGGATATTTTTCGTTGCCATTGGCCAAGGCGGCCACGAACTTATTGCGTTCATCCACGGCGTCCAGGAGCTGGTTTAAGGCGGGCACGTCGTTCCTGGCCTGGTAATTCCGGTAGGCGCTGATAACAAAAGCGGTGTGCTTGAGGAAATCGAATTCATAGCGCACGATGTCCAGACGTCTTTTAACATCGGGGTTCACGGCGTTCTTTTCCGCCAGCGCCAGATCTTCCTCCATGGTGTTAATCAGGTCCGGAGTGTATAATGTTCCAAGAATAAAAATCGGATCGCGGTCTATTTTTGAAATGTACTCCCGCATAACATCCAGGAGGGCCACCTTTTTCTGGAAGCTCATGAAAAAGCGCCGCATCTGGTTCTCGCTTCCGCGGAAGGCGGCCTGCAGGTATTCGTTGAAGAGATCGTCCGCGCTCTTGCCGAACGGGTCGATCCCAAGCCGCACGTAGATGTAAATGATGGGCCCGTTGAGCCCCCACTCGCCGGATCTCGGGGCGCCGTTGACCTGCACGATGTGAACGTTGTTGGTCACCAGGCGGCGGTTCTGCTCGGCAATCTGGGATACGGTCATGCCTTTCAGGTGCAAGGTGCCCCAGTTGTAGAGGTAGGCCGCAAAACCGCCGGGAACCTTGATTTTTTTCCAGGCCTCGAAAGATTTTTCGCTCGAATCCATCATTTCGATGATGGCGTTGGGCGGGAACTCCGAAATGGTCTTCGGGGCTGTGCGGGTCGGGCCGTAGGAAGTCAGCATGACCTTCTTGCCGGGCCGGTCTTTCAGCAGGCGCAGCGCCATGTCACGGTGCATTATCCAGATTTTCTCGCCCCAGGCCGAATCCTGGTAATGGGCCAGGCCGTCCGTGGCGGCCGAGGTGAGCTTCACCCCGTAAAGTTCCGCGCATTTTTCGCATCCGCAGGGCCGGAAGCCGTCGGCCTGGCCGAGTTCGACGATGTCAAAGCCCTCGTCGCAGCGGTCGAGGATGTGCTTGTAGATCAGCTCGCGCACTTCAGGGTTCGAGAAGCAAAGATGTCCGTCCTTGGTGCCAAGCTCGGGCTGGCGCACCCCTCCAGCCTGGATGAAATATTCCGGGTGGCTCTTGCCGTATACCTCGATCGGCACGGCCGAGGGATGCTGGTGGCCCCAGCGTGACCAGATGCGCTGGAACCTGCGGCAGTGGTTGGCCGTGTGAAACAAGTCGTTGATGTCCTTGATGTCATGCTCGGAGAAAAAGGGGCTTCCTTCGAAGTCGAGGCCGCGGGGGACGTGGATGATGGTCGCGGGAACGAAAGCGGTCCCATTGTCGCCCGGCGAGAGGAAGCGCGCCCCGGCGTAGCGGTAAAGGAATTCGCAGGCGCCGAAAAACGTGCCCTCGTAAGGCAGCTCAGCATCCTTCTTGCCGGTGCCGCGCTTGCCGACCAGGGTGTCCGGCTGGTCGTTGCCGAGGATGATGATGTTTTCACCCGCCGTTTTGTGCCGGTAACCCCACCCCGTGAGCTTGCCGGCCTCAACGCCGTTCGCGGCGGCGAGTTTGGTCGGGCCGAGATATATGCCGGGGCGCGCGCTTTCGGCTTCGGATTCGCGCTTCACCTCGAGGATGACGCCGTTGGCGGCAAAGGCGTTCGTAATGAGCGTCGCGGCTTTGCTAACGGAGCCTGATACGGCCTCATTGGCGTATGCATCCGGCACGACAACCTGGTATTTCGATTTGCCGCGGAAGCCTAGCACAAGGTCTTCTTCATCGGCCGGAAAAGCGTTTCCTGCGCCCAGGGTTGCAATTACGGCCATGGTCAATAATGTTTTATGCATATGCTTTTTCTTTCAATTATTATTCGGAAAGCTTAATAATTAACCACTGCTGTCCAAAATAATCTGATTTAGCGGGATTACCGCTCAAATATTCGTTTAAAAACGCACGTTTTAGACAAGTTTTGCGATCAGGTTACCTCCATGCTGTCCAACACATCAT
>JBAYWJ010000087.1:0-12444 GCA_041674125.1 Kiritimatiellia bacterium
ATGCGATCGGCTGCATCGGCATACTTGGTTCCATCCGTGTCAGGCGGAATCTTGCCGCCTTGTTTCACAAGCCCCGCGTGATCCGGCCGAAACTGCGCCTCAGCCAGGTGATTTCTCGCGAAACGCTCCGCATCATCATAGGCTTCCGGGCGGCCCGCGCGGGTCGATTCAAGCGCCCACTGGATGAGATCGGTGATGCAGCAGGTTTCGCAGTGGGCGCAATCCCTGCCGGCGACTTCAACCCCGAACCCGAATGAGCCCGCGGAGCCGCTGCGGAAGATCCAGTCCCATGTCCGCTGCGCGGCCTCCTGGTAGCGCGGCCAGCGGCCCAGCCGGGAGAGCATGCACAAGCCCACGCAGATGCCGGCAATGTTATGAAAGTGGCCCTGGAAAGAACCATGCGGCTGGATGAAGCGCGTGCCGTCTAAAAACCCGTCCGCGACGCGCCGGGCCAGGTCCAGGTAAATTTCTTCCCCCGTTGTTTCCGCGAAGCGCGCGAAGGGCTCGATGAGCTGGCCGCCGAGCGGCGCTTTCCAGTCGAGGCCGCGCGGCACCTTCTGCAGCCATGTTTTCCCGTCCCAGCCGCTCGAGGCGGGATATATCAGAGCATTTCCATGTCTGTCGGCAATGTTTTCGAGCGTCTTTGCCATTGCCCGGAATCGCTCCAGCCAGGCCGGATTTTTGTCTTCAATGTAAAGATCAATAAAGGCCCGCAGGTTGCGGCCCTGGTCCCACAGGTGCGCAACGGGGTAGGACCAGGGCGCGTCTGCCTTCCATGTCAGGCCATCCGGGCGCAGGTATTTGACAATATTGGCGCGCATAGCCGCCTCCGCCGGGCTGATTTCGAGGCTTCCCATCATCTGCCTGGCGCGGATGAACGCGATGATGAACCTGGCGGTCGCATCGCCGGTATCATATGAGTGATGGCAGAGGCAGGGCGGCTTGCCGGAGAGTTTGCCTTCGAGGAAAGGCTCAAAGCCGCGGTCCGGATCGGTGGCCCGGTTCAGGTAATTCAGGGCAAGCTTGACCGGCGCAAGAGGATTGAAATTAAACATCATAACCTCAATGAATTCCGGTTGGGGATGCCAATGGATGAGGCTCAGGCAATTTCCAGAGATCTCCTTTTCAGACAATCATCTTGAAACATAATCCGGTTTGCAAGAATAGAATTGTAAACTTCCATGCGCCTGGCTGGTGCCGCCGGCGCGAACCCGGCTGCGAACAATGCCGCCTTGTATTGGGATGTTTATCCGCTATGCTTGGATTGGAAGCGGACCCAAAAAAGATGAGAGCACCTGATCAGAGGCAGCACCGTGCCCGCCATGCGCCCTTGGCGGCGGGAATTATTTTCCTTGCCGCGCATGCCCTGGCCGAAGTTGCTGCGTTGCCGGCAGGCAGTCTGCAGTTCGCAGAAGTTGTGGCCATACAGACCCGCCTTGATCGCCTGAATTTTTCGAGCGGATGCATAGATGGAAAGTTCGGCGTTAAAACCGGGCTTGCCGCGGAAATATGGATGAAAAGCGCGGCGACGAATGTGCCCGTTCAGCTCATCGCGGGCGCGCCTGGCACCGGGGCGGGGTTTTTCACAAACCATTTCGTGAGCGTACAGGAAATTGCTGCCCTCACTCCCATTCCGGCGTCCTGGGCCGGAAAAGCCGCCATGCCGGCCATGGGATATGAAACAGTCCTCGAGGCGGTTGCCGAAAAGTACCATGCGTCGCAGGCGGCCATTCGTCTTCTGAATCCAGGCGCGGCCTGGCCGAATCCGCCGGCGGGAACATGCCTGAGTGTGCCAAATCCTTTCCCGGCCGCCGCGGTGCGCGCCGTGCGCCTGCGGATATCCCTTTCGCGCAAGACCGTATTTGCTCTTGATGCCGAAGGATCTGTCGCTGCTTGCTTCCCCTGCACCATTGCGGCCAGCGCGAAAAAAAGGCCGGTAGGCACTTTGAAAGTGATTGCTGTCATTTCAAAACCAAACTACACTTTTGACCCTGCCCTGTTTGCCGGCGATCCGGATGCTGGGGCCATGACCGCGAAGGCCATAATCGCCCCGGGCCCGAATAATCCCGCGGGATCGGTCTGGATCGGCCTCGACTGCCCCGGCTACGGCATCCACGGCACGCCCGATCCGGAATCCGTAGGCAAGGCTGCATCCCACGGCTGCTTCCGCCTGGCGAACTGGAACGCAGAAAAATTGCATGGCATGGTCAGGATCGGCATGCCGGTCGTGGTCACGGAAGAATAACCGGGAGTCATTGTGGCAGACTTGCGGCGCGTGCCTCTGCCGGAACGGAAAGGCAAATGTCTTTGATCTTGAAAATACTGCATGTAGACATGGACGCCTTTTACGCGGCCATCGAGGTGCTGGATCACCCGGAATGGCGCGGGCTGCCCCTGGTGGTGGGCTCAGCGCCGGACAGACGGGGCGTGGTTTCGACCTGTTCTTACGAGGCCAGGAAGTATGGCATCCATTCGGCCATGCCCTCGCGCACAGCCGGGAGGCTCTGCCCGCATGCAGTCTTTGTTTCCCCGCGCATGGAGCGTTACGCGGATATGTCCGCCAGGATCATGGCCATCATGGAGGAGTTCACGCCTCTGGTTGAGCCGCTCTCGCTCGACGAGGCATTCCTCGACGTGGGCGGTTCGCTGCAGGCATTGGGTGATGCCATCAGCATCGCCTCCGCGCTTAAAAAGCGCATCCGGGAAAAAACGGGCCTGACGGCCTCGGTGGGGGTGGCGCCGAACAAGTTCCTGGCCAAGATGGCCAGCGACCTCAACAAGCCCGATGGTCTTACCGTCGTTCCCGCAACCGAATCAGGCATCGCGGCATTCCTGGCTCCTCTCCCGGTGACGAAGATGTGGGGGATCGGCCAGGTCACTGGCAGGCGCCTGGCCAGGGAAGGCATCCGGGCTATCGGCCAGCTGCAGCAACTGGACCTGGCGGCGCTGGAGCGGATTTTCGGTAAGTCCGGCGCCGCCGCCATGGCCGACCTTGTCCGCGGGCGCGACGATCGCCCCGTAGTCACCAGCTGGGAGGAAAAAAGCATTTCAAACGAACACACATTTGACCGGGACGAGCCTGATCAGGGGCGGGTGCGCCAGCGCCTTCTGGAGCTGGTGGAGGAAGTCGGCGGAAGGCTGCGCGCCTCCGGCAAGCTGGCCGCGACCGCCAGGATCAAGCTCAGGTTCGGCGATTTTTCAACCATCACGCGCCAGGCCACTTTCCCGGCGCCGCTCGACAGCGACCGCGAGCTGATTGCCGGCGCCATGGCGCTTTTCGAGCGGGAGAAAGTCAGGCGCCCGATCCGGCTGGTCGGCTTCGGCGTAAGCAACCTGTCCGGGCCGGGCCGGGCCGCCCCGGTTCAGGCGGAGCTTTTTGCGGGGACCTCCGCCCGGGTGCAGGATGGCAGGAACAGGAAGCTTGATCTGGCGGTGGATAAGCTGCGCCGTTCTCTGGGCAGCGGCGCCATCCGGCGCGGCGCGCTATAAAACTGCAGGCCGCCAAACCGGCTTTAGTCACTGCGGGCGGGAATACAGATGATCAGAAGGACTGGATTCCCGGTTCCACCCGCAACGGGTGGCCCGGGAATGACACGCAGGGTGGGTAATATCCTGGCAGGAATGAGACTCGTTGCATTAATCACTGTCATTCCCGATCCGTTCGCGGAATCGGGAATCCAGATGCTCGAAAGGATAAGATCTGGATTCCCGGTTCCGGCCGACGCGTCTGTCCCGGGAATGACAGGGGGCAGGCGTATGCGGAAATCCAGATGATCGGGATAAGACTCGAATTCAGCAAGACGGGATTCCCGGTTCCACCGTGGCAGGTGTCCCGGGAATGACACGCTGGGTAGGGCAATGTCTTAGCAGGAATGAGACATGTTGTATTATTGATTGTCATTCCCGACTTGATCGGGAATCCAGTAAACTCCATGTGCCTGAAATCATGATGCGGCAATAAAGATCTGGATTCCCGGTTCCGGCCGAAACGTCCGGCCTGGGAATGACAGGTGGGGTAGTGCGGGGTGGCCCGGGAATGACGGCGGCTTGTTTCCCGGCATAATGCAGCCCCGGAAACGTCCGGTGTTGGAAGTTGTCCGCCTTGGGCGGATCCGCCAGTGGCGGAGAAGTTGAACGTTTCCGCAATGATTTCATCCATTCTGCAGGCTGGATTCCATGGCCGACGCTCCCTGGCCGGGCTCGGGCAGGCGGGCAGGCGGACATAGCGCTTGTAGGGCCGATTTTATATCGGCCAATATATCCGGACAGAAAAAATAGCCGGCGTAAAGCCGGCTCTACTACGATATTTGCGCAGAGTTAGGCGGACAGGCCCTGGCCGATGCCCTGGCAGGACCGGTTCCGGCCGAAACGCCCGGCCCGGGAATGACATCTGGCAGGAAATGGCGGCGCAATTCGCATGCCGTCTGTTTTTACCGCTTCACAAGTCCATGGCCGCGTGGTTCTTGTTGAGCCACATCCTTGCCCGGCGGTGGTCCGGGAAGAGGGCGCCGACTTTCTGCCAGAAGCGCGCTGAGTGGTTGGGCACCGCGATGTGCGCCAGTTCGTGGACAATCACGTAATCCATTATTTCGGGTGGCGCCATGACGAGGCGCCAGCTGAAATTAAGGTTCCCTTTTGAGCTGCAAGAGCCCCAGCGCCGCCTGGCGCCGGTCACGGCGATTTTCGAATAGGCCAGGCCGGCCCTTGCGGCGTAAGGCCTGATGCGCTCCTTTATGATGGATAGCGCCTGGGAGCGGTACCACTTTTCAAAAATCTGCCTTGCTTCGGGCGCATGCGGCTTTGCGAGCAGGAACCTGCCTTCGCTATAGGTGAGCGGAGGGCTTCCTTCGGGCGCAAGGCAAAGGCGGCGCGGCTCTCCCTGAAACAGAAATGTTTCTCCCTCGCGGAAAGCGTGCCGCGGTCGGGAAAGAAAGGCTTCCCGCGCCATCCGCTGCCGCTTGATGATCCAGGTCATTTTCCTTTTAACCAGCCGGCGGATGTATTCCTCCGATGCCCTGAAGGGGGCGCGCACTATCAGTCTTGCGTCCGGGGTGACCTGCAGGGCCAGCGTCCTGCGCCTTGAGCGGATCACCCGGCTGATTATGTCCTCTGCCGTAAGGTTGGTTTCCATGGCTTGGTCCATGAAAATGCGGGTTTTGAGGCGGGGTGTCAAATAAACTTTTCACAATCATTCTGTTAAAGCGTGGCCGATGCAATAGACGGACACTGTTTTGCCAGGCTTATCGCGAATAATTGTTTGGATTGAATCCTGGATTTCCGGTTCCAGCCTAGGCGGCTGGCCCGGGAATGACAGTTTGGGTGAGTCAATTTCGTAGTAAATAGAGATAGGTTCTATTTGAGAACCAACCTTTTTTGTCACCCCGCATGCCGGGTGATGCAATAAAGCTTGATGGTTATCATGGGAATAATATTATCCGGTACATTTATGCCGCCTTATCGCGAGTGCTTATGAATGCATTGAATCCATCCGCAGCAATGCCCCGCGGGGTGTTGAATGCGTATCTGTTCCAGATATTCAACGCGATCTCATGGTCCCTGGTGCTCGGCACGCCGATCCTCCTGTATCTGAAGAAGCTGGGCGCTTCGGCCACGGTGCTCGGCATGGCGGTCGCCCTGATTCCCCTTTTCAGCGCGCTCCAGATCCCGGCGGCCAGTTTTGTCGAGCGCATGGGCTACAAGACCTTCATGGTGCGGGGGTGGTCCTCGCGCAGTATTTTTATCCTGGGCATCGCCGTGGCGGCGCTGCTGCCAGAAAGCGTAAGCGCAAGCCTCCGCATCACCCTGGTCCTCGGCATGCTGACCTGCTTTGCCGTGGTGCGCGGCATCTCCATGTGCGGCTTCCTGCCCTGGATGACGCGGCTGGTGCCCGAATACCTGCGGGGCATTTATGTCTCGCGCGACAGCATGTGCATGAACCTGGCCATTGCGGGCACGATGCTGCTTTCGAGCGCATGGATTGCAATCTTCCCCTCCAGCCGCGCCTACAGCATCCTGTTCCTTCTGAGCTACCTGTTTGCGATGGCCAGCGTGGTTTTTATCCGCCGCATCCCCGAGGCTCAGCCCGCCGGAACCCGCGAAAGCTCTTCGCGGCCGCCCTGGAAGGAGATCATCCTGTACCGGCCATTTTTGCGGTACATCGCGTTCACCGTTTTTTTCAACGCTTTTGTCGCGGCCCTCGGCATCATCTGGGTGCTGCTGATGAAGGACGGCTGCGGTGCCTCCGGCAGCCTGATCCTGGGGCTTTCCGCCTACGCCAGCGTCATCGCGGCGTTTGCCTCGCTGCTCACCGGCCCGGTTGCGGACCGCGTCGGGAGCCGCCCGCTGCTGGCGTTTGCCAGCGGGCTGGTCATCGCCGCCCAGTGCGGCTGGATGTCGCTTGCGGCGGGCGCGCTGCCGCCGCGGGCGCCGGCCATGTTCGGCATCATCACCTTCGGCGCGACCGGCTTTGCAGTTTTTGCCGTGGCCAGCACCCGGCTGCTCATGGGGATCGTGCCTGCCATGGGGCGCACGCATTTCTTTGCTCTCTCCAACGTGGCCAACAGCCTTACGCTCGGGCTGCTGCCCGTCCTGTGGGGCATGGGTTTTGACGCCCTCGGCCGGGTTGTGTCCGTCGGCGTGCCCCTCGGCCAGCACTGGATTTGGAACCGCTACAGCCTGGTGTATGCCGTGATCGTGATGGGCTTCCTGGGTTCCCTGTTCCTGCAGCGGCGGCTCGACGAGCCGCGCGCCATGCTGACCGAGGAATTCATGCGCATTGTTTTCATCCAGTCGCCCGCGCGCGTGATCAACCGGGTTCTTTCCCCCCTGCGCCGCTTCCTTCCGCCGGGCTAGATGAACCAGCCATGCAGCGTGCCGTGCAGTAGTAACTTAACCACCGGGAACCGTGATAAAAAATCCAGTCGGATCCGGACGGACAAGAAAATCATGGGGTGGTGGTTAAGAAATCCGAATTTCGAAGCACGAAATACGACCTGTCCTGCGTAGTTCGCAGAACGAAGAAGGAAACAATCTCGAAATTCTCTGCCACATGCAGATCCGCTTAAGGCGGAAAATGATCAAAATCCGGAAAAAATGTTTTCCGAGTTTTATTGTGATGTTTCGGTTATTCGAATTTGTTTCGAATTTCGGATTTAGGATTTCGAATTTGGGTTGCGGGCAAAAGCCCGCCTTAGAGCGAAGCACACTGCACGACTCTGCTGCAAAGTGCATGGCAAGTTTGAATCTCCCTTGGCTCCTGGAATTGTGGGGCACAAGCCAGTCTTCGTTGGATTAGGGGGCTTGCCCCCGTAGTTGCGCCGCAGGCGAACGCAGGGGGGTGATATGGCGACATGAAGCAGAGCCTCGGGGACTCGGCACGCTTCATGTCAGCCATGCAGCGTGCCGTGCAGTAGAGCGAAGCACACTGCACGACTCTGCTGCATGGCGTACCTGGCTGGATTTGAACCAGCAGCCTTCTGATCCGTAGTCAGACTTTACGTATTGATTTTATTGACTTTTTTTCTTGACTGTGGGCTTTTGTGTGCTTTAATTGTATCAAAAGCGCATAGAAGGCCACAGAAGGATAGGAAGTAAATTTATGAAACGTAAAGGCGGAAGGAAGCATAGGACAGGGTATATTTTCCAGCATGGAAAAACATGGTGGCTGCAATATCGAATCGATGGAACCACTCATAAGAGAAATTTAAAAACGACCGACCGCGACGAAGCAGAGACGAAGCAAAAAGAATTCATGCGCACGTACATGGCCGTGGACCTGGTTTCCGCCCATGCGCTTGCTGAGGCAAAATTAAGATCCGTCGAACAGAAAACGCAAGCTGATAATGAAGCTGCAATTCCCTCTCTCGCCGTCGCCGATGCTTGGACCGCATACGAAAAAGCCAAAAACCGCCCGGATTCCAGCGAGCGCACCTTGCAGGGTTATGAAACCACCTGGCGCAAATTCGCCAAATGGTTAACCAAAACGCATCCGGATATCATTGCATTGCGCGAGATTAATGCTGACATTGCGGGCGGATATGCGCAGCAGTTGATAGATGACCAGTTGACCGCGAGCACGTTCAACCAGTACATTGGATTTTTGCGCCTGGTATGGCGCTGCCTGGCCGATCACATCCGCGGCGCCGATAATCCCTGGATGAAAATCACCAAGCGCAGCGTCAAGAAACAACAACAGGCCCACCGGCGCCGGAACATCACCACAGAACAGTTTGAAAATTTGCTTGCTTCGGCCGGGTCCGCAGATCTGCATGATTTGATTTTCACCTTGGCAATGACGGGCCAGCGGCTCATTGATGGCATTATGCTCCGCTGGGACTGCGTTGATTTTAAACGAAAAGTCATCACGTTATACCCGTGCAAAACTGCCAGATATGGCAAGCAGGTTTGCATCCCGTTATTTCCGGACCTGGCGGACCTGCTGCAAAAGCGCCGCGATATGGTTGCCGGTGAATATGCTTTTCCCGATTTGATTGCCGAGCATCAGCACGATCAATCCATTATTACAAAGCGAATACAGCAAGTTTTTGAAAAGATCGGATTAACGCCAAAGGAAAACCGTCCAGGCATCAAGCGGGCCGTGGCTGTATATGGCGCTCATAGTCTACGGCATTATTTTGCCACGGAAGCCGTATCCGCCGGCATACCAGCCGAGATTGTCAAACGCATCACCGGCCACACCAGTGACGCAATGCTGGAAGGTTACGAGCATATCGACGCGGCCATGATCGGCGGGCTTGCGGCAAAATTGAGCAATAATAAACCGTTGGCTACCTTGCCGGCGCCGGCGAAAATGGTTCCGGCCGATAAGGTCAACGCCCTGGCTCAACAGTTAAACGCGCAGAGCTGGAGCAAGATTAAAAAAGAACTGATCTCAATGACGATGAAAACGAAAGAAGACAATCAACAGAAAAAGCTGCCCCCGGCAAACGTGGGGCAAGATAGGGTTCAAAGCAACCCGGTGGAAGGAGGTGGAAGCAAAAAAGACCGCGCAGTATTGTCCGAAACGTCAAGGCGGGCGCCAGGCGAGCCAAAACTCAACCTGACGCCCTAACAACGCATCCTAACAAGGAGAATGCGAAGCTATGAAAAAAGTAACAAATTACAAGACGGCCGTCAAAGCCGTTCATGCCTGGAAGAATGCCGTCCGCCGCGGAGAAGTCACACGGTTAACTGCGGGCAAGTTTGTCGAAACCGACCTGCCTGCTCTCGTAACCGAGGCCATGGAAGACTGCGGGCGCGCGCGTGCCCTGTACAAGAAAGTCCCCTGGAATGTCGAAGGGCAGAACGCCTGGCTGCAAAACGCGATTACTAAGCTGGTTGAAGCTGTCTCCCTGCCGGCGCAGTCGAAAGAAGTAAAGGAAGTCAAATCCGCAACAGCCAAGCCGTTCTTTTGCGGCCGGGCCGCTGGCGAAGCAATGAAGGCGATAAGCAACGATGAAGAATTCACGCTCGTCCGGGACAAAACAGGACGCCTGTGCATCCGAATTGTCGCGTATGAGCTGCGGCGCAAAGATGGTGCTTGGCGGACACTTTCCTGGTCCGCGGCACAGGACGCAAACTGGACGCGTATTCCCGAAAACCAGAAGCGCGTGCGTTATCAAATAACGCCCGTCGACCGTTCCCAGGCCGTCAAGTGGCTGATTGAAGAGTCCATTCCCAAGGAGTTCCAGGCTGACCTGCTGAAACTGATTGCATAAACTGGCAAACCCTGCCGGCGGGGAGCGTGGACTTCCCGCCTGGCGGGTGCCAACATGGTGAACCATGATCGCCTTTAATGACGACCCTGAATTTGTCGGGAAGCTCTGCCGGCGGCGCTCGGACCCGGATATCAGGCGGGCCCCACCGGTCCCCCCACCGGTCCCGAGGATCCGGGAGCAGGCGCCGGAAGAGGTGGCAACGGCTTTCTTTGCATCGCTGCTCATTCCAGGCCTGGGGCAACTTATAAAGGGCCATGTGGGTCTCGCGGTCGTTTGCTTCGTCGCTGCGGTCATTGTCTGGTGGCCGCTCACTGTAATCTGGCCGATCGTCGTGGTCCACCTGGCTGCCGCGGTTAACACGCTGAGCAGAAAATGAACAATCGAAAATTATGCTGTGATCGCGCGTTTCTTGTTATCGGAAAGAGCGGTCCGATAATTCGCCACTGCCTGGGTTGCACGTATGGCATAGTCAACCCCTTGAAAGATGTCCCGCGGCGCGTATTCCGGTTTGAAGTCAAGGCCGAGACGGGGACATACCGCTGGACCTGCTTTGAAGGCGCCCCCCTGGCCCTGTATCTCAATCCGCGGCGCCCCCCGCGCCGGATCCAGGTTGTCCGTGCGAAGTCAATCCAGTTTGCGGGCGGCAAGGAATTTTACATCAAGCGCGATTATCAGGCGTTTAATCCATTCGTTGAAACCGGCCTGTCCTATGACGAGCTGCGGCGCCGCCAGGAAAACGTAGAGCGGGGGCATAAGGACCTGAAAAAGAGAAAACACCCCGGAGCCGGCGGAAGACCTCCGTGCTATGACATTGAAACAATACAAAAGGCAGTCAACAACGTTTTTTTCCGGCTAAATCAGAACAGGATTAGACTGCGCCAGGAGCGCGCCGCCGAGCTGGCGATCGCCCAGTACCAACTGAGTAACATCAAGCCTCCCGCCCTGTTGAAATATGTCCGTAAGGACGCGCGCTGGACCAAGCTTAAAAAAGACCGCTGCCGGGCTCGCGGCAGCAGAAAATGCAAAAAGTCAGCGATATAACAAACTAACTCCCCCAGTTAGTTTCAAAATTTTTTCCCTCAGCTGGACCTGATAAGTCCGGCTTTTTTTGTTTTGAATGTAACGAACCTCCCGAGCCCCCGCCCGGCCTGGCTACAATGAGCGCATCGAAAAATGCCCGAATGCCATAAATGCCAATGGAACGGAAAAGCGACAGGCAAATGCCTCGAATGCGAAGGGCCACCGATGACGCAAAATAATCATGGAAAGGTACACGTGTCCCTGGACATAGCGCCTGAGAAAGAGACAGCATTCATCCCTGAGGCGGTCCGCCGCCGTGACCCGCATTATTTTTCCAAGCCGGTGGCTCGAGATGCAAGGCCCTTTCTCGGGTTTCTTCGCGTCTGGCTCCGCTTATCGCCCATCGATCGAGATCTGTTGGCAGCCTTCATTATCGGGGAAGCCACCCAGACCGAGCTCGGCCATTTGTACGGGATCACACCGCAAGCGATCCAGCAAAGGCTGCTCAGCGCGGCCAACAGGTTTCCGGAAGTCCGAGCTGCTTTGCGCCCTAGAATCAGGGCTTTGCGCGCATAAACCATGAAATCAATTGGACCAGCAACCTTGAAAAGCCGGCCATGTATAGACAGACAATTTGTAGTAACAGAAACAGGAGGGGGGCAAAATGAGAACGCACGAACGAATTAGGTTGGCCCGAGTTATTGCCGGCATCACGCTGGCGGAGCTCGCGGAGCGCTCGAGCATCAAGTGGTTTCGGCTATTAACGGTCGTTTACGGACGATGTTTACCCACCGCGGCCGAGGCCGAGTCGCTGGCCCGTGTGCTACACCGAACTGCCGGCGAGCTTTTCCCGGAGGTGAAAAAATGAGCGCCCCTAACTTCCAACTTGCGCGCCTGGCGCTGGCGGCTTTGCCGGCCAAAGACAGGCTCGCGTTGCTGCGGGAATACGCTGCCGGCCCGGCAGAAATACGGCCGGACCGCATCATCCGGCGCGAGCAAGTCGCTGGCCTCTTGTCGGTGTCACTGCGCTGCGTTGACAAAATCGCGCGCGAGGGCACCCTGACCCGCGTTATGTTGCCGGGCCGGGTCCGCGCGGCCGGCTATCGGGAGTCCGAGGTCCGCGCCCTCATCGACAACAAGGTTTGCGAGGAGGCAAAGCATGAATGACACCGAAAAAGCCCTCGCGTGCCTGGCCGAGCTGCCGGCATGGCGGGCCGATGACTACGAGTCCTGGGTCCTGACCGGCATGATCCTCAAATCGGCCGGCTGCTCCGTCCATGACTGGGACGCCTGGAGCCGGAGCTCGGGAAAGTACAAGGCCGGCGTGTGCGAGTCCAAGTGGAACTCGTTCAACGGTTCTTTCTCCGGCACGAACGTTAACGTCGGCACGCTGGTCGCCTGGATCCGGGAGGACGGCCGCCAGGCGCCAACCTTTACAAACAGCCGGCCCGAGGGTAAGGCGTTGTCCTGGGATTCCACCATCGGCGGCAAGGATGCCCCACCAGTCAATCCCGACGATCGTTCCGTCCCTGACCCTGCCCCGGACTGGGCCCCCGGCGACCTGGTCCGGTACCTCGAGGCGCTTTACCAGCCGGACGAGTTTGTCTCCTACGCCGCCGAGTCACGCCAGGATGCCGACGGCCGCTTCGTGCCATCCGGCCAGGGAACATTCTGGCTCACCCGGGCGCAGATCATCGAGCGCCTCCGC
>JBAYWJ010000088.1:0-12443 GCA_041674125.1 Kiritimatiellia bacterium
AACGAGGTTGAGAAAAAGATTGAAATCCTGACCAAAAAAGGCGACAAGATGGTCCCGGAGCCATTCCAGGCAGACGGGGCGGAAACTGAGAGCGATAAAAACAGCGAATAGCGGTCAGTGTAGAGCGTATAGTAACCATAAAACTATCCGCTAAACGCTATCCGCTGACTTAATCATGGACAGCATTCTCAATACGGTCAACAGCCCGGAAGACCTCAAAAAGATGAGGCCGGAGGACTTGCCGCACCTGGCGGAGGAAATCCGGGCGCTCATCATCAACACCGTCAGCGCAAACGGCGGCCACCTTTCCTCCAACCTCGGCACGGTGGAGCTGACAATCGCGCTTTTGCGGGTCTTTGCCCCTCCGCAGGACAAGCTTATCTGGGACGTCAGCCACCAGGCCTACGCCTACAAGATCCTGACCGGGCGCAGGGACGCCTTCCCCACCCTCCGGCAGACCGGAGGTATTTCCGGATTCCTCTCGCGCGGAGAAAGCGAATTCGACGCCTTCGGGGCCGGCCATGCCGGCACCGCCCTCTCGGCGGCCCTGGGCATGGCGACCGCCCGCGACCGCAGCCGGGGCGGCGAGCACGTGGTGGCGGTGGTCGGGGACGGCGCCCTCGGCTGCGGAACCTCCTTCGAGGCCCTCAACAACGTCGCGCTGACCACCCGCCGCCTGATCGTCATCCTGAATGACAACGAAATGTCCATTTCCGCCAACGTCGGCGCCCTCGCGCGCTGCATGGGCAGGCTCCTCACCCACCCGCGCTACAACCGCTGGAAGTCAAACGTCGAGCGGTTTGCGCGCGAAAAGCTCCGCATGAGCTGGCTGAGCCGGACATACCTGCGGATGGAGGAGGCCGTCAAGGGCCTCTTCCTGCGCAGCATTCTCTTCGAGGAGTTCGGCCTGCGCTACATCGGCCCGATAGACGGGCACAGCCTGCCCTCGCTGCTTTCCTCGCTCGAGATCGCCAAAAACTCCGATGAGCCCATCCTCGTCCACGTCACCACCCAGAAAGGCAGGGGCTACGCCTTCGCCGAGGCCGAGCCGGACATCTGGCACGGCACCGGCGCGTTTGAAAGCAAGACCGGGCGCCAGCTGAAGTCCGCGGGCGCGCTGAAATATTCGGACGTGTTCGGCCAGGCCATGGAACGCCTGGCGCAGGGCAACGACCGGATTGTCGCCATCACCGCGGCCATGTCCGTGGGCACCGGGCTGGCCAATTTCTCCCGGCGCTTCCCCGACCGCTTCTTCGACGTCGGCATCGCCGAGGAGCACGCGGTTATTTTCGCCGCCGGCATGGCCGCCAGGTCGTTCCTGCCTGTGGTCGCGGTGTATTCCACCTTTGCCCAGCGCATAGTGGATTACGTGATCCACGACGTCTGTTTGCAGAACCTGCCGGTCATATTCTGCCTCGACCGCGCCGGCATCGTCGGCGATGACGGCCCCACCCACCACGGCCTCTTTGACATCGCCCTCTTCCGGATCGTGCCCGGGCTGGTCATGATGCAGCCCAAGGATGAGCCGGAGCTCGCGGGCATGATTGCCGCCGCCGCCGCCTGGAAAAAGCCGTCCATGATCCGCTACCCGCGCGGCTGCGGGCCGGGGAAGCCCGTGCCGCCTGAACCGGCCGTGGTTGAATTCGGGAAGGCGGAAGTCATAACGAAAGGCGACGCCGTCCAGATCTGGGCCCTGGGAGACATGCTGCCCCTGGCGCAGCGCGCGGCGCAAAAGATTTCCAAGGCCGGGTTCAAAACCGGCGTCATCAACCCGCGCTTCATCGCCCCGCTCGACGCGGATTTGCTCCGGCAGCAGGCCGCACGGGCGCAATGCATCGTCACCATCGAAAACGCCGTGGTCAACGGCGGCTTCGGATCGGCCGTGCAGGAGGCCCTGGCCGGCATGGACTTCAGGGGCAAAGTGCTGCGGTTCGGCTGGCCGAACCTCTTTATTCCCCACGGAGCGCGCGAAATACTGGAGGAGCAGCACGGCCTGACCGAGGCCGCGGTATCCGCGTCCATATTGAAGGCCCTGCGGCAGTAAGCAAGGGGCACCGCCCGGCAGGGCGGATCCGCAGCCAGGTGCTCCGGGAGTGCTTGCCCGCCCGCAGCGCTCCAAAGCGGCAGGCGGGTCATTCCCGATCTGAAGGCGGATAAATCCTGAATGTTCTTGAGAACAGGCGTGAGGCAGAAAACTGAAAAGCAGAGGCTGGACACCGCGCTGGTTGAGCGCGGGCTGGCAGAGAGCCGCGCCCTGGCCCAGTCCCTGATTTACGCCGGCCAGGTTCTGGTGGCCGGGCAGACCGTCTCCAAGCCCAGTTATGCAACCGATCGGCAGGCCGTGATAGCCGTGGCCGGACAGAAACGTTTCGTCAGCCGCGGCGGCGACAAGCTCGATCACGCCCTGGAAACATTTGCGATTCCGGTTGAGGGCCTTACCTGCCTCGACGCGGGCGCCTCCACCGGCGGGTTCACCGACTGCCTCCTGCAGCGGGGCGCAAAAAAGGTGTACGCCCTCGACGTGGGCACCGCCCAGCTGCACTGGAAGCTGAGGAACGACCCGCGGGTGGTCGTGATGGAAAACGTCAACGCGCGCCACATCGCATCTGGCATGTTCCCCGAGCAGCCCGCCCTGGCCGCGATTGATGTTTCATTTATTTCGTTGACAAAGGTCCTGCCGGCTGTAATCAATGTTCTGGCGCACGGCGCTCGCGTGGTGGCCCTGGTCAAGCCGCAGTTCGAGGCCGAGCGCTGCGAAAACAAGCACGGCGTGGTGCGCGACCCGAAGGTGCGAACCCGGGTGGTGGAAGCCATCAGGCGCTTCGGGACTGATGAAGCCGGCCTTGAGTTCAAGGGCGAGTGCGAATCGCCCCTCAAGGGGCCGGCGGGCAACGTGGAGTTTTTTTTGTACTGGATTAAGACACAAACATGAAAACCATAGGGATATTCGCCAACTGCCAGAAGCCCTCCGCCCCGGCCGTGTTGAAAAAGGTCGCGGCCCTCGCCCGGAAACACGGCCTGAAGCTAGCGGTCTGCGGCGAGGCCGCCCGCTTCATCAGGGGCGCCCGGCCGCTGGCGCCAAAGGATTTAACAGGCCAAATAGACATGCTCATGGCCTTCGGCGGCGACGGCACGATGCTGAGCGCGGTCCGCCTTCTGGACGGGCGCGACATACCCGTGCTGGGGGTCAACCTGGGCAGTTTGGGCTTCATGACCAGCGTGGCCCAGGCGGACGTGGCGCGGGCGGTGGCGTGCGTGGCCGGGGATAAATTCACCACCAGCCGGCGCGCGATGGTGGAATGCTCCGTCGTGCGGAAAGGGAAAAGGGTATCAACCTGCCGCGCCCTGAACGACCTTGTCATTGACCGCGGCTCATCCCTGCGCATCGTGACATTGAACATGGCCATTGACGGCGAGGAAGTGAGCTCCTTTGCCTGCGACGGGCTGATCGTCTCCACCCCGACCGGCAGCACCGGGCATTCGCTTTCCGCGGGCGGCCCGATCCTGCACCCCGAAAGCTCCGTGTTCGTTATCAGCCTGGTCTGCCCCCACACCCTGAGCACGCGCCCGCTGGTCGTGGCCGACAGTAAGGCCATCGCCGTGACCGTGGCGCGCAACGCGGAAAACCTGGTGCTTTCCGTTGACGGCCAGATCGGCATTCCCCTGAAAACGCACGACCAGATTGAAATTCGCCGCAGCGCGGTCCATGCCCGCTTCGTGCACCTGGCTGACTACAGCTATTTTTCCGTCCTGCGCCAGAAGCTCAACTGGCGCGGGTCAACAAACCCGGCCGGGTAAAATGCAAGCCTTGCCGGGTGGGAGCGCCCGGCAAACCAGCAACTCTTGTTGCAGGAATAAACCTAACCGCTTTAATAAACCGGCCCGGCGTTGCGATCCTGTGGGTTCCCGGCAGACGGCATGGCAGCTCCGTAAATGTTTGCGGCTTTTCCAGCTGCGCCTTGCAAGTCCGGACGCAGTGCTTTTAAATTCCTGACGCAAAACTACGGAAATCGGGCAGATTATCCGGCATTCCGGCCGAGAAATAATTCGACAATTGCGGCCAGGAAAGTATAGTCACAAAAACTGATGTTCTCCCGCGCGGCGTGCGGCGAATTCATAAAACTCAAGGAAGAGTAAATGCATGTCAAATCCCGGTAAAAAACACTTGGCCTGCCTCCTTTTTTTCGGCATGGCCCTTCCCTGTTTCCCGGCTACAAACGGCGCCCGCCCAATGGCCGAACGCTACCCGGCGCGCGTTGAGGACCTGCGTCCGACCTCCGGCTGGGCGCCCGAGTTCCTCCGCCCGTCCGCCGCGCCCCGGAAAGAACTGGTTCCCATCATGGTTGACTGGGGGGAAAACGAAATCGCGGAAAGCGTGGTAACCTTCGGCGTGCCTTTCGCCCGCGGCGCGCTGAAAAATGCTGCCAACGCACGGATCGTAAACGAAAAAGGTGAAGAGACGCCCGCCGGCTTTAGCGCCACCGCCACCTGGGATGACGCCAACGGCCCGGTGCGGTGGGCCATAGCGCACGCTCTTTTGCGCAGGGGCGGTGAATATTTTCTGGAATACGGATCAGACGTGAAGGCGGCTTCCCCTGCAGGGATCAAAATCACCGAGTCGGATAAAACAATTGAAATCAATACAGGCCCCCTGTGTGCTGTTCTCAGCCGTGAACACGCCTCGATCGTCGAGACGGCGGCCCTTGACCTGGATGGCGATGGGCGTTTCAGCGCCAGGGAGGAACTGGTCGGCGCTGAAAGAAGCCGGGCGGATTTGCCAGCCCTGGTTGACGGGGCGGGCGTTTCATATCGCGCGGGCGGCGCCGGGCAGGGATTCAAAATGGAGCTGGCGGAGCTCGGTCCGCAGCGGGCGGCGGTCCGGCGCGAGGGCTGGTACCTCGACAAGGGCGGCAACAGGTTCTGCCAGTTCATCACCTACACCTATTTTTACGCAGGGCAGGCCGGGCTCCGGCATGACCACACCCTGGTCGTCGCCTTCGATTCCAGCAAGCACAAGATCCGCGATATCATGCTGCCGCTGCCGCTCAGTCTCGGCAATGGCTCGCGGGCGGTTTTCGCCGGGGACGGCTCGGCCGGGGGCGATCCCTTCGACCTGCCTGGTTCCGGCAGGCCTTACAGCCTGGTCCAGGACAAACTTGACGCCTGGGAACTTTCAGGAAAATCCGGCCTGGTAGCCACCGGCTCGCGCGCCGGGGGCTGGTTCGGCCTGGCCGACGGCAGGTGGGGCGCATTTGCCGGGCTTGCTGATTTCTGGCAGCAGTATCCGGCGGAGCTGGAGGCTGACGGCGGCACCCTGCGCGCGCATCTCTGGCCGGCGCGCGGCGTGAATGCGCTGGACTTACGGCCCTCAGCGGTAATGGGCGACCTCTATCCCGGCAAGCACGTGTTTTACGACGCATGGTATCGCGACGGTTTGGACGAGATGACCCGGGCATATGGCCTGGGGAAGACGCACAACCTCTACCTCAATTTCTTTGCAGCGCCCGGCCGGGAGGAGGCCTGGGCCCGAACGCGCGCGCAGGTTTGCCAGCCGGTCCTGGCCCTGCCGGACCCGAAGCACACTTGCGGGACGGACGTGTTGTACGGCCGCGTGCACCCCTATGATCCCGGGCGCTTCCCAGAAATCGAGGAACAGCTCGATGCCATCATTGAAACCTATTACCGCCAGCGCGATCTGAACGCGCAATACGGCTGGATCAATTTCGGCGATGTCTTCAACACCGGAGGGCTCTGGCGGCGCTGGGCTTCGATGTTTTACGGGTTCCCGAACCTGATGCCGCGCCTTTACCTGCGCTCGGGCCGGCGGGACGCATGGGATTTCCACCGCGTCAACACCCGCCACATCACGGACATGGACATCTGCCACCTGGACAAGGATGACGCCGAAATTCCCTACCTGAAAAAAGAAAAGGGCCGCCGCTACGGAGGCAACGGCTGCATCTGCCACTACGCGGCCGATTTGTACAAGGCCAGCTGCGACCACCACCTGGATTTCATGCTGCTGGACTATTACCTCAACGGCAACCTGCGCGCCCGGGAAGTGGCCCGTTATTACCTCGACGTCCACGCCGCGGCCCGCGACCGCGAACCATCCATGACGAAATACGCGCACCGCGACACGGGCGGTATATTGCGCCTGTTTTGCGATGGCTATCTGGCTTTCCGGGACCCGGTCTACCTGAGCGTCATGCGCCAGGTGGCCGACATGCTTTACAACGCCCCGGAGCCTTTTTCGACAACGCGCTACATGGATGTTTACATGAATCCCGCCAAGGTACTTTATTACCAGATCACCGGCGAGGAGCGCATGCGAAAGCTTTTCCTGGACGACATGGATCTCCTTAGCCGGCAGCGCAACGTGCACGTGCTGTATAACACGCGCGCCGCGTCCATGTCCGGCCTGGCAAACGCCTGGTGGTTCACCGGAGATGAAAAATACCTGCCTTTCATGCGCTGGCAGCTCAACCTTGCCCTTGACAGGGGCATCGGGAGCGTGCCGGGGAAATGGCTCTCGAATTCATCCACCTACGGCAGCCAGCTGCCGGAGGTCATGGCCGTCCTGGCCCGGGTAAAAAACATGCCCGCGCCTAAGGGGCCCGCCCTGCCCGATGCCGTGGCGAAACCGCTGGCGCTCAAAAGCAACTGGGCCTTCTACCTCCAGGAAACCAACGACGCCCCTTTCAGCATTGGATTGAAGACGGACATGGACGGCGGATTTCCCGGCTGGCAAGAGTGGGTGGAACAGCTCCCCGCCGCTGAAAAGCCGGCCTTGCTGGTGCTGGATCCGGCAGGAAAGGAAATAAAGCGCCTGGAGCTGAACCCAGATAACACGGTCACTCAGATCAACATGGTTTTCCCGGCCGACGGCCTGACCGGTACTTACGTGCTTGTGCCCGCCAGCCCGGTCGCGCCCCTCAGCATGCAGCTTGTGAAATGCACCCTTGAAAAACGCGTTTTGCATGCCGGGGAAAGCCGGATAAACAACATGCTCAGCCCGCTCGTAAGGCAGCTCAGCTGCTACTTCAAGGTTCCGGCCGGCGCCGGCAAATTCCAGCTTGAGTTAAAGACCGGCACGGTCCGCGGCCGGGTGCAATACGGCGTTTTCAACGAGGCGGGCGACTTGGTTGCCGAAAGCGAGCGGGAAATCGGCGCCAGCCCGCGCGACGAGTGGGAGGTCTTTAATCTCGACGCCGGCCGCCCGAACAGGGATGAGATATGGCGCGTTACCGTGAACGAAGCCGTAAAGACGGTGTATTTGCGGTTCACCGGCTTGCCGGGCTATGTGGCTTCCTCGCCGGAAGAGCTGTTCACCCCGGATGCCGCCGCGCGGCGCGAGCTGCCGCCTGTGGAAACACCGCCCGGCGATAACGCCACCAGGTATTCCGAGTCCGGCTTGCCTTGGAACGGGCAGGCCGCTTATTTGGCAAAGGAAGTCGCCCTGACGGCTCCCGACGGCGGGAAAATATTCGACGAAAGACAAGGCACGGTTGAAATGTGGGTGAAAACTGCCGACAGCTACAGCACCCTGGCCAACAAGACCCTGGTGCGATGCGGGTCTTTTTCTCTCCTGAGGCGTTACAATGCCGGCACCTATGCCATAATTGCCAATGGCCAATTCCAGCGCTTCTTCCCGCTGCCAAACAACCGCTGGACGCACCTGGCGTTCACCTGGCAGCCTTCGGGTGTTGAAAACACCGGTCTCGAAATTAAATTGTTTGCAGATGGAATTGAGATCAAAAGCAACGACATGGGTCCTAACGGGACGCCTTTCAGAAAGGTGCCGCCGGGCTGGTCCGGAGACAAGCTGATTGTTTCCGGCGGCATGTTCATCAGCAACCTGCGCGTTTCCGGCAGCGTGCGCTATAAAAACAATTTCCGGCGCCCGGATGCGCCCTTTAAGCCGGATGAAGACACGCGGGCACTCTGCCGTTTTGACAGCTCCGGCGAAGCCTGGATTGCAGGTAAAAAGGCGCCGGCTCCATAAGGCCCGGGAGGATGCAGCCTTACGACCTTCCCCTTTAATGCATTGAATGCAGTAAAGGGGCGTGCTTATCGAAGAAACTCCCCGCAAGCGCGCCGGATCACTAGCCGGGAAATCATTTCGTGTCTAACAGCCGGCCTTGATCTCTTCGAATATTTCCGCGACTGCTTTTTCAAACGCCTTTTCCCATTCCGGCGCAAGCAGGCATTCGGTCACCTCGTATCCGCCTTTGGGGTAATAGGAGGCCGGGGGCGCATAGTGGAGGTACCCGTTCGAAATGGACGCGATATAGGTGTGCTTGAAGGGCGAAGCTTTTTTAACATTGAACCCGATTTCGGCGAGAATCTCCATGGGAGCGGTGATGAAAACACATTCCCCAATGCGGATCCCCATGATCTCGGCGGGCACGGTTGCGCCGCCGATGGTGCTGATAATTTCCCGATGCCTTTCCAAAGTGGCTATTTTTTCCTCGTTGCGGGCCATGCGCTCCATTCTGGAAATGCTGTCGAGATACTTCGCCACGGCCATCCGGTTTTTTTCATCCATGTAACGGAACCGGATGTCCCCGCGGGAATCGGCCTGCATGTATCGGTAAGCCCAGTGAGAGGGATAGTCGGGGAACAGTCCCTGGTTGAGGTAAAGCGGCAGGAATCCCTTGAAATTAAGGGAGGTGTAGCGCAACCCGGCCAGCAATTCAGCCTGCTCTTTTTTCAACGCGGCGATGACTTCCGGAATGTCCCTCCGCAACGGGAATCGGACGAGTTTGTTTGCGGTTTTGATTTTTGCCGGGCCGGTCGCTATTTTCCTGTAACTTTGCAGGATGCTCTGCCCGAGCCGGGTTCCAAAGTCATGCGAGCTGCGCGGGTGGCCGGTGTCGCACTTCGAGACCTCGGCAATGTCGCCCCCGGCCCCCTGCAGGAAAAAGGCCGTCGCCCCGCCTCCGAGGTTTTCTTCCAGGTAGTTCAACGTGACGCCGACATGATCGGCGCTGATACGGCCCCGCTTCCCGGCGGGGGGTCCCAGCAGCAGGTGCGAGGCAAAATTGTAGACGATCGCCAGCGGGGAACCGTCCATCCGGTCTACCCGGACAATGCCGATTTCCGGGTCAATCGGGCGCAAGCCCGCCACCTCGCTGTCCGGCGGCGGCGGATTGCAGCTCCGGAGGGTGTAATCCGTGCCATCCTTCATCATCATGGTGCGGTTGAAGGTCAGGGTGTCTTCGCGGCCGGCTCCAATGCCGAGGGTTACCGGCACCATGGCGCGCATGGCCTGCGCTACCGCCGCAACAGTCCGGTCAACCTGGGCGGCATCGTCGCACAGCATGCGCGGCACGCCGTGCGTGTGGGAGGCGCTGACGCTCACATTGCCGCCGGGGATGCTGAATTCCTCTTCAATCCGCCGGCGTACCCTTGGCAGGAAATCATCGGCGCTGTCGCACAGGATGTTCTGGCTGATCGTCCTGGCACCGATCGCGGTCACGTCCATGGTGATGAGAACTATTTTTGCGCAACCGTCATCCAGGACCAAGGCCCTTACGAACAGAGGATCGCTGACTTCCAGCTTGCGGTCCAGCAGTTCGGGCGGAATATCCTTCTTGGACTTTTCGGAAAGCAGGGCGTCCAGGGTCACGTCCTCCCGGCAGGTGATTTCCGCCTTGCCCGTTCCCGCCCGCATGTGTTCTTTCATTTTTTTGCATCCTTTCGCATTGCATTTCCCGTGAAACTATCACATCAGAACGCCGTTTTCAACCATGGCGCCGTTATTTGGAAGTCGGCAGCAAAGAGGGCTCAAGGCTGTTTTCCAGGGCAGCGAGGTCGCACTCCCCGCGGTAGTTGAACACTCCCAGGAAAACCTGGTTCTTGTCCGGCACCAGGCGGCACCAGGCCCTGTAGCGCGGGCAGGCGCGCAGGAGCGGCTCCACGTTGCCCCAGAACCGCCACCACTGATGTTCCACGGCGATCTCACCCGCCGTCCCGGGCGAGAATTTCGCCCCTGAAACGGCCTTGAACCCGTTCAGGAAATCTGCGCACCACTGTTCCATGGGCTTGTCCCGGCAAAGCAGGTCGGCCAGCGAAAAGAAATTCATGTAAAGCCGGCGGCCGCGCCAGCCGAAGACCATCATCTTGCGCCCGGCCTGGAAGGCGGTGGCGGCGAGCTTGAAGTCCGCGCTCAAATGGAAATCTATGTCGTAAACCGCCCATGGCGCGGGCCCCTGCTCGTGCAGCCTGAAGGTCCCCGCGAGGCGGCGGACAATCCGCTCCGCCTCGCGAGCGCTGGCATTTTCGAAATGCATCTTCAGCAGGCAAAAAAAATTGTTTTCCGGCGCCAGCCGGAAGGCCGCCATGAGGCGCCGGCCTTCCGGCATGGTATAGAGGCAGGCCGCCCAGCTCCCGGGCATGTCCTCAATGTTTTCGGCCTGCGCGCCGGCCGCCCGCATCGAAGCGGCGACCTTGTCGTAGCGCTTGCGGATTTCTTCGATCCGCATCCGGCGCCGCGCGCAGGTCCATTCGAATTCAAGGCGGCAGCTGAAGTCGTCAAAAAAACGCGCGCAGGAAATACCGGCCGCGGTCGTGTGCTCGGAAAGGTTCCAGCCGGAGGGAATTTCGAACGAAAACCCCTGCCAGGCGAAGAGATGATAGGTTTCCATATTTAGCGGAGGCAGCGGCCGCGGCGCGGTCAGGCCAGGGTATTGCCGTCAATGGTGCCGACCTGGATCTTGACTTCGCCGCGCTTGGCGACCCGGTCAACCTGGCCGTCGCGTATCCAGACCACCACGTCCGAGGCGGCGAGCATTTTCATGTCGTGCGTGGCGGTGATGACCGTGATGTTTTTGTCCTTCTGGAGCTTGCCGAGCAGGTTGATGATCTCCTCGCCCGTGCGCAGGTCCAGGTTGCCGGTCGGCTCGTCCGCCAGTATCACTTCCGGCTTGTTGACCATGGCGCGCGCGATGGCCACGCGCTGCTGCTGGCCGCCGGACAGCTCGGCGGGCGTGTGGTGCAGGCGGTGGCCCAGTCCAACCTGCTCGAGCACCTCGGAAGCATCACGGCGCGCTTCCGGGGGCGTCCGCCCCGAAAATATGCGCGCGATGGCCACGTTTTCAAGGGCGGTCATGGAAGGGATCAGGTTGAAAGACTGGAAGATGTAGCCGACCTTGTGGCACCTGACCCAGGCCATCTGGCTCGAGTTCAGGTCGCCAAAGCGCTGGCCGTCCATGAACACCTCGCCCTCCGTCGGCTTGTCGAGCCCGCCGACTATGTTGAAAAAGGTGGATTTGCCGGAGCCGGAAGGGCCCATGATGGAGACGTAATTGCCCCGGGCAATGTCCAGCGAGACGCCCTTGAGCGCGTAGACCTTTTCCGTGCCCATGGTGTAAACCTTTGTCAGGCCCTGCGCCTTTAGAATCACGTCTTCCATTATTCCTCCACCCGCATGGCGTCCACCGGCTGCTTGCACGCGGCCCAGTAAGCCGGGGCGATCGAGGCCATGATGGACATGAGCGACCCGATGACGAACGCAACCAGCTCGGCCCGGATGATTTCAAACCACGGGAACACCTGGAAAACATACCCGCCGTAGGAAACCAGGTTTATCAGGATGCCCACCAGCAATCCGGCCAGGGAGCCGCAGAGCGTTCCCAAAACCCCCTGCAGGGAGGACTCGATGAAATAAGTCCGGACGATGAATGAGTCCTCGGCCCCGAGGCACTTCAGGGTTCCGATTTCCTTGATGCGCTCCGTAACCGACATGAGCATGGCGTTGATGATGCCGACCAGGCAGGTCAGGAGCGAAAGGCCGATCAGGAGCAGCATCATCGGGTCGGTGCCCTCGCGCAGGATGTCCACGCCCGCCTTCTGCAGGAGCACGTTGACGGATTCGTTGCGCATGGCGACCAGCGCCTGGACGATGCTGTCGTTCACCAGCATGTAGGTCAGGAAGGCGATCCCGAGCACCACGCCGATCATCGTGATCATGGAGCGGAATATCCTCCGCCTCAGGCTGCCCCAGCTCACCGAGAAGGCCACGGTCCAGGGCACCTCGGTCTGCCGGGGTATGGTTTTGGCTGAATTCATAAATTTGCGCCCTTGAGGATAAATTCTACATGTTCCGGTTCAGGGTTATGCCGCCGCCCGCTTCGATCGTCATGGACAGCACCGCGGAAAGCGCCACCATGATGAGCTCGCCGACGATAAGCCCTATGAAAAAACCCTTGGCGCGGTGGAAGCTGTCCTTGTTGCCGTACTTGGTGATCGCCACGTTGAAGATCCACCCCAGGAAAATCGAAAACCAGTAGGAGTTCATGATCGGGTTGATAAACATGATCAGGCCGATCGGGTGCGGCATCCAGAAGAAAAACTGCCTGAAGAAAAGCAGGGCCGCCATGGCAATACCGCCGCCGAGCGTCCAGGATATGTTCTCGGTTGCAGCCGACGGCGCGTCCTTG
>JBAYWJ010000089.1:0-12404 GCA_041674125.1 Kiritimatiellia bacterium
AAAGGCGTTGACGACCTGCCGGATCGTTATCTTTTTCTGGATGATTTCGTCAAGGACCCGCTGGCTGCCTGATTCCACGCCGATATCTATTTGCTTGCAGCCGCAGCGCTTCATGGTCCTGATCATGTCTTCATCTATCGTGTTGGCGCGCGACTGGCAGCCCCATATGATGCCGTGTTGTTTCAGGATGGCGCTCACGCCGCGCACGTGTTCGCGATTGATGGTGAAAGTGTCGTCAATGATCCAAAGGGCTTCAATGTTAAATTTATTTTTCAGGTAAACAATTTCTTCTTCTATTTTGGCGAGTGATTTTGCCCGAAGCCGGCGCCCGAAGATAAGGTTACAGCCGCAGAATGAACAATTGAAAGGACATCCGCGGGTTGTCAGAAGCATGGCGCCGCGCAACGGCAGCCCCCTGATCAGTCCGGTGTTTATCTCAAAATAGCGTTTATCCAAAAGGTCGTAAGCCGGCAGGGCGAGCCGGTTAATTTCATCTTCCGTCAATAACTCCCGGGGATTGTTCCTGGTAATATTATCGCCGTTTTTCCAGACTAATCCGTTGACTTTTGCCCATTCCGGCTTCGGCTTGCTGGCTTCCGTGACAAATTCATAAAGGGTTTTTTCGCCCTCTCCAAAGCAGGCAAAGTCAAATCCATTTTCGATAAAATCGCTGGCCCGGTATGTGGGCTGGGAGCCGCCGACAATCGTTTTAATCGCAGGGTTCAATTCGCGGATCTTCTTGTTGATCCTGACCGCCTCGGCCAGCTCCATGTGGCTCGCTGAAAAGCAGACAACCTTCGGCTTGTCTTCTTCAATGGCATGCATGATCGCCTGTTCGCGAGCGCTTTCTGGTATTCGCCTGGCTGATAGGGCTGAATCTAATATTTTGCAGGCAATGCCCATCTGCCGCAGGTATGCCGCCAGGAAAATAATCCCGGAGGGGTACATGGCGCGATACCACAAAGAAGGATTGATAACGAAAATTACTTCTGGTGAGTCAGTTTGCATTTTTGCCAGTATGAAAAATTCCGTTCAAGGGATATCTAGCTTAGTCCTGAAAACGACTTTTTCTTTCTTGTCCGGCCAGTCGTTTGTGACCCAGATGCCCTTGGCTGCGGTCTGCATGCCCACGAACGGGTGCGGCTCAAGCCAGATGTAGGGGTCAACCGGGGGCCCTTTGCTTTCTTCGATGCCGCCGGTCACAATCCAGGCGGAATCGTCATAGTCCGGGGTAGACCAGTTGCCCGGAGGAGCATAGGCGTATTTCCAGCGCGGGGAGGTGTAAAAATCGCCCCCATGCGTGCGCAGGCAGGCCTGGACCCAATAGGGGTAATCGCGGTAAACGCACTGGAGCGCCAGGGCGTGTTTCCCGGGCGGCAGCTGCAGGCCGAAAAACTGCATGCGCTCGGGCGCGCCGGCTTCGCCGATAAACCTGCCGTCCATATAGGCTCCCGTGCGCATGTTGCAGTATACCCCAAGGATGGCGTTCGACGGGCTTGAGTTGTACCACAGGATCATGTCGGCCATCTGGCGCGCCATGGCGTTGGTTTCGGCAGAACGGAATTGCTCGTATCGGCCCTTGGCCGCCGCAAATCCTTTTTCCTTTTCAAGGTAGCCTGTCTGACGCAGGCGGAGAACACCCCGGTAGGGATATGCCGGGTATTTTTCGAGGAAAGAATCAATGTAATCCGCCGCGCCTGCAAAATCGCCCAACCTTTCCAGTTCGTTCAATGCCATCATCACGGAAACTTGCGCGAAGGGATCCTCCGGCGGGGTGCGCGGGATGTTGCGGGATATGTCGGAATCCGCCCCGGCCGGTGAGGTTAAGTAATAAAAAGAAACGCTTTCCATGAAGCCCCGGCTGGCGTGGTCCGGGCCGCGCTCGAATGAAAAATCCACCGATTTTTCAAAGGCAACCGGGTCGGTGTGGTGGATGCGGTATTGGATGGTGGTGAAAAATGCCTTCAGGATCAGCCCGTGAAATGCGCGGATAATGGCGTTGCCGTAATACCATCCGCCGTTAAAGTAATCTTCCAGCCCCGTCCCGTGCCAGCTGGGGAATGATTCGCCGTCAATGCGCATGGTTTCGTCGCCCTCCAGGATCCACCAGCTCTGGTCCAGGCTTGTCACGGCCAGGATGCAGCCGGCGACGCGCCCGCGGCCTTCGGTCATGACGATGCGGTGGGGCTTGCCGGCATCCTGGGGGCCGCTTTTTGTCCAGCCGGAATGGAAGTAGCCATAGGAGTTGGTCCAGGCGCTTAACTTCTCCATGGAAGCTTTTGACTCAAATGCAAGCGGGATATCGGTTCCATTCTGTATTTCAATCCGCGCCGCGGAGGCGAATGGCATCGGAAACCTGGAGTAAAAAGTCCGGTTGCTGGCCCCGAAGCAGGCGCTTGAAAACTGCCGCAGCTGCCAGAAGCTCCCGAAAAAATTACCGAGGGGAACTTCAACGCTCGGCTTGCCGGAGTTGTCCCAGTATGCGCGCAGGACGGTGTTGTACATGACCTCGTTGCGCTTCGATGCGGAAGGGACAGCCGATAAATCCGGCGTGAGGCGCAGTTCCCTTATGATCGCCGGCCCGGAAGCCTGCAGGACGACTGCCGTTTGTCCGGGCAAAATGGTAACATTGGTGGCGGTGAGGCGGACATCTGCCGCCTGATTCGGAGTGCCGGATATATTTTTAAGCCTTATGCCGGCCTGGATTAATTCGTTGCTTTCCGCGGCCGACAGGTGCTTCGGGAAGCTCTCAACAGCCGTGCCTGGATGGAGCGGGCAGTAGTTTACCTGGAAAAACAGCTTGGGGTTGCCGCCGGCCTTGAAGCCGCCCTCCTTTGTTGTGATTATAAGTCGTTTATTGAAGGGCAGGGGAACAAAAGAAAACCAGCAGAAAGGCTCGTAGGCGGCCAGGGGCGGCAGGAACGGGGCCTTGCCGCCGCAGAAGTCCCCGATGGTTGTCTCAATCCGCGGTTTTTTTTCGTTGTCGAAATAGAACCGCAGGGGGTGCTGGCCGTTTTCGGCGCCGGTAAACCAGAAGCGCGAGACGTAGGCGGGGCCTTTCAAGTCCGCCAGGACGGCCCATCCCCCGGACTCCCTCCGCAGGCAGAAGTTGAAATCGTCGTTCTTGCCGGTGCGGTCGAACGAGGTTTCGATCCGGGCCGCCGGGGCGTCCAGGCGCGCCAAGCGGTCCAGGTCCCCCAGTTGCCGCGTGAGGTTTTCCAAATTGACCGCGGGGGCGGCTCCGTCCTTTTTGGAACAGCCCTGGCCGGCGAGGAAAAAGGAAAGCGTGAAACACAAAGAAACGAGCCAAAATTTAATATACGGGGTAAATCGCATGGCTTTGCGTGTTGTTTTGATATAAATCCCTGCCAGTGAATATTTCCAACAATACCGGCAGCATTCATCGGCGTCAATCTTAACTTTGTTGCCTGTGATTTGATTAGATTCTTGCAATGGTGTTTGCGAATGCTTAACATTTAAAACATTCCGTAAAAGTGTGGTCGATTCATTAGACGGGTGGCAATTTTATAGGTTTCATTACGCGCAACCCTCGTCATTCCCGCCTGGCGGGAATCCTGTTCAATATCTTTAGGATCTGGATTCCCATTTTCATGGGAATGACCTGATTGAGTAATGTCCGTATTTGGGAGCAACTATTAAACAATTCCATCGGTCCACACTATTTAAGAAAGAGCCGCATTAAATTAACACTGTAATCCTGATGCAGGAAACGGCGGCTATTACAAATGCGCTACGCAATAGTATCCGATATCCACGCGAACTGGCAGGCCTGGAAAACTGTCCTGCTTGACATCCGCAGCCTTAAAATCGAGCGCATCATTTCCCTTGGCGACCTGGTGGGGTACGGCCCCAATCCCTGCGAAGTGCTTGAGTCGGTGTATTCTTCCGTTGATCATTTCGTTCTCGGAAACCACGACGCCGCGCTCTGCGGCAAGCTCGACAGCACCCTTTTCAACGACGAGGCGCGCATTGTCCTCGATTGGACCAGGCAGCAGGTGGGAAGCACCGTAATGGAATTTGTCAAGACCATGCCGCTTTCCCTGGCGGGAGACAGTTTCCGCTGCGCCCACGGCGAGTTCGCCGAGCCCGGCCATTTTAACTATGTTTTTGAGCCGGATGACGCCCTGCGCTCCTGGGAGGCGGTTGAAGAGCCGCTGCTTTTCAACGGCCACACGCACTGCCCCGGCATTTTCCTGGTAGGCTCCAGCGGCCGGCCGTACCGGCTCGATCCCGAAGATTTTGAGCTGCAGCCCGGCAAGAGGTTCATGGTGAACGTCGGCTCCGTGGGTAATCCGCGCGACGGCGACACGCGCGCATCCTACTGCATTTATGACGCGCGGCATCGCTCTGTATTCTGGCGCAAGATACCGTTTGACCTCGATGCCTACCGCCTGGCGCTGGGCGAAGCCGGCCTGCCGCCCGAAAAGGGCGGATTCCTGGAGCGCGATCCGCGCCTTGCCGCGCCGCCGCTGCGCTCCATCATTAATTTCGTCCCGCCCGTGAAAAATGAACAGGCTGTCAGGGATGCGGTCGAGGTGCAGACCATCCGCAGCCTGAAAGGAAAACTTTTACGCTGGCAGATCTTCGCGCTGGCCGCGGCGGCCCTGCTGGCGGCGGTGCTCGTGCTCTCCGGGATTTACTGGCACTGGCAGGCGCACCGTGAAGCGGATATCGGCCGGGCCGCGGCCATCACTGTCGCCGGAGATTCCGCCCGTAATCTCCTGCCGGTTCCTGAGGTGACTTCGGAATTGAACACCCCTGTCAGCGGCTGGCTGATTCACCTCGGCGACAGGCGCCGCCAGGGCATAGAGGTGCGCCGCGAAGAAGAAGGCGACCTGGCCTTCAGGATGATTTCCGGGAATCCAAGGGCCGAGCTGCGCCTTTCATCGGGAACAGTCGCGGTCAAGGAAGACATGAAGTTCGTTGCGGAGGCCTCATTCCGCAAGAGCGATGATTTCGAGGGGAGCGCCTGGCTGGGGGTTTCGCTGGTGAAATCGTCAGGGGCAAAGGATGTTGACGTTAAACAGTATGTTGTCAAGGAGCCGGCCCAGGCGCGCCGCGGGGGATGGATCTCGGCCAAGAAGACTTTTGACCTGCCCAAGGGCGCGCGCTCGATCGAGGTGGGCATATACGGCAGGTTCAAGGGAATAGTTTCAGTCAAAGACATCTCCCTGGAATGCAAGCCGGCGGATTGATTCGCGCGCTTGGGTTACCACTAAATTAGACCGTTCCGTTAAGATATGATACAGTTTTGCGGAGAACATTATTTCTGACATATTTTAAATTCGAAGCACGTCGTTCCATAGGCAGATCCGCCGGTGGCGGAAAATCCAAAATTCGAAACAAACTCGAATTGCCGAAATTCTCCACCGAAGGCGGATCCGCTGGTGGAAAAACCAAGAAGTTTCTGATATTGAAATATTCAAATTTATAATTTGTTTCGAATTTAGATATTCTGATTTCGAATTTGGTTGTGGCCGCAGGCCACGTTGGAAGGGCGGGTTGTGAATATCACGCTGTCATTCCCTATGGCTGTATCATTTCGGGTGAAGCACCCCGCGGTCCCGACTCGAAGAGATCGGGACGGGGCATCTTTGCGGAATCCTGCGAAGCCACGGAAACCATTCATCCCTGTGGCAACCTACTTCGCCCAAGGGGCTACGAAGGTCAAGAGCCACAGGGCTTTCTGGCGAAGAAGGTTAAAGTGAGGAATGGCGGGGTGGATTAGATTACCGGCATATGCGCGCCGCATTTCGTTCGAAAAATTTCCGGCGATTCCGGCGCATCTGCGGTGTTTTCGGGCTTGCCAGGAATGAAAATCATCCTCTACATAATTTAAAGCATAGGAATTTCAATCTTGCCACAAAGAGGCACAAAATTCACAAAATAATGATTTTTGTGCTCGGCTTGTGCATTTTTGTGGCTAAATGATCTTAATAGTTGCGGCTTTGCCTAATTCAGACTTTGGGAATTGCGAGCTTGCGACGATTGGGGTTGAAACCGCCGTTTCTTTCTGGCAAATTATACACCTTTGAGGAAACTGGAAGATGATCCGAACCGGAATAGGATACGACGTTCACCGCTTTGCGCCGGGCCGAAGGCTTGTCCTGGGCGGGGTGACCATTAAATCCGCGGCCGGCCTCCTGGGGCATTCGGATGCGGATGTGCTCTGCCATGCCGTCATTGACGCCCTGCTGGGCGCGGCGGCGGAAGGAGATATCGGGGAGCATTTCCCGGATAAGGACAAGCGCTGGAAAAACGCCGACAGCGTGAAAATGCTTAAAATCGCAGGCGGCAAGCTGCAGCGGAGAAAAATATCCATTGTCAATGTAGATGCCACCATCCTTGCCCAGAAGCCGCGCATAGCGCCTTATCGAGCCCGGATGCGCGTTAACATCGCCCGCGCGCTCGGTATTCAACTGGAAAGAGTGTCCGTAAAGGCAACTACGTTGGAAGGCCTGGGAGCTCTCGGGCGCGGCGAGGGGATCGCCGCGATGGCGGTGGCAACGGTGGAAGAAAGATGTCAGAAGTCAAGAGGCAGTAGTACTTTTAACACGAGCAACCGTCATAAAAAACAAGAGAACATTTTGCGCGTGTTAAAAAATCCGAAATTCTAAGCACGAAATCCGAAACAATTTCGAAATTGGCGGAAAATGTTCAAATTTCGAAACCGAGCGGTTTTCTTGTATTTTCTTTGATATTTCGGTCATTTGGATTTGTTTCGGATTTCGATATTCGGATTTCGAATTTGGGTTGCGGGCATAGCCCGCTTTGGTCAGGAGACAGGAGTCAGTAGTCAGGAGTCAGTAGTCAGGAGACAGGAGACAGGAGACAGGAGAGGTCAGAGGTCAGCGAATGCAGAGCCTTGAACCGTGAACTTTGAACTTGAATAATTAGCATCCCATGGGATGCAGGTTCATAGGTTATAGGTTGATAGACTGTTAGGAAAACTGGGGAAAAACAGCGTGAGTTGTCAATGTTTTGAAAATAATAGTTCCGGTTTTTTTGCCGATCTGTTTTTCCGGTTTTACCCTACAGCCTACCGCCTATAATGCTACAGCCTTGGCGTCCCTTATGGGGCGCCACTGAACTTGAATAATTAAAAAATGCTGACCATATACAACACGTTAACGAGGAAGATGGAGGAGCTTGTTCCTCTGCATCCGCCGGAGGTGGGGATGTATACCTGCGGGCCCACGGTCTATGATTACGCCCACATCGGCAATTTCAGAGCGTACGTCTTCGAGGACATCCTGCGCCGCTACCTGAAGTTCTGCGGCTTTAAAGTCAAGCATGTCATGAACCTGACGGACGTGGATGACAAGACCATAAAAGGCGCGAAGGCCTCCGGCCTTCCGCTCAACGATTACACCCGGCGCTTCAAGGAGGCTTTTTTCGCGGACCTCGACGCGCTCGGGATTGAGAGGGCTGAGCATTATCCGGCGGCCACGGACCATGTGCCGGACATGATCAGGCTCATAGAAACCCTTTTCAAGGCCGGCGTGGCCTACCACGCGGCGGACGGCTCGGTTTATTTCAGCATCTCCAAGTTCGGAAAGTACGGGCAGCTGGCCCGGCTGGACCTGCAGGGGCTCAAGCCCGGGGCGCGCGTGGCCCAGGACGAGTATGAAAAGGAAAACCTGTCGGATTTCGCCCTCTGGAAAGCATACCATGCTGATGACGGCGCTGTCGGATGGGATTCGCCCTGGGGCAGGGGCCGGCCGGGCTGGCACATCGAATGCTCGGCCATGAGCATGAAATACCTCGGAGAATCTTTCGATTTGCACACCGGGGGCATTGACAACATTTTCCCGCACCACGAGGACGAAATCGCCCAGAGCGAGGCGGCCACCGGCAGGCAGTTTGTGAAATACTGGATGCATTGCGCCCACCTCGTGGTGGACGGGCGCAAGATGTCGAAATCGCTCGGCAACTTTTACACGTTGCGCGATGTTATCCGGAAGGGATACTCGGGGCGCGAAATCCGCTACAGCCTGCTTTCGGCCCAGTACCGCCAGCCTCTCAATTTCACCTTCCCGGCCCTCGATGCCGCCCGCGCTTCCCTTCGCCGCATTGATGAATTTGCGGCGCGCCTCAATGAGGTGGCGGAGCAGAATCCGCCTCCCGCGGCGCAGGATTCAAAGCCTGAAACATCCGGTTGCCCGGCCTGGCTCGCCGGTTACCGGGACAAGTTCCGCGCGGCGATGGATGAAGACCTGAACGTGCCGGTGGCGCTTGCGGCCTTGTTTGACCTGGCGCATGAAGGCAATCGCAGGATGGACTCCGGCCGCTTGACGCCGCCGGAGGCGCGCGTCGCGCTCGATGTTCTTGAACAGGCCGATTCAATCCTGGGCGTTTTGAAGCACCGCGAGGACCGCCCCGGGGAACTCCTAACGGCTTTGGCGCAAAAGCGCCAGGATGCCAGGAAGGCAAAAAACTGGGCCGAAGCCGATCGTTTCCGCAGGGAAATCGAGGCGCAGGGATGGATCATCCAGGATGCGGCGGATGGCTTCAAGTTGAAGAAAAAGCACGCTTAGCACCTGAAACCTGAAGAACAGCGAAGGAAAACCAGAAAAGGCTTACCACGGAGTTGGAGGGAGACCCAGGCTTCGCCAAAGCGCTTCGCCGAGGCGAGCACGGAGAAGATCGAGTTTGAAACCGGTTTTTTGCCGGCCGGCAAAGAACCGGTTTCAAGTCATTCTTTCGAGGCCGCAGGAGGACGCCTTTAAAAATTTGGCTCGTGGAGCGGATGAGATAGATGGGATTATCGCCAAGCATTGAATTCAGCGCCACCGACTTGTCCGCCGTAGCTTCTGAGCGAAGGCGGATGCAAGCGTGGGGCGAATTTGGTTTCCCGAGCTTGTCGAGGGATTCGAAAAAACAAGGCCAGTCCGGTTCAGATGAGCCGGCGCCGTACGAAGCGCTATACTCGTGTATGCGCGAGGGCGGCAACGGGCCAGATGAGCCGGAATCGCCGCCGCCTTTTTCGAACCAAATTCGCGCCACATTGGGGGAAGGAATCATTAATAACATTGGGTTGCGGGCACAGCCCGCATTGGGATAATACTGAACATTCGTCAGGAGATAGAGCTGTAGCATTATGGAACATAAAAGAGGCAAGCTGATCACATTCGAGGGCATAGAGGGCAGCGGCAAGTCAACCCATGCGCGGCTCGCAGCGGAAGCTTTGCGTTCCGCCGGCTGCGAGGTGGTCCAGGTGCGCGAGCCGGGAGGCACAAGGCTGGGCGAAGCCATCCGCCTTGTGCTCAGCCGCAAGGGCGGGGCTGAAAAAATCGCTCCCCGGGCCGAAATGCTGCTCTTCATGGCCAGCCGCGCCCAGCTGGTGCAGTCGGTCATATTGCCGGCGCTCGCGCGCGGGGCGCACGTGGTCTGCGACCGCTTTGCGGATTCCACGGCCGCCTACCAGGGATACGCAAGGGGCTGCGACCTTCAATTGATCAGGAAGATAAACGCATTCGCGGTGCAGTCCCTTGTGCCTGACCTGACAATCCTCCTGGACCTGGATGTGGGCGCCGGCTTCAGGCGCCTGCACGCACGCAACCGGAGGCAGGGGACCGCCAGGGACCGCATTGAAAGCGAGGGAATGGATTTTCACCGGCGCGTGCGCCTGGGGTACCTCGCCCTGGCCGGGCGCGCGCCCGGGAGGTTTGCGGTCATAAACGCCGCCCGCCCGGTCGGCGGAGTGCACGCCGAAGTATGGAGGGCTGTTAAAAATGTCACGGGAATCTGACCTCCCGGATGCGCTGGTGAAGCTTAAGCACGGTTTTCAAAACGGCAAGCTGGGGCAGGCTTACCTGGTTGTGGGCGATCCGCGCGGTAACGCCGCCCGCCTGGCCGAGTTCGTTTTGCAGATGATCTTCTGCAACAGCGGCGACCCGCCCTGCGGGGCATGCAACAATTGCCGGCGCGCCGCGGGGCGCATACACCCGGACGCCGCCTGGATAGAGCCGGTCAGGAAATCCCGCGGCATCCTCGTGGAGCAGGTCAGGGAGATCATCAGGAACACCTTTGAAACCACGTTGGAGGGCGGCTGGAAGGCGGTGGTGCTCGTGAACGCCGAGCGGATGAACAGCGAGGCGGCCAACAAGCTTCTCAAGACGCTGGAGGAGCCGCCGCCCCGGACAGTTTTTCTGCTGCTTACCGACCAGCCGGAGGCCCTCTTGCCCACGATAATATCGCGCTGCCGGAAGCTGGTCCTGAGCGACAGCGCCGCAAATCCGGAAAGCGAGCTGCATTCCGCCGTGGCCGGGATAGCCCTGGGGTTGAAGGGCAGACGGATGTCGCCCAGGCTGGTCTTGGCGCGCGAAATGACGGCGCTGCTAAAGGCCATCAGGGAAAAGATTGAAAATGAAGAAGAGGAGCAGATGCGCCTGGCCCAGGTTGACGGCGAACAGGCCGGGGACCTTGAGAAGGTGAGCGAGGGCAGGATTGAGGCCTTATACCGCGAAAAGCGCAGGGCGGTACTCAGGCTCTTGCAGCTCTGGCAAAGGGACCTTCTGGTTTGCGCCAGCGGCCTGGGCGGCGGTGGGATGCTGCACTTCGCCGGCGAGGAAAAGCAAGTCCGCGCCATGGCATGCGGGCTGAGCCCGGCGCAGCTTATGAAAAACATCGGCATCATTGAAAACATGCAGGCCCAGCTGGACCAGCATCTGCCGGAATCCATGGTCATTGAGAGGGCTTTTCTCCGCCTGGCCGCCCCTTCCGGGGCCGGCAGCGGTGAGGCCGGCAGAAGGGAGGCGCATGCAACGTCTGCTTATAGTTGACGGCGGAGACATCCACCCCTGGCAGTGCGCCGCTCCCCCTTCCCTGGCAATCAACAAGGGGGATGCATGCATTGTCCAGAAGGAAGGCATGCTTGAATACGGGCATGTGCTCCTGGAAACCCGCGGCGAAGATCCGGAAGACAAAAACTTGCCGAAGGTCATCCGGCGGGCGACGCTGCAGGACCAGGCCGTGGCCGCCGAAAACGGGCTGCTGCTGAAAAACGCCTGGCGCGTCTGCCAGCAGAAAATAACCGCCCTGAACATGGCCATGCGCCTGGAGCTTTTGCACTATGCCTTTGACAGGTCGCTCCTAACGGTGGTTTTCACGGCCGAGGAAAGAATTGATTACCGCCAGCTTGTGCATGACCTTGCCGCCGAGCTCCACACCCGTATCGAGATGAAGCAGGTCGGCGTGCGCGACGCGGCCGCCCTGCGGGGTGGGCTGGCGCCCTGCGGCAGGATAATGTGCTGCAGATCCTGGCTGAAAAAATTCGACAACGTCAACGTGCGCCTTGCCAAGAACCAGGGCGTGCCGCTGCGGCAATCCTCCATAAACGGCATGTGCGGGCGGCTCAAGTGCTGCCTTCGCTTTGAATATTTCAGCGCCCAGCACAAGCAGAATGAAAAAGGCGTTACGGAAGCATAAAGACGAAAAAAAAGTTGGCGTTGAGGCGCCAATCAGGCTATTATGTCGCCCATGTTCAGAATTCTCCTGTTGAACGGACCTAATTTGCGCCGGCTGGGCAAGCGCGAGGTTTCTGTTTACGGCACGGCCACCCTGGCCGACGCCGAGCAGGCCGCCCGCCGCCGCGCGCGGAAACTCGGAGCAAAGGTGTTTCCTTTCCAGAGCGACGTCGAGGGGGTCCTGGCTTCAAAAATCAACTCCAGCGAGGGCCGCTTCGACGGCATTATTTTCAATCCCGGCGCTTACACCCACACGAGCCTCGCCCTGCGGGACGCGCTGCAGTCGGTAAAGGTGCCGTGCGTTGAGGTGCATCTTTCCAACACGGCCGCGCGCGAAAATTTCCGGCATGCCGGGATGACCTCGGCGGCCTGCGCGGGGCAGATAATGGGGTTCGGCATTTACGGATACGAGCTGGCCTTGGAGGCCCTGGTGGATTTTCTTTCCCGGCGCGCGGCCAAAGCCGCGCCCGGCCGCGGAAAGGCGCGGGCTTGATGCCGCGCCCGGGCTTTTTTCGCCGGGGAAGAAGCGGGTAAAAACCAAAATGTTGTTATGGCTTTTTTTTATTCCGCGAATGCGAAATAGAAGAGGTGAATATGGAATTGGAAGAGATCAGGAAAATAATTGAGTTGATGAACGAGAACAGCCTCAACGAATTCGAGCTGGAAGAGAACGGGGTGCGCATATCCATCAAGAAAGGCCAGGGCGGGGCTGTCCTGCACACGGTCCAGGCCGTGGCGCCCCAGGCGGTCGCGGCCGTTCCCGCGCCAAAGGCGGCCGCTCCGGCCGCGGGGGCTCCCGCGGCGGAACAGGCCAACATGGTGGAAGTAAAAGCGCCGTTCGTGGGAACTTTCTACCGGGCGCCATCGCCCGAATCAGAGCCTTACGTGAACGAGGGACAGGAAGTAAACCCGGAC
>JBAYWJ010000090.1:0-12404 GCA_041674125.1 Kiritimatiellia bacterium
AGGTTTTGCAGGAGATAGTTCCCGAGCACCCTCACGTCCGGCCGGGCGCGGTATATGATGTCGCCGAGGATGACGCCCTCGAGACCGCCGAAGGGGTGGTTGGCGACCACGACCAGCGGGCCCTGCCTGGGGATTTTCTGGATATCCTGTTCCGAGATTGAATAGCGAGCCTGGACGCAGTCCAGGCAGTTCTGGAACACGTTGGTGTGATTTTCAAGGCTGGAAAAAAATTCCATTCTCTCGTAGGCGTCATTGAGCGCCTTGATTGAAAGCGTTTTTTCAATCGGGTGCTCGAGAACCGTCAGGAGCCACTTCTGGACCGGGTGGCTGGCCGCGCTTTTCAGGTCAATAAGTTTCACGGTAAGTATTATAAAAATGAATCAGCAAACATGCCTGAATGAGATTAGCCTAATTCTACCCTAATGCGATTATTTGGCAAATGTTATTTTTTCCCAAAAACAGGGGTAAATATGCCTCTTTAAGTCCACGGAAGAGTTTGAAGTGCGCTAAAATGCGGAAGGATGCGTGGCAGGCCGGAAGGATTGCAGATCCTATTCGAGGATTATCTCCCCCAGGAGCTCCAGAACGTGAAAACTTGCTTCAAAGGTCGGGCTCCATACAGCGGGTTCTTTTCCGCCCCTCATGATGTTGGCATAGAGCGCCTGCCCCGCCCTGGCGCCGCCGGGCAACAAGCGGTCCAGGGGAAATCCCAAGCTCACTTCCCATGACTTGCCGTCAGAAGCCGACTTAACCATTACCCCGCTTTCCCAGGCCCTTGAAGTTTCGCCATAGGCGAGGTCCGCGTGAGCTCCCCCGGGGCCTATCCCGACTTGGCGGTATGGCTGCTCGCCGCGCTTTGCCGCGAAGAGCAGTTCCCAGTCGTCCCCGCTGAATATGTCCGATCCGTTGACCAGCGGCTTTGTCAATCCTTCTTCCACCAGGCGGATATAAAGCCATTCGCCGTCATGGGCAAACCGCGCCTCTATCTTCCGGTCAGTTGCAGAGCCATCGAGCTTGCTCCATTTCCCGCTTTTGGCAGTCTTTTCCCAATCAACCTTCAGAGGGTCACCCCTCGCTGCCGAGCTCAGGCGCAGCGCCTTGACCTGGGGCAGGCTGGCCTGCTGCTTTTTTTTCTCCTCCATCCGCATGAGCTCGGAAGGATCCGGTTTTTCGCCCGGCTGGGGTTTGGCCAGCACTATTCTGTCCATACGCACGCAGTTGGTTTCTGCGGATCCTTTCACGAAGGCCGGGCCGGTGACTTTCAGGGAAATATAGGCGTTCCAGATATTCGCACCGGCGTTGGTGGCATTGGGCTCATACACCCGGTCAACACACGCTCCCAGTTTCTTGCCTTCTAATGCCCAGACGGTTGTTCCCGGCGTGGTCATCCAATGCTTGCTTCCCGGCTTTACGATTGTTGAAGGCTTGATATCCACCCGCCCGATTTTGAAAAGGTGATACTTGCCGTCCTGCGGTATTTCTTCGGGCTTCAGGGTGACGGTCGGGCCGCCGGTCACGCCGAATTGCAGCGATTTAGAAGGAGCCTTTTGCGCATCGCCTTCCTTGGGCGCGCCTTCTTCCGCCGCCATGATGGCCAAGATGCTCGCCGGTTCGGCCGCCATGCCGCCGGCGGCGTCGTCATCCGGCACGAATTTCTGGCGGGGGGTGATGGAGGAAAATGTAAGCCAGTTGAAATCCGCCACGTCGCTTCTGGGCAGGCTGCGGAATTGCTCCGGCAGCTTCGGGTCCCGGAAGAGGGCCGCCATGCGCGTCATTCTTTTGCCGTCGCTGTTGTGGGTATGCTTGTAGCCGCTGCTGTAAAACATGTTAAACCAGTTATTCTCGTAATTCTTCCAGCCTTCCTCGAACCGCTTGACGAGCTGCGCATGGTCGAATGGCAGGTTTTGGCCAGCCGGAAGTTTGCGTTCCATCCAGGGCCGGAGGTAGAGGAGCGCGCTGTCCACGATGAAGCGCTCGCGCATGACATGCGAGGCATACAGGCTGCCTGGCTTGACCGCCGCTTCTGCCTCGTCAAATATTTTCCCGGCCGTGACAAAGAAATCCAAGTCGAGGTAGGCCAGCATATGGGGCTGATGTCGCATCATCATGAATTGCGCCTCCCTGTCGATGCGACCGGTGAGATAGTTGTAATATTTTTTCATGGCCGGCGCGGCGGGGCCGTAGTAGCCATCCATGAAAATATCGATCAACGCCTCCACCTCTTGATGGGGGTTGACCAGGAGCTGGTAGGCCAGCCAGTATTCAAGATCAATGAAATTTTTGCCGGGGTCCATATAATAGCCGGTTTCAGCGTAGTAAGTCGTGCAGCCGCAGCCGGCATAGTGGCGGATATCCGGCCCGAGGCACTGCGCCATGGTCCAGGGCAGGGGGAACTCGCTGTAATAGCTCAGGGTGGTCCAGTAATCATCGCCTATGCCCAGGCAAGGGGCCGCTTCTCCCCAGGCCTTGATCTGTTCGTAGTGGTCCTTGTTCCAGGGATGGCTCAGCGGGCGGAGTCCGTCGCATTTGCTGTATACATCGCACCAGCCGATCAGGACATTTTTGCGTGCCCGGATAGTTTTTGGGGGAGGCTGGGTTAGGTTGTAGGCAAAGGTTTTGAGCACGACATCCGGGTATTCCTTTTCAATCTGTTCGCCGATCCAGTTGAGATAATCAACCAGGGGGCCGATTTCGCTGCCCTCGCTTTTGGCGATGGCCTGGCAGTTCGTGCACTTGCAGTGAGCGTCGTATTTGTCGTTCTGCCCGATCATGTAGACCCGGGGGGGCGGAACGGCGTTGGTAAGAGATTGATTCTTGGAGATATATCCTTTGGCGGCCAGCGCGCGGTCTTTTGAAATATATTCGCGCAGTTTTTCCAGGGTGATGCGGCGCACGTCCGGGTGGGTCAGGCAGAGCTGGCCCGGGCCGGCTTCGTCATAGGCCGGCAGGCGTTTGCCGGAGGAGTCCAGCGAGAAATATTCCGGGTGGGTTTCAAACCAGTCCTTGGCGTTTACGAAATATGAAAAAGAATGCCCGACGTGCGGGGAGCCGTTCAGAGGATAGAATGCGCCGACCGGAAAAAAATTGGTGCGGCCCTTGAAATCGTAACGGTAAGTCTTGTTGCGTATGAAATAGAGCCACCGGTCGTCACCAGTGCCCAGGCCGCAGCCCAGGTCGCGCATCCAGAACCACGGCTTGGCGCGGATATCGAGCTTGTCGATTTTCAGGGTTGGCCGGGATGGGACGACTTCCGTTTTCATTTCCAGCCAGTGGCAGCCGACCTGGCGCTCCAGGAATTCATAGATGCCGTAGAGCGTGCCGCGCGGTCGCCCGCCGGCCAGGACAAGGTTTTTGCCCACGGTGCGGATGACCCATTCTTCCTCGCCAAGCGCGGCGGCATCAATTCCGTTTTGGGCGGCAAACTTGGTCCAGCCAACGTAAATCAAAGGTGTTTTTGACGGCAGGGACGATTCCTCGGTCACCGGGAAAGAGGCGCCGGTGACGCGGGTGAGGAAATTGGTCAATTCCTGCACTGCGAATTTTTCGGGTTCGGTGGCGTTTTCGGCCTGGACGATCGTGTATTGGGTTTTGCCATCCCGGGCGATGAAGATCTTGTTCCACGAAAAAAGTGATGACAGGAACCCGACGCACAGGCCGGAGAACAAAACAGCTTTAAGCAGCATAAATCCGCGGGAATTATTTTTCATGATGGCAGGGTTCCTTTTGATGATGTTATCCATCTGCGGCTTAAGTATAGATTATTAAAACAGGCATGATAAGCGAATCACCGGCAAAGCGGCAACTTTATATTTTTGTACCCCCTCATTTGCGTGGCGATATTTCGGCGGTAGAGCCGGTATCCCGCCTTAGCGGATCAGCTTCAGGCTGAAACACCGGCTATCTTGGCCGATGTGAAATCGGCCCTACCTTCAGAATAATGATCTATAATGGCATTTAATTATGAAACACTAGTGCCTAATGCTCAAAAACTACCATCTGGTATCCGTTCACTTCCGGCACTTCAACCCGCCAGTAGCCGTCTGTTTTCTCAAACGGCAGTTTTTGACTTGAGGGTGCCAGGTAAACGGAATGGACTCTTCCGGTATCGGCGCGCAGGGCAAGCGCAACCGGCCCGGCCCGGAGCGGCTCTTCCACCACCTGGGCCTTGCCCCTGAGCTCCGGCTGGTATGCCAGCAGGTGCACAATGCGGCGATTTTTCTGGCTTGTTACGGTGGCCTGCGCCGATGGCGGCAGGCCATTTACCTTCAGGATGGGTGCGGGCAGCAGGTGCTGCAGGCAATTGCGGAAGATATTGCGATAATAAACCGCGGCGTGCTGGTAATAACCGGCAAACACCGGGAAACTGAAATGAATTATCCGGCCGCTGTGGACGAGCGCGGGCCGGCCGGCCGGCCGGTCGGGCGGTATGTAGACGTTTTCATGGCAGCCGTCCCATTCTCCCCTGTTAAAATATGGCTTCATCAATTCGGCCAAAATGTCTGCGCCGCGGTTTGCGGTAAAAGCGATCCCGGGCTCATAAATTGCAATGGGCATATCGGGTATATCGCGGTTGAAGGGCGGTTTAACCTTAAAGAAAGCGGGATCAAACGGTTCCGGCCCGCGATAGAGGCAGTTATATTGCCTCAGGGCGAATGCCTTTTTGCATGGATCGAGACCAGAGACCCCGGAGCTGATAATAGCTCCGCCTTTTTTCAAGTGGCGGCTCAGTGCTGCCTGGAGAGCGCTGTTCAGCAGAATCGAATCGGGCAGGACGATCAGGCGGTATTTCCAGATGTTTTTGCAATTGTCAATCACGTCAAACTGTTGTTTTAATTCCCACAGCATGCGAACGGCGCCCCGCACGTTGGCGCCGATATCTCCGCCGCCGCCGGCGCGGGCCGATTTTAGCGCAGGGTCCAGAACGGCTATTTCAGCCCAGGCGCGGGCGCCCCCGGTCCACGGGTCAAGCGCCTTGAGGCCGACAAAGACCCGCGTGATGCTTTGCCATACGGCCGGTTCAAGGCGGCCGCGCGGATGCAGTGCGTCAACCAGCCCGTACCCGCCGCCGTTGGCGAGGGCGTTCAGGCAGTCAAAGCGCAGGGAATGTTCCGGACATAAGCCGCCGAAATCTCCGTAGCCCTGCTGGAAGCGGCTCGTAAGGATAAAGAAAGGCTTGTTCAACGTGCGCACATAGCGGAGGGCGGAGGGCATGTAATCGTATCCCCAGCCGGCATTGGGGGGACCTTCCAGCTCGATATGGTCGGGCTGGACCGAGAATGGCAATCCGTTGAAAAAAAGCCGCAGGCGGCCGCCCCCGTGCTCACGTGCCAGCCGTTTTACTTTTTCCAGGTAGGCATAAGTCATATGCTTAAGATATGCGCGCGCGTCATCCTCATTGAGCGGGTTCAAACCCAGCCCCCGCATGCCTTCCACGCATTCCACACCGTAACAGGGATTGGCTGTGTCGAGGCAGTCAAGAAACAGGCCCTGGACCTGGTAACGCGCCAGGATCTCGTCAATCATGGCCAGCAGGTGAGTGCCATAGCCCGTGTTCAGGCACGGATTCCGGAAGAAATGTCCCATCCTGTCCATTTGATAAACGCGCCCTTCTTTGTCAACCTTGCACCATTCGCGGTGGCGCAGGGCGTGCTCGTGGTCAATCCCGCCGTTGATGTAGGCCGCGGCCATGATGCCGCGCGCCCGGCAGGCCTTGAGCATTTTTCCGAACAGGTCGATTTTAAGGGCAGGGTGCCGGATGCCGACTTGAGTGGGGTAATAGGCAAACCCGCGGTTGCAGCGCGCCGGCAGGAGGACAAAATCAACCCCGGCTTCCGCCAGCCGGCTTCCGAATTCGGCCGGGTCGAAATCGCGCCCGACGTCCGGGACGGAATGCATTGTATGAAAATCAAAAACCACCGCCCGGCGCGGCTGGAATTTTCTAGCGGTGAGCATGGTATGATTGCGCATGGTCACAGGTTGGCCTTTTCCCATTCGCGCTTGGCTTCCAGCATGGCCAGGTAATTCTGCGGTTTCAGTCCGTGGGGCAGGGAATGCTGGCTGGCGAGGATGAACCCGCCGCCGGGGACGCATTGGTCGAGCGCCTGGAAGGTTTCCTTTTTGACGTCTTCGGGGGTGCCCATAATGAGGGATTTGAACGAAACCCCGCCCATCAGGGTCACCTTTTTTCCGTAGAGCGCCTTCAGCTCTTCGATGTGTTCTTCGGGCTGGATGGACTGGATTATATCCACGCCGGCATCTACGATCATGTCCATCAGGGGGCGGTTGTCGCCGCACTGGTGCAGGAATACGTCCAGGCCGTTCTTGTGAGCAATGGCAAAATCGCGCTTGAGCTTGGGGTAAATCAGCTTTTCGAAGCGTTCGGGGCTGAGGAAGGGGCCGCCGGAATGGCCGAAGTCCCAGCTGAATGCCCAGGCGTCGATGCCGATTTTTCTGGCCCGGGCGCACACGTCATCCAGCCAGCGCGCGCCTTCCGGGTTCATGGCCCGGGCCTGCCAGCCATCCGGGTCCTCGTAGATTTGCATCACCCACTTTTCCAGTCCCACGCCTGAGGAATAATGCAAGGCGGGATGCGCGTTGGGGGAATAGGCGCCGATGATGTAATGGGTCTTGCCGAAGCGCTTGAGGAGCGTGGCGCGCACGATCTGTTCCGATGGCAAGGTCGGTTTTTCTCCCAGCGCCTCAAGGTAGACGTTGCGGTGGCTTTTGCCGCTTTCCTCGATCATCAGGATGCGGTCGCCTTCTTCCGTGTATTGCAGGATATTTCCTGTGGAATCACGGTACAGGCCTTGTTTTTCATCTATCAGCTCGGGCTTTTCGATCGGGGTATCCTTGCCGATGTTGGGCCAGACCACGACGATATCCCATTCGAGGCGGTCAATGAGTTCGGGCAGGTCCCTGAGCATGGAATCAATCCAATCCTGCCATCGGCCGTTCCAGAGGGCCTGGTAGCTTTTCATGCCGCCGAAGAGGCTCTCGCGGCCGAGCAGGGCTTCGATGAAGGCATTGGAAGCGTAATCGCGCTCGCCGACCGGGATGCGGTCCGGCTGCTCATGCCGCAGCGTTGCTTTTATACGCTCTTTTGAGTTCATGCCCTGTCCTTTTTGGTAATTTCAAAAGTAGCCACAAAGAAGCACAAAACCTGCCCGCAATGCTTCGCATAGCGATGCAGGCGGGTTCACAAAACCCTTGTGTTTCTTGTGCATTTTTGTGGCAAATACTAGCTTATTGGATAAATCCTGCTTTCATACCGGCAAAGAGCACACGGGTTGTGGCAGAGACCGCTTGATTTCATCAAGGCGGTATCCGAAGCCCGGTCCACTGAGAGTGCCAAGGTCAACCCGGCCCTTGTTCCGCTTGTACAATCCCGGATGCACGGCGGCCTCTGGTTTTGAAATTTCCGGGTAAAACTGCATGGAATTGGTTTCCACGCCCATGATTGTGCCGGCATGGGCTGCCAGCTGGCAGTGCGGTATCTGCGCCAGCATGGGATTGCTCAAGTCCTGGACCATGAGCGTCATGCCGTGGGCCCTGGCCCAGCAAAGGCTCAGCACTGCGCCGGTCTGGGTCTTGCAGGTTTTAAGCGCCACGCCGGTCCAGCCCAGTTCGCGCCCGAGCCTGATCAGCTGCCAATCATGCGCGCTTTCGTCCATGAAGAGCGGCTTGCGGGCGGAGAGGCTGTGGACATCTATCCGGTTTTTTTCAAGGTCATAGGGGAAAGGCTGCTCAACGTAGAGAATCATCCCGTAAACGCGCGGATGTTCAAGCGCCAGCCGGTCGAGAATGTCATTGACATAGGACGGGTCGGTCACGGTGCAGTTGAAATCGGCCGTGAGCCAGTCCGCGTTTTCCTCGATCGCCATTGTACCCACCTTGCAGACGCGGTCATAGTCCCAGGCGGCATCGTTGCCGCGCAGCTTGATTTTGAGGCATTTCAGGCCGTCGGCACGGATCCAGTCGCGCAGCAATATGGGGTAGCCATCCCTGGGTTCCTGGCCGGTCAACTCGGACTCATCCACGGCGTCTTTGCCGCCGACGAGGTGCCAGGCCGGCAGCGTTTCCGCCCGCGGCATGACCAGGAAATCGGCGGGATATTTACCCTTGAAACTTACCGCGCTCTTGGCGGCCGGCTCCAGGTAATGGGCGAGATCGTGATTCATGAAACGCTTGTTGTATGTTTCATAGACCGGCAGATTGTGCAGTTTGCCGTAGGCGTCGTGGAGGGCGATGTCAAAGGCGGAGCAGCAGACCAGGGCCGAGAGCCAGGGCATTTTTTCAGACTTGCCCCGCTTGCGATTGAAGGCGCCATATAATTTTTTGAGCGTTTTCTCCTGGAATTCGTGCCCGACCTCAATCGGGTGGCCGGCAAAATGGCAGGCAGCCCAGGCCATTACCAGCTCCAGGCAAAAATCCTGGAGCACCTTTTGGCGCGCTCCGTATTCCATGGTGCTGGGCCAGACCCAGGGGACGCTCAAGGGCGTCTCGCCCCAGCCTTCGGACTTTTTATCCTTCCGGTCATGCACGGTCAGTTTGACGCGGGCGCATACTCCGCTTTCAACAGATTCATGGCCGAACTTGAGCGGTACGCGCATTTTGAAAGGCAGGAAATAAAGCTCGGCGCCGCAGGGGGAAGCATCGGTCTGTTTTTTCATTAATGTTTCCTTTTTTTTATATCGCAAATTATCCTGTCAATGGCCAGGCCGGCAGTTATCCACAGCATTTCCGGGTGGTGCTTGTAAGCCGGGAGCACTTCGGACACAAGCGGCCCGTTGTAATTGATAGCCGCCAGGGCTCGGCATACCTTGGCCCAGTTGACGTCGCCTTCGAATATGCCCGTAAAACCTTCCTGATTGCCGATTGCCAGCCGGAAATCCTTGAGGTGGACAGCCTTGATCCTGTGCCCGAGGATCCTGATCCAGTCTTCCGGGTAGCCGCCGTTGTAAAGGCAGTTGGCGACATCAAGGTAGCAACCTGCGGAGGGTGCAGCGACCTTGTCAATAAAATCGCGCATTTCCAGTGGGCTCAGAAGGAATTTATTGGGGACGTTTTCCAGCGCCAGGGTAATCCTTTTCCGGGCGGCGGCAGAAGCAAGGGATGAAAGCGCCTCAAGGGCGCGGTCATAAACTTCGTTATAGGGTACAATTTCGATCTCCTTTGAAAGAATGGAATTGTCAACCGCGCCCGGGATGATGAGGACAGTCGGGGCTTCAAGTATTTCGGCAATGTCAACCAGGCGCGCAATGACTTTGCGGCCATTTTCCCTTTTGAGTTTGTCGGGGCTTGAGATGGGCGTTTGCCACTGCCGGCGCGAATAAACCGAAACGATCCGGATGGCGTTATTCCGGGCCGTTGCCTTGATTGCCTTTAAGGTTTTCAGCGGACAGTCCAGGTCAAACATGCCGTCAAAGTTCACTTCGACGCCTTCAAATCCTGCCTCCCGGCATTCCCGGAAACAATCGCGCCAAGGCATACTTTCGGGAAATGATCGCAATGTAATGGCCTTGATCATACCGGTGGTTTTCTCCTCCAAGGTGACTTTTTGCCGCAACAATACTATCCCATTATTTATTATCATTAATAGCAGTGCGAATTTCGTTGTGAAAAGGCAGCGGCGATCCCGGACCATCTGTGCTACTCTGCGAAGTAGCTTCGCTACGTAGCACGAGCGAACTTGCCGCGCTCGCATAGACACAAGTCTAATGCTTCGCGCGGCGCGTCCGTATCTGATCCGGCCTGGCCTTGCTTTTCCCAATCCCGCTTGCGCGGGAAGCAAAATTCGCCCTGCGATTCATTCCGCCCAACCGCAACGTTTGTGCGGAGTATGGCTTAAAACGCTCTCCGCCGTAAGTAGATCTTTTATAAAATGCTCATGCTACGCTTGTCATATTATCAGTAACGGAAGCGTAAGTTATGGTCTGCATGTTGTCATTCCCGCGGAAGCGGGAATCCATCCGCCACTGGCGGACCATTTTCATGGGAATGATATAAAATTCATTTATAAAGTGGAAGCCTGATTTTCTTGCCTTTTTTCCAGCTCGTTTCGATGGCCTCGGCCAGCTCCGCCACCCAGTAGCCATCCCCGATCGGCACTTTTATTGGTGCGCCGGTGCGGACCGACTCGATGAAGTCGGTCATCGCTTCCGCCGTGGCCAGGTCATGATGGTTAAATTCGAATTTATGGCTGACGGGCCCGATGTGTCTGCTCCATTCAGCACGGCAGTCCTCTTTCTTGAGCTCGCCGCGCATGTTTTTGAGCGGAGGTCGGTAATAGGCGACGTATTCCGACGGGCTGCAGGAGATGGCATAGTTTTCGGTGTTGATAAAGGCGGGGAAGGCGCAGTGCCTGCCCTGGCAGACGCTTGAATAGTGGAAGTGGCCGATGGCCCCGTTCTTGAACTCCAGCAAGGCAATCACCTCGTCCGGACTCGGATAATCGCGTTTCAATTGCTTGATGCCGCACGCCGTAACCGCCACGATATCCCCAAAAAACACATGGTACAAGTCCAGCGCGTGACAGCAATGAAACGGGATTTGCGATATTTTCAACCGGAAATTATCGGGAAACATGTTGTGGCAGTTAATCATTTCCGTCTCGCCGGCGTGCTGCCAGTTGAAGACCATCGAGAAAATGACGCCGGGGGCATGTTCCTCCAGGTGCCGCTTGACCGCCTTGTAGGCAGGGTAGTAACGGTGGATCAGCCCGACGTGCACCGGCACTTTTTTGGCCCTGGCCTTGCGCATCATGTCGAAGGCGCCCCTGGCGGTGGGAGAGATCGGTTTTTCAATGAAAATCGGCTTGCCGAGCTCCAGCGATTTGTAAAAGGCCTCCTCGTGGGCGAAGGGATTCAGGCTGATCACAACTGCCTCGACACCCTTTACCCCAAGCATTTCATCCGCCGACCGGCAGGGCTTGCCGCCGAACCTGTCGCAAAGACTTTTTGTTGCCTCTTCCTTCACGTCAAAGGCCGCCGCGACTTCGTATGCGCCTTCGCCCTCCAATGATTCCATGAGCGCTCTCGTGCGGCCCCCGCATCCATATAAACCCAGTTTTACGGCTTTTTTCATTATTATTTCCTTGTTGGCTTGTGGTTTAACCGGTTGTTACACTAAAAAAATAGTAGCCGCCAGCCGGGACTGGCATGGCAAATGTACTCAGTTCAATATCATGCTATTAAACTGTATCACGTTATTCCAGAACGAGTTCCCCCAGACGGTCGAGGGCATGAAATCCGCCATCAAAGGTCGGGCTCCAGGCCAGGGGTTCCTTGCCGCCCCGCATGATGTTGACATAGATGGTCTGGCCGGGTTTTGCCCCGCCGGGCAGCAGGCGGTCGAGGGGAAAACCGAGGCTCATTTTCCAGGAGTTGGCTCCGGCCTCAGAAATCAACTTTGCCCCGCTTTCCCATTTCGATGAGTCTTCTCCATAGGCAAGTTGCACGCTGTTGCCGGCGGGATTGATCCCGATTTGCCGGTACGGCGGTGCGCCGCGCTTCGCCGCGAAAAGAAGCTCCCAGTCGTCACCGCTGAAAACACCCGGATCGTTTGTCAGGGGGCTGGCAAGGCCTTCTTCGCTCAGGCGGATATACAAATATTTCCCGTCATGGGCGAAGCGCGCCTCCACTTTCCGGGCGATGGGCACGCCCTTGAACGTGCTCCATTCATTACCCTTGGCGGCCTTGCCCCAGTCCACCCGCGCCGGGTCGCCGTCTGCTCCCTTTGCTTCCTGCGGCACTCTTACCCGCGGCCGGCGGGCGTCCATTTTTTTTTGTTCTTCCAGGCGCTGCACTTCGGCCGGGTCAAGTTTCTCGCCCGGTTGCGGCTTCACCAGCAGGACGCGGTCCATCCACACGCCGTTTGTTTCAGTGGATCCTTTGACAAAAGCCGGTCCCTTCACTTTCAATGATATGTAGGCGTTCCAGGTGTTGGCTTCGGCATTGGTTGCAGCGGCGTCGTATAACCGGTCAACGCATACGCCCAGTTTCCGGCCTTCCAATGCCCAGACGGTTGTTCCCGGCCTGGTCATCATATTCTTGGCCCCGGGTATGACGGTTGTGGAAGGCTTGATTTCCACCCGGCCTATCTTGTAGAGGTGATATTTGCCGTCCTGCGGTATTTCTTCCGGCTTCAGGGTTATGGTCTGGCCGCCCGTCACCCCGAAATGGATTGTATTCGTCGGTGGCTGCTGAGCCTCTTTGCCGGCTGCTGCGCCCTGTTCAGCCGCCATGATGGCCGAGATACCCGTGGGCTCTGCCGCCATGCCGCCGGCGGCATCGGGATCCGGCACGAATTTCTGGCGGGGGGTGATGGAGGAAAATGTAAGCCAGTTGAAATCCGCCACGTCGCTTCTGGGCAGGCTGCGGAATTGCTCCGGCAGCTTCGGGTCCCGG
>JBAYWJ010000091.1:0-12307 GCA_041674125.1 Kiritimatiellia bacterium
CAGAATCTGCGCCCGGCGGTATTTCCTGAAAACTTCCTCGTAGTTGGGCAGATCGCCCCAGGTGTGCAGGAGCACCGGGAGCCGGAGCCGGTCGGCATATTCCCAGACAGGGCGGTAGCGGGGATCGGTGTATGGAATCCAGTTGGAATTGTGCAGCTTGATGCCGGTCATGCCCCCCGCGATGCAGCGGACGACCTCTTCCTTCCCCAGCTTGGCGTCGGCCGGGTAGCAGGTGGCGTAGCCGGCTATCCGGCCGGGGTGTTTTTTTATGGCGGCCAGGACCTGGTCGTTTCCCCATGCGACTTCCGGCGACATGCACGCGTGATGGGCCACGATGATTTTCTCCACGCCCACGCGGTCCATGGCGCGCACCAGGTCATCCGCGAAGCCGCCCCAAACCGGGAACTCGCGCCACTTGCCGTAATGGGCGTGCATGTCAACCGCGCCCTTGAGCGGCAGCGGCACACGGCGCCATATGCAAGCGGCCATACCCCGCGGCGGCGTTTTGTGCGCCGGGGGTGCCGGCGCCCGGCGGCGGGCGGAGGCGGTCTTGACCCCTGCCATGAGCCGATCGATGTTTTCGGATGCAATTTTTTTGCGGTCGGATTCCTTCAGGTCGGCATACAAAAGTCCGGCCAGGGCTGCCCCGGGCTCGGCGATGGGAAAGCCGGAGGCAAATAAAACCCGGTCAGCGGCCTGGTATCCGGCCAGGACCTCAAGGCCGTGATAAGGTGAAAAGTTGGCGGCCAGGGATACATGCAGGTTTTTTGTGCGGCGGAAGAGCGGCCAGAAAATCCTGTCCCTTGTTTTGGGAGCATGGAGCATTATGGGCAGGTCCGGGAATTCATCCGCCAGGCCGGCGACCTCGGGCATCGGGGCGCCGAAAAGCGCAAGGGGCAGGCGTTTTTTTTGCATGGCTTCCATGAGCCGGCCAGTGATGCGCCGGTCCAGAGAAGTGCCGGATGTCGCCAGGAAAAGGCAGGCAAAGCGGGCGCCGCGCTCGATGAGCCCGGCAATGAATTTATGCTCGGCGCCGGTTTCTTCGCACGAGTTTGGGAGCACGGCCGGGCAGGGCAGCAGCCGCTTTTGGCCAGCGAGTTCCTTGAAGAGCAGCTCGTTGCCGTAGTCCACGCCCTGGGTTGAGGCGGAAAATGCGCAGACGAGCGCGGAGTCCATGCGGTATTTGGCGAGGGCGCGGTTCAGGATGGCGGTATCGGAGTGCTGGCATTCCCTGCGGTTAAGGTCGCGCCCGAGATACATGAGCGCGTCCGTGATTATCGGCCCTGTAAAATTTTCCATGGGTGCCTTTTCGCCGCAAAATCATTTGCGCCCGCGCCTTGAAAATTCCGGGGCTTCGCGGATGCACTGCCCGAGAATTTTAACCGCCTGGCGGAAGTGCGCCTTGCTTTCGACCCTGTGGCCGGGTCGGATTTCGGGCGCATCGGTCCCGACGTCTTGCCAGCCCGGCGCCGCAAGGTTATCCGGGGGCAGCGCGAGCTTTTCCCAGTTATGGAAAAGCTTGCCCCAGTCGCTGTGCATGGCCTCTTGCAGGAGACTGCGGTGGGCGGGGTACCAGTAAAAATCATGGTAAAGCACGCTTGCCATGTATGACCAAGGCGCCAGTATTGTTTTGAGGGACCATTCGAGCGGTTTTTTCAATGGGCCCCAGTAAATCTTGTGCTGCATCCGGCTGGCAAAGGTCATTTTACGGAAGGGCCCGGCGAAATGCCAGTTTTCAGCAGCGGCATCGAGGTCGCCCCTGATTTCAATTGCGGCCGGGTCGCCGCACCCGAGGCCAAGTTCATGCGCCAGGCGGATGAACTTGACGTCGCGCAGCGGGTCAAAGCCCATCAGTTTGGCGGCCACGGCGTCTATGGCCACCTGGTCGGCCGAGGCGAGGATGACGTTCTTGGCGTGGGGAACCATGCAGCGCGGCCCGGGGCCGTCCCCGGCGAAGGTGCCATCCATGACCGCGAAGATACCGCTGTGAATTTTTTTCTGGATCATCAGCAGGTCCGCGAGCGTCTCGTGGATCACGGGGTGGGTCCAGTGGCGCTTCTCGTTGAGGAGCCCGCCGAAGGCGTTCTTCATCGCGCCGGTCGTGGTGGTGAAGACGTGGGTTTTGACCGTCGGCAGGTGGATTATGTTTTCGCCGATGAACGATTTCGGGATCATGAAACCGTCCGGATAGACTTTGTTGAGGACGAGGAACTTGTCGGCCAGGGGCCCGACCGCGTCGCGCACGTTTATCCACTCGTGGCCGTCCTCGTACAAATGTTCATTGGCAAGCCCGTGCGCCTGGACTACGTTAACCTGCTTGTTTTCGCGCTCCCCGAGATGGGCGTCAATAACCACGGTCCGGTTATGGCAGGCATGGATTCGGCGCGGGTCGTAGCCGTCGCGTTTCAGGGAGCGGATCACTCCTTCAAGCTGCCAGGGGGTGGTGGAGCAGGCCGGGAAAAAAAAGTGCCAGCTGATGTTTATCTTGAGCGCAGTTTCGGATGTCTTCGGCAGAAACTCCTGGTAGCCCGCCAGGTTCATCAGGCGGTGGTAATCCTCAAGCACCGTTGCGGGCGAAGTCCTGAGCAGGGCAACAATGGATTTCCTGTTGTTCATTGCGGCGCAATCTTAGGGAAAAGCGCGATAAAGGCAAACAAAAAAGGCTGCGCGTCAAGGCTTGTGCGGGCGCGGCGGGCCGGAGCCATTGGCGACGCGGCTATGCCCGGCGCGCTGCTTCATGCCAGTTCGCGCGCGACTTTCAAAAGCCGCTTGATCTTGTCCAGGTTTCCCATGCGGTCTAGAACGAAGCGGATGTGAACGGGCTTGCATTTTGCAATATCGCGGTAGTAATTTTCAAGCTGGTCGGCGTTCATGTCGTTTATTTCCCACGACTTAATAAGGGTCTGGAAAGGGCAGGGGCACTTGCGGCTCAGCAACTCCGGGGTCAGGTACTGGTCTGCGCCCGGGTCGAAGCGGTCGATTTTTGCGCTTTTCAGGAAGGGCAGGTGGGCCTCGCGCAAGAGCTCGCTGTGCAGCCCGCGGCTCGTGGACTGCATGCCGGTGTAAAACCTGTCCCAATATTGGATGACAAATTCATCGAACATATCCGGCGGCAGCATGCCGGCGAAGTCATCCGGGATACCGCCCGGTCCCGGCGCCATGGGCTCATCGCCGTTGAAATGGCGGTGCAGGGCCTGGATGTAATGCAGCGCGCTTTCGGTGCAGTAACTCAAGAGGCGATGGGCCCGTTTGGGATCGTCATAAGGAAGCATGAGGAAATCATCGCCCATCAGCAGCACGGCTGTCGTAACCGGGCCTTCCATTTCGTGACCAATGCGTTGCGAGGCCCAGTTCTTGTTGCGCCGCCCGAGTTCAGCCACGAGGCCCAGCCTGGTCTGAATGAGGGGCGCGGCAAGGTAATCGTCCGGTTCCTTCAAGTTGTCAATATCCGCCGGGGTTTTAATGATCGGGGAAACGTTCGGCTCTCCGTCTTCCGGGAATTCAATCGGCGCTCCCAAGGCGGCAACGTGCGGATATCCGAAGCCCGCGATGTGCGGGTCGGGCGCGGGGACGCCGAGTTCGGCGGCCAGGGGCTTTACAGCTTCTGCCGTCTTTATCATGGCTTCCAGGTCAAAGTGAAGGCTTTTCAAGCTGACGCAGGCTTTTTCAGCCATGAGCGATTCCGCAATACCAAAACCGAATTTCTGAGACATGTTCACCTCTGTTTATTTTGTTTTCCTACAAAAACAGGCGCTCCCGGGGATTATGCTGCTTCATATTGCGTGCTGGCAGCGGAATTCTGTCGGGGCGCACCCTGCAATTTTGCCGAACCATCGCGAGAAATATGCCGCATCCTGCATGCCGGAGCGAAGCGCGATTTGCACGACGGTGTCACCGGTCGTGCGCAATTGCCGGCAGATTTCGGCAAAACGCTTTGCCTCCCAGAACTTATGCGGTGAAATCCCGAAACATTCACGGAAAAGACGGTTCATCTGGCTGATGCTCAGGCCGCACATCCGCGCCAATTCCCCGGCCCTGAATGCCGAGCAGTCCGGGGAGGAGAGTCGGCGGCACGCCCTTGCCAGCCGGGCATCCATCGCGGGCCGGTCGAGCCTTGCCAGGCGGTTGGAAGCAAGGTGGCAGATCACAACCCGATGCGCGATGCAAGGCTGCCAAACGGTGTTTTTTTTCATGGCACGCATCGAGGCCATGACTGAATTGAAATAGGGCGGCCTGAACACAAGGGGCAGGGCGGCGTAATCTTCAAGAGGCGCGCCGTTGTCCAGCCAGAGCCGGAAATGAATGTTGAGCATTTCGAACGGGGCCCGCGTCTTGAAATAAAACCTGACAAAGGGCGGGATGGCGGCAACCGTGCCCGGATGCATTGTGAATTTTTCGTTTTCGACCCAGAGCGTGCCGGACCCGCGCGCGATGTGCAGCAGGTGATGGTCGTCGTTGATATGGATGCGGCCGGCCTTGTAATCGGCCGCGTGTAAAACATGGCAACGCGAAACGAACTGGAATTTATGCCGGTCCAGGAAATCCGTATCCATTTGAATGAATGATTCCATATTGCCCGTAAAAATCAATGGATAATCCGCGCATATTGTTGGATAATCCGCGCATGCTGTTAATCGCATTGCCGGATCGGCCTTGCGCTGCTAGTATACATTCCGATACGTATTTGTGCCGAATTATGCTTTTTGCTCTGGTAGTAGAGCCGACTTTTCCGCCTGGAGCGGATCGGCCAAAGGCCGAAAGTCGGCTATCTTGGTTTTGGTAGAGCCGACCCCGCCTTGCGGGGTAAGCTTCATGGTTTGCCAAGATAGCCGATCCCGCTGGAAGCGGGATAAATTTGAAATCGGCCCTGCCTTCAGAATGATGATCTTTATGTTGCGTGGTTCTGAAACATTACGCTAGTTTCTGACCGGTGTCATTGTGCTGAAAAATACTTTCATTCACCTGGACGGGATCGGGATTGCGACGGAACGCAAGCTGTGGCGGATGGGAATCCGCAGCTGGGACGACCTCGTCCGGCGCGGCCTTGATTATCTTCCGCCTGGCCTCCGATCCGCTGTTGCCACGGAGTTGCAGGAATCGGCCGCGAGCTATGCGGCCGGCCGCTGGGCGTTTTTCGAGCAGAGGCTGGCGTCTTCGCAGAAATGGCGGGCCTATCCCGACCTTAAAGCCAAAGCTCTCTATCTGGACATCGAAACAACCGGGCTGGGCGCGGCCGATGCCATCACCCTTGTCGGCGCATACGACGGGGCCGCCATGCGCTATTTCGTGTCCGGCATAAACCTTGCGGACGCCGTCGGCGCGATTAATTCTTACCCAATGCTTGTGACTTTCAACGGGACCGGGTTCGATCTGCCCATGATCCGGAAATGCCTTGGCGGCATAAGTGCCGACCACATCCATCTCGACTTGCGTCACTGCCTGCGCGCCCTGGGCTATCGCGGCGGACTGAAGGCCATTGAAAAAACGTGCGGCATCCGCCGCAGCACCTCCACGCAATTCCTGGGGGGATGGGATGCGGTCCGGCTCTGGAATGAATACCTCGAAGGAAGCGGGGCGGCCCTGGAGCTTCTCAAGGAATATAACGGCGAAGACGTCAAAAACCTGCAGAAGCTGGCGGAAATTGCGTGGGACCAGTCGTCGCGGCGGATCGGGTTTGAGTGCCCGGCCTGAAGGGCATGCTTCCGATCAAAGAACGAACCGGTATGGAAAGCGGGCCAGCAGGCGGAATCCGCCGCGTGTGACCAGGACGGTATCCTCAATCCTGATCCCGGCCTGGCCGCGGTAGTACAGACCCGGCTCGACGGTTATGACGTTGCCGGGCGCCAGCTCGTTTGCGCCGGGCCCGACGGGCGGGCTTTCATGGATGTCCAGCCCAACTCCGTGGCCGACGCTGTGAATGAACCCGTCGCGCTGGCCGTCCTTTTCGCCGCCCGCAAAACCGCGCAGCTTGAAAACCTTTACCGCGGCATTGTGGACCTCGGAGGCCGCAGCGCCGCCCTTGACGCGCGCCAAGGCCCTGGCGTGCGCCGCGCGGACCGCCGCATTCATCGCGCAAATATTTTCAGGCGGCCGGCCGCGGGCCACGGTGCGGGTCAGGTCGCCCCAGTACCCGCTTGCAACATGCCTCGGGAAAATATCTATCACGATGGGGCGGTGGGCCCGGAGCGCGCCCCATCCGATTTCGTGCGGATTGGCCGCCTGGGCGCCGCAGGCGACGATGGTCTTGCGGCAGACGCAGCCGCAATCGCGCGCAACCAGCTCAATTCTTTCGCGCACCATGGAGGCGGTCAGCAGTTGCCTCCCGGTTTTGAGTGTTCCCCTGGGTGTTATCACCGCGCCGGCGATCATGTTCCAGGCGGCTCTCATGGCGTGGCAGGCGGCCGCCTGGGCGTGCGTTATCATCCTGATTTCACGCGAATTCTTGATCGCGCGTTCCGGGAACAACGGGCTTTCGGCGATATAAATCTTCAGGCCGAGCCCTTCGAGTTTGCGGGCCAGTCCGAGCGGGAAATAATGCGGCACGGCAACCTTGGCGGCCCGGATTTTTTTGAGGAGACCCAGGATGCGTTCCGCCGCCTGGCTGCCTGAGCCGGCGCGGGAGTGGAAGTCGGTGAAGGAAAAAACCTGCGCATTCCGGGCCACGCGGCGGACATAGCCGGCGTCCAAGGGCGATACGAGCAGGTATTGGCGGCCGCCCTTCCGGCAATAAACCACCGGATCAGAGGATGAGAGCCCGGTTGCGTACCTGAGGTCGGAGCAATCCGCGGGGCATCCCGCCAGTAAAATGTCAGTTATTTTTTCCTGCATCTTGCCGCCTGCGATGTCTTTTATCATCCCGCACCGCAGAAAGGAAGGAAATTTATGCTCATAAACCGGACTGTAAGATCTCAGTTTCTCGGGTATTTGGGCGATTGCCGCGTAATTTGATGGTTTGGAAAATGCGCGCCGCATTTCGTTCGAAAAATTTCCGGCGATTCCAGCCCATCTGTTCCGTTGCCGCGCTCGTGCATACACGAGTATAGCGCTTCACGCGGCGTCGGCACATCTGAGCCGGACTGGCCGGATTTTTTCGAATCCCTCGACAAGCTTGGGAAGCGAAATGCGCCGCGTGGATTCATATCGCGCCCTAAAGACCACGGGCGCGATACTCGCTTGAGTAGATCGTGGCGGGTATGACGTGTATCCTGCGCTATGCGGTATCTAAGACGAGTTCACCGGACTTTCCAAACCGCTTGACAAAGCGCAGCGCCGGGCCTAGATTATTTGTGTGAGTAAAAACAATGCAAATGTGGATGAAGGGCCCGAGGCGGGCCATGAAGACGGCCGCGAGCGCCTGCCGGCGGCTTCCGGGCCGTCCCAGTCCGCCGAGGTGGTCAGGCAGATCATCGAGCAGATCCTGGCAAACGAGCGCCGGAGGGCGCGCATGGAATTCATGCGCCTTAGCATTTTTGTGCTGCTCTTCATTTGCATGCTCTTTGGCGCCGGAGCGTGGTTTGCCGGCCAGTTGATGGATCAGTTGCGCGCCGAGCGCCGCCTGACGGAGCAGACCTGGCGCGCAATGCTCGCGCGCGGCAGCGCGGAAAACACGGCGGCTGAGCCTGAAATGCCGGCAATTCCGCCGGCCCTGGACAGGTCGGAGGTCGTGCGGGTTGAAAAAAACCTGAAATCAATTTCGGATGCAATTGAATCCGGCCGCGGCGGCAACCTGAACGAAATCAGGGCCGCCCTCGCGCGCCAGCAGGAGGACATGCTGGCTTTGAATGCGCGCCTCAACGCAGCCGCCCCTTCAGAAAAGCCCCCCTCCGCGGACCGGGCGGGGCGTTCGGCAAGCAGCGACGCAATCGCGGCCCGCATATCCGAAGACATCAACCTCAGATTGCCAGTTCCATCCTTGTGACCTGGACAAGACATAACCCCGCCCCGGCCGGCCGCATGGCGCCGGGCAAGGCGCTGCCGGTGGAGTCGGAAACTTCCGTGGCCGGTTCGGTTGAAAGGATAATATACCGCTCCGATGATTCCGGTTACACTGTCTGCGCCCTGAAAAGCAAAGAGGCGCAGGAGGAAATCATTCTGGTCGGCAGCAGCGCCGCGATCTGGCCGGGCGAGACCATCCGGGCCGAGGGTTCCTGGACCAGGCACAGGCAGCACGGGCTGCAATTCAACGCTGTTAAGATTGATTGCGTCGAGCCCAGCACCGTTGCCGGCATAAAAAAATACCTGGCCAGCGGGCTGGTCAGGGGCGTGAGCGATATCCTCGCCGAAAGGATCGTCAGGAAGTTCGGCGCGGATACCTTGCGGGTGATTGACCAGGATTCCGCCCGCCTTGAGGCGGTTGAGGGAATCGGGCGCAAAAAGCGCGAGACCATCAGGCTCTCGTGGGTTGAGCAGAAAGCCGTGAGGGCGATCATGATTTTCCTGCACGCCCATGGCGTGAGCGCCTCGCAGGCCGCCCGCATATACCGCGCCTACGGGGAAAAATCCATAGATATCCTCCGCCAGAATCCCTACCGTCTGGCCGCCGATATATGGGGGATCGGCTTCAAATCGGCGGACAGGATAGCCATGAACCTGGGAATACCGGTCCAGTCGCTGGTCCGCGCGCGGGCCGGGATCGTTTATACGCTCCAGACGATGACGGAGGAAGGGCACTGCTATTCCCTGAAGGACGACCTGCTCCAGCAGTCAGAAAAACAGCTCGAGATAGGGCGCCCGCTTCTCGACGAGGCCCTGGCCATTGAGCTTTCGTCGGGCGCCCTGGTCGCCTGTTCCGACCGCATCTATCCGCCGGCGCTTTATGAGGCTGAGGCGGGCTGCGCCGCGCATTTGAAAAGGATCCGCGACAGTTCCGAGTCCGCCCCCCTGCGGATCGATGCCGAGCGCGCCATTGCCTGGGCCGCGCAGAGAATGGAAATAGAATTTTCACCCGAACAGGCGCAGGCGCTGAAGATGGCCATGACCTCCAAGACGGGGATAATTACCGGCGGGCCCGGCGTGGGGAAAACCACCATCATCCGCGCCCTGGTGGACGTGCTTTCGGCCAAGAAGCTTTCGGTCAGGCTGGCGGCGCCGACCGGCCGCGCCGCGAAAAGAATGGAGGAGGCCACCGGGCGCGCCGCCATGACCATTCACCGCATGCTGAAATACCTCCCCGGCCGGAACAGTTTTGAATACGGCCCGCGCAAGAGTCTCCCGGGAGATGTTTTCATCCTGGATGAGGCATCCATGATAGACATTGTCCTGATGCACAGCTTTTTGCGGGCGCTTCCCCCGAGCGCGCGCCTTCTGGTGATAGGGGACGCCGACCAGCTTCCGAGCGTCGGCCCGGGCAACGTCCTGCGCGACATGATCGCCTCCGGCGCCTTGCCGTCTATCAAGCTCGACCGCATTTTCAGACAGTCCGAAAAAAGCATGATTATCCGCAATGCCCACCTCATCAATGCCGGCCGGTTTTTTGAGCCGGAGGATGCCGGCGACGGAAGCCGGCGCGATTTTTACTTCATCGAGGAAGATGACCCCGGGAAAATAATAGAGCGCGTCGTGGAAATGGTCACGCGGCGCATACCCCGCAAGTTCAACCTGAGCCCGCGCTCTGACATCCAGGTGCTGACGCCCATGCGCCGCTTCCAGCTGGGGGCGGACAACTTGAACGCCGTGCTCCAGGCGGCGATCAACCCGCGCGGGGAGGAGTTCACGCGCTTCGGGCGAATCCTCAGGACAGGCGACCGCGTCATGCAGCTCCGCAACAACTACAACAAGGACGTCTTCAATGGCGACATAGGCGTCATCAGCTCGATAGACGCCCCGGGGCAGACCTTCACGGTTGATTTCGATTGCGGGAGCGTGCTGTATGATTTCAATGAATCCGACGAAATCAGCCTGGCCTACGCCTCCTCGATTCACAAGGCCCAGGGGAGCGAGCACCCGGCGGTGGTCATCCTGATGGCGACACAGCATTACAAGCTTCTCCAGCGCAATTTGCTCTACACCGCGGTCACGCGCGGGCGCAGCCTGGTCTGCCTGATAGGTTCGAAAAAAGCGGTGGCCATCGCCATCCGCAACAACCAGACTGCCGTGCGCAGGACCGCGCTGGCCGAAAGGCTTGCATGATTTTTTCCGCAACCGGTGCGGCTCCGTAAAAAATATGCAAGAAAACTCTTGCATTTGACGGTGGGCGCGGATAAGTTTTAATGAAATCCTTTGAGGAGATTATCTATGAATAAAACTTTGGCGTTGTTGGTTTTTTCAGCCCTGTTTGTCCAGCCGCTCCTGGCGCAATCCGAATCAGTCCGGACCCTTTTCACGCGCGAGAACCGTTTCCCTGAACTGGGAAAGTTCGAGGTAGGCGCGCAGGTGGATTACCGCCAGCTTGACGAATATTTCATCAGCCAGGTTGATCCCAAGTGTTTCGACGGTTATTACGTGGACAAGAAAGCCAAGCGCTCCGAGACGACCGTCACTCCGTACGCGCGCTACGGCGTTTATGAAAACCTGACCCTCTATTCAAAAATCCCGATCGATGTCGTGAATTCGGACACCAAGGGCACCAAGGGCGGGCTCAACGACATTGCCGTGGGAGTGGAACTGCTCGCATACGAATACACGTACAAATACCCGTGGGTGGTGCCTTACGTCGAGGTCACCTTGCCTACCGGGGACGACAAGAACCACATGGGGCTGGGGAAGGTGGACCCGATTTTCGGTATTGCAGTCGGCACGACAACCTTTGATAAATACCACTGGACACTTGACGGGCGTTACGATGCCAACGCCATGAACGACGGCAGGTTCGAAGGAGCCGCTTCAATCATCTGGGATCTGAGCGAGAAATTTTCGCTGCTCGCGGAAGCAAAGGTCATGGAGAAATCACCGGGATCCACCAAGGACGTGCCGGTATACTTCAACGGGGGCTTTGCCTACCGGCCCATCGAGCAGTTGAGCGTTAATCTTTACGGCGGCACCTCGGTCAACGCCGAGGAAAATGGACGCGGTTCCGTCAAGGTTGCCTACAGTTTCTGACAGGTATAAATTTGCGGCCGGCAAAAAAAACGCGGATATGGCATCCGCCGCTCAAGGGCGGGCGGACCGGCTGAAGCCGCGGCGCGTACATTCATGACGATTGCATTCAACGCCGATGAAGTTCTTGCGATGGCCGAGCGGATTGAACGCAACGGCATCCGGTTTTACACTGCCGCGGCGCGCGGGATAAAAAAATACCAGGTATTGTTTGCCCGTCTGGCACAAGAGGAAGCCAGGCACGAGGCAATATTTGCAGCCATGCGCCAGAAGCTCCCGTTGAAAGAAAGGGAGGCGACCAGTTATGATCCGGGAGGGCAGAACGGCCTTTATCTGCAGGCCATGGCGGACAGGGCTGTTTTCAAAAAGGGCGTCTATCCCGGCCTGAAAAAAGGTCCGGCGGAAGCAGGGCTGGCAGAGGTGATTGATACGGCCATCGGAAATGAAAAGGATTCGATCGTGTTTTACGTAGGCCTGCGGGAACTGGTGCCGGCGAACCTTGGTCGCAACAGGATCAGCGCGATCATTGCCGAGGAATACGGGCACATCGCTTTTTTACGCGGCATTACTTTGAAAAAATAACCACCAGCGGAGTATTCGGCCAATGAATATTAAAAATGCTTTGTGTCTGGCTCTCGCAGCCGCGGGCATGCTGGCTTTGCAGTCCGCCTGCGCGCAAATTGAAGGGGTCAGCCTGGCGCCGCTCAACCCGGATTTCGTGGCGATGAAAGCCGGGCAGCGCCTGGGGGCATCCCGAACGCCGGGAAACCGGGGGCTTGGTCTTGTGCCTTCTCCCCTGGATTTGAGCCACCTTGTCAGCGCGCGCGGCGGGCGTGTTTTCGCGCGCGGGGCGCCCACCAATACCCTGTACGATCTGAGGACCCTGGGGCGGGTGACTCCTGTGAAAGACCAGGGGATATACGGCACCTGCTGGGCCTTTGCATCCTTCGGGTCCATGGAATCGTGTCTTTTGCTCAATCCGGGCGAGGCGCGTGATTTTTCCGAAAACAACATGGCCAATCTGGCGGGTTTTGACTTGGGCTTTGATGACGGCGGCAACGGCGACATGGCCACAGCCTACCTCGCGCGCTGGGGCGGACCCGTCAACGAAAGCGATGATCCTTATCCAAATCCCTATTTCAGCCCGGCAGGCCTCCCCCCGGTGAAGCATGTTCAATCGGTCGAGGTCATAGGCCGCCGCATAACCTCCATGGCCAATGATGCGCTCAAGGAGGCGGTCACAAACCGCGGTGCGGTCTACGTGTCAATGTGC
>JBAYWJ010000092.1:0-12303 GCA_041674125.1 Kiritimatiellia bacterium
AACATTCAACGTTCAACGTTCAACGTTCAACGTTTCCCGGTCATTGCCGGCCAGCGCATCATAGTACTGGAACCAAGCAGATCGGACAGCGCCGGTGCGGGATGACGCTGGTAGAAACGGTGCTGGCGCTTGCGATCCTGAGCATCGGCATCTTCATCCTTGTCGAGACCACCGCCCGCTGCATCGCCGTGGTGCGCCAGGCGCGCAACTACCAGACCGCGCGCGCGGTGCTCGACCGCGGCGAAAGCGAACACCCGCTGCGCGGAACCAACAGCGTCGATGATAACAAGGTCGAGCCGGTGGACTACGACGGCTACGTCTACTCGCGCGACCTCCAGCCGGTCGAAGGCGAAAAGAAGCTTTTCACGGTCGTCACGCGGGTAACCTGGTCGGAGCGCGGCAGCGATTCAGGCGAGGAGCTTGTGAGCTACGTCTACTGCCCGAACGAGGAATGAGGAAAGGCGCAGAGGCAGAAGAAAGCCGGCACAAAGTGGAACAGAAAAAGGCACAAATTTACCAAGTGGAAGCAAGAAATAACAAATGAAGGAAACAAATCATAAACCTTCTGCCTTCTGCCTTCTGCCTTCTGCCCTTCATCGCGCCTTCACCCTGATCGAGCTTATCGTGGCGCTGGCCCTGCTGGTGATCGCCCTCGGCATCACCTTCAGCACCTTCTACAGCATTTCCAAGGCCTGGCAGCGCGGGCAGGCCATGGCCGACCGCCTCAACCGCGGGGAATTCATCATGGAGCAGATTGTCTGCGGACTGCACTCCGCCTTCTTCCCCGTGCGCCAGTCTTCCTCCGCCACGAACTCCGCGCCGGCCGGCACAAACGCGCAGGCCACCGGCGAAACCGCAACGGCTTCCTCCTCCAGCGACTACGGCTTCGCCCTCTCGGACAACGGCGAGGGCTCCGGTGCGCGCGACTCGATCAGCTGGGTCAAGACCGGCTCGGCCCTCCTCGGTCCGGAGGATGCCCTCTGGCGCGGCCTGCACCGCGTGCGCCTGACGGTCGAGGAGGACGAGGATGGCCGCCTGGCGGTCGCCACCCGCGCCTGGCGCCCCTACGGCAACACCCTGGACTTCAATCCCGAGGATCTTGACCCGTACTTCATCTCGGAAAAGATAGCCGGCATAAATTTCCGCGTCGCCAGCGAGGCTGAGGAAAACGCCGATGAAGGCTGGCAATGGGAGGACGAGTGGGGCGACCTGGACACCACCAACCGCCTGCCGCTTGCGGTGGAAATTGTTCTTTACCTCGACCCGGTGGATGACGCCAACGATCCGGTCGAGATCAAGCGGGTTGTCGAGATCCCGGTCGCGCCGCTTTCCTGGAGCGCGAACAAAACAAAATAGAGGAAAAAGAGAAGATGCTTTCTCACAGAGCGCACAGAGTTCATAGAGAAAGGCGAAAGCCGGCCGATGCGGCCTGTAAATTTTCGCGCTTACGCAAAAATTTACAGGCCATACTCTCTCTCTCTGCGCCCTCCGTGAGCTCCAGAGAGTCTTACGGGCGGGTGAGAGAAAATCTGCGTTTGCGAAAGACCGGCGGATCGGTGCTCATCATCGTGCTCTGGGTCGTGGGGCTCCTCTCCATGTTTGTGATGGCGTTTTCCTTCGACATGCACATCGAGGCGCGGATCGTTTCAACCTGGCGCAAGAAAATAAAGGCCGATTACCTCTCCAGGGCGGGCATCGAGCTGGCCCGCATGGTTCTCATCGAGACCGCCGACCCGGAGGTGGCCAACCCGGAGGTTTCGGGCTACATTGACAACGGCTCCGACACCGATCGCCGCGCCGCCACCGTGGGGATAGCGCGCGGCAGCGGGGCCGAGCTTACCCGCAAGCTGGGCGAGGGGATTATAAGCGTGCGGATCCGGCCGGAAAATGCCCGCATCAACATGAACAGCATCATCGTCCCCGGCAACACCGCGGAAACCCTGGCGCTCTGGGACCCGCTCTTCGAAACCGCCGGCGTCCCCTTCGACCAGCGCGACGCTCTGATAGATTGCCTCATAGACTGGATTGATCCGGACGAGCTCACACAGCTCAACGGGGTGGAATCGGAATATTACCGCGACCTGACCCCGCCCTACGAATCCAAGAACGCCCCGCTCGACACTGTGGACGAGCTGGCGCTGATCAAGGGGTTCGACGAGGTCATCCCGGACACGACCCAGACGGTCTACGAGGCCGTGGCGCGGTTCCTTACGGCCTACGCCGACGACCGCACCATCAACATCAACGCCGTGGACCACGACACGCTCATGGCCTTCCTGGATGTCGACGAGCAGCTGGCTGACGAAATCGTCTACCAGCGCCTGGGGCCGGACGGCATCGCCGGCACCGGGGATGACACGCCCTTCAAGGACTTGAGCGACCTGCTGGCGCGCGTGCCCGGTTTCAACCAGGCCCTGGGACCATACATCACATTCTCTTCACGGGGACGATTTTATATTCAATCCTCCGGCAAGGTGGGGGACATTGAGCGGACCTGCGCATGCGTGGTGCTCCTCGGCGACAAAAACCTCACGGTGCAGAGCTGGATCGAGGGCGACCTGGCCTCGATCGACCTGATAACCCGTTGACATGCGCGGATGAAGAAGGCAGAATGCAAGTCCGGTAATTGTTCGCGGGGCTCCGGGAGAAATCCCATGCCGACCGCCGTTTAAGACGGGTTTATCGTGAAAAATATTTTGGATATGGTCAAACAAGCAGGCCGGAAAGCGCCGGCCCTGTTCCGCATGCCGGCGGTACGCACCGGCGCCAACCGGGCCGGCATCACCGGCCTGCGGCTCGGGGCGGAACTGGTTGAGTGGACCACGCTGCGAGACATGAAAGGCGGCCTCGAAGTCATGGCCGCCAACACCGCCGCCCTGCCTCAGGATGCCGGCCCCTCCGGCGACAGCCAGGAAAGGTCGGAACAGCTCAAGCTCCATTGCGCCGGAATCAGCACCGCGGTCGCGGTGGGGCTTCCGCCCGACAAGATGCTGATGCGCGTGGCCGACCTGCCCACCACCGACCCGGCCGAAATGCAAAGCATGATACAGCTCCAGGTGGACGCGTTTTCGCCTTTTCCCGACGACCGCATCAACGTTTCATACGAGGTGATCGAGAAACACGAAAACGGCGTGCGCGTCATGATCGCGGCCGTCCAGAAAGACCTCGTCGAGAAAATCGGCGGGATCCTGAAAGGCATGGGTCATGACGCGCAGCGCATCGACGCCGATGCCATGGCATGGTGGCGGCTAATAGCGGAAAACGCCATGCCCTCCGACACCGGCCGACACCTGATCCTCCTCATGGAACAGGGTGGCGGCCTTTGGATTGCCATCCAGGACAACCTGCCCCTGGCTTTCCGGGCGGTGCCCGCGCCCGACGGCATGCCCTTCGAGGAGTTTGCCATGGAAACCGCGCGGGACGCCGCCTCGTTCCTTCTGGCCATTGACCTGGAGCATGGAAGCTCGCCCCTGGCCGGGCTGGCGATTTACTGCCGCGGCATAGACGGCCCGGCGCTCGCCTCGGCCCTCCGCGGAGAAATCCAGCACGATCCTGAAATTCATTCCCTGGACGAGCTTCCGCCGGCAAGCGAGGGCCTGGCGCGGCGGTTTATTGGAACCGGCCTCACGCCGCAGCTGACACGCTCCGCGAACGGCAGGGCGGTGCTTGACCTGGTGCCGGTTTCATGGCGCTCGGCGCTCCAGGCGCAACGCATGCGCCGCAGGCTGATCGCGGCTTCCATCGGCATCCTGGCCGCTTGGGCTGCGGCCATGGCATTATTTTTCGTCTTGTACCAGTACCAGAACTACCGCCTGGCAAAGCTTGATAAAAAGCTTGCCGTCCTTCACAAGCCGGCCGAGGAAGTGCGCCTGATGCAAAACCAGTGCCGCTCCTTCGAGCAGTACCTTGACCGGCAATATTCCGCGCTCGAATGCCTCCGGGAAGCGAGCCAGAACCTGCCGAAGGAAGTCCTGCTGACCACCTTCCAGTTCAAGAAGGGAAAGAGCCTGGTGTTGCGCGGCGAGGCTCTCGCTGTGAACGCGATCTATGACTACAAGCAGGCCCTGGACAAGTCGCCGTTGTTTGCCCGGATCGAAATGGGCAGCGTCCAGCCCGGCAAGCGCAAGAACACGAGCGTAAACACCTTCCAGATGACCGCCAGGTTCAAGGAGCAGAAATAATGAAAATATCCCCGCGGGAGCTGCTGCTGGCCTGGATGACGGCGTGCGTCATCCTGCTCGCGGTGTCTTTCTGGATCTGCCTGCCCAAGGTTAAGGTCTGGAAGGAGCTGGACGCGAAGCGCCAGGCTGTCACGCGCCGCATCGAGGTGGCCGGGAACCTGATCGCCCAGCGCCCGGTCTGGGAAAAACGCCTCCAGGAGGTTGCCCTTAAGCTCACCAAATACCCCGCGGACCAGGACGTCACCGCCGACTACTTGAAGACCCTCGAAACGATCGTCAAGGACAACGGCGTAACCCTTTCCAAGCGCCAGCCCCAGAAGGAGAAAAGGCACGGCGAGCTTTACGAGCTGGCCATCGACTGCACCTGGGAGGCGGACTTGCCCGCCCTGGTTCATTTCCTGCATGCGCTTGAGCAGCAGAAGGTGACCATGGATGTGGATGACCTGAGCGTTTCTCTTGTGGCGGGAGGCAAGGGCAGGCTGAAGGGCAATTTTGCGCTGATATGCCTCTACACCCGCAAGGGCGCGCCCGCCGCGGCGCCCGCGCCGAAAGCTCCCCCGCCTGCGGCGCCCGCCGCAGGCGGAATTTGATAATCGGGCATTGCCCCCGCGCCGGCAATAGTGTAATAATTAACATTCAAGGCTTGTTGTAAAGGCATCGCACCGGATTGGGAACATGAAATATTTTCTGAAATACACGGGACTGGCTTGGGCTTTATTTGCGCTGATTGCGGCGCTGCACCAGCTTGCCCCGGCCCAGACCAACTCTGTGCCCGACGAGGCCGAGGAGGAAGAGGAGGAAGCTGCGGAAGAGCAGATGCAGATTGCTCCGCCCACCAACCAGGTTCCGGCGTTTGCGCAGATACTGCCCATCACTCCGGGCACGGACCAGAACGACATGCCGGTTGGCCTGAAATACGAAAACATCGATTCGGACGAGGTGATCAAGCAGTACAGCGAATGGACCGGCCTGGCCCTGATGAAATCGCCGGACGTACCCACCGTCAAGATCACGCTCAAGTGCCCGAAGCGCCTGCCGAAGCGCGAGGCGCTCCTGGCCATCGAGGGCGTCCTCGCCATGAACGGCGTCGCCCTGGTGCCGATGGGGGATAATTTCCTCAAGGTGGTGAAAATTGATACCGCGCGCCAGCACGGCATGAAAACCGAGGCGGGGCCCCTGGAAAAAAACATCGCTTCCACCGACCACCTCGTCAGCCGCATCGTCGAGCTCAAGCACCTTGAAATGACCGAGGCGCAAGGCGCCATCCAGTCCTTCCTGCATCCCTACGCCAAGATCATCCCCCTCGAGCGGGTCAACTGCCTCCTGATCACCGAGACGGCCAACAACCTCAAGCGGATCATTGAGATTCTCGAGATCATTGACCAGCCGATCGAAAGCCGGGAGGAGCTTAAAATTTTCCAGATCCGTCACGCCAAGGCCTCCGAGATCCAGAGCAAAATAGAGTCCATCATAGCCGACTCCCAGGCCCAGGGGGCCAAGACCGCCACCATCCGCCGCCAGCTGACGGCCGCCCGGCTGCCTTTCCAGCCCGCCGCGCCCGGCCAGCCGGCCATCTCCCCCGGCGCCGCCGCGACTTCCTCCGGCGAAGGCCTCGACCGCAGCCTGATCCAGAGCCGTGTTAAAATGGTGGCCGACGACCGCATCAACTCCCTCATCATAATCACGCGCAAGGAGCAGTTCCCTTTCCTGGAAAATATCATCAAGACCCTTGACCAGCAGGTCGAGCCCGACATGAACATCAAGGTCGTAACCCTTGAATACGCGGACGCAAAGGACGTTGTCTCGCTCCTCAACAACTTCATTACCGCCTCCTCCGCCGCCAGCAAGACCGGCCAGTCCCAGCCGTTCCTGCCAGTCGCGCAGCCGCCGCGCGAGCCGCAGCCGGCCGCGACACAGGCCGACAAGTCCGCCTCGCAATCCTCCGACGCCGGCGAAGCGCAGATCAGCGGCAAGCTTTCTTCGGAAGTCAAGGTTATTTCCGACAGCCGCATCAACGCCCTCCTCATTATGGCCACCAAGGCCGACATGGAGCTCATCGAGGACGTCATCTCCAAAATAGACATTGCCCTTTCCCAGGTGCTGATCGAGGTGGTGATAATCGAGGTGGATCTGGGTGACCAGTTCAAGATGGGCATCGACTGGCTCCAGCGCTCGATGATCGCCTACAACGAGAAGCAGGGCGGGGGCCGGAGGGCCTTCATGGCCTATTCCGGCGCCGACCGCGTCGGAACCGACGCCGAAATAAAGGACGCGGCAGGCATCAACAAGGTAAGCGACAACACCACCGGCAAGGGCTCGGGCCTGACATACTATTTCACCTTCTTCGACTACAACATAGACATGGTGCTGAACATGCTCTCCTCAACGAGCCAGGCCAAGATCCTGGCCACGCCGATCATCCTGACCACGGATAACAAGGAGGCCAAGATCCTCGTCGGTGAAAAGCGGCCGATCGTCACTTCCACCAGCATCTCCGGCGGCGGGGTACAGCAGTCCGCCTACCAGTATGTTCCCATCGGCATCGACCTGCAGGTCACCCCGCACATCAACAAAAAGGGCTTCGTGGTCATGGACGTGAAGCAGAAGGTGGACAACAAGGGCGACGACGTCACCATTGACGGCAACCCGGTGCCGGTGATCATCACCCGTGACTTCGACGCATCCATCTCGGTGAACGACGGCCGCACGATCGTCATCGGGGGCATTGTCTCTGAGGACAAGCGCAAGACCCGCTCAAAGGTGCCCTTCCTGGGAGACATCCCCCTCCTCGGCTACCTTTTCCGCAGCGACGATATCGAGGAAAAGCGGGTCGAACTCATGGTGATGCTTACCCCTTACGTGCTCGACACCCCCGAGGAAGCCTATGCCGAAACCGCGCGCCGCCAGGCGAGCCTATCGAGCATATCCAACATGTGGGTGCAGGGGTGGTCGCCGAGCGACCTGGCCGCCCCCTCGCCGGAGCAGGTCCGCGCCCAGCGGCGGCAGGCCAGGAAAACCGGCGATTTGCCGCCCGTGGAGGAAGTCATTCCGTATAAGCCCGATAGCGCCGGAGAAGCCGGCGCCGCCGCGCCGGTGCCGGTGCAAAGCGGCCGGGATACCGGGCATGGCTACCAGATGCGCATCTCGAATTCACCCTCACGCGCCGGGGAATAAAACCCGGCGCCTTCAGTTTGAATTCGTCAGCCGCTTGAGCTCATCCCGGAATTTAGCGGCATCCTCGTAGCGCTCATCGGCCACGGCCCGGTCGAGCTTCTGCTTCAGGGCCTCCGCCGGGGTAAGTTTTTTTTCGGGCACTGCCGTTGCCGGCTGCGCGGGTTCATGTTCCTGGAGCGCCATTCCCGCCGACTCCATTATTTCATCTTCCACAAATACCGGGGCGGAGAAGCGCAGTGCCAGGGCGATGGCGTCGCTCGGGCGCGAATCAAGGTTGATTTCAGTCCCGTTCCACTCCAGGATCAGCCGGGCGTAGAAGGTGTTGTCCTTCAAATCGCACACTTCCACCCGCTTGATGCGGCATTCGAGATTGTCCATGAGGTTTTTCAGGAGGTCGTGCGTCAGCGGGCGGGGAGGCTTGACCTTTTCCAGGACAAATGCAATCGCCTGGGCCTCGGCCGCGCCGATGAAAATCGGCAGCGTAAGGCGCCCCTCGATCTCCTTGAGAAATACCACAAACCCCATGTTGGAAAGGGAAATCTGAGTTATTTTTACCGCGATCATGGTTATGAGTATATTGGATCAGGCGCCCTTTTCAAGCGCAATCATCGCGGCCATGCGCTCCTTGAGGGCCTCCAGCCCTTCGCCCTTCAGGGCCGAAACAAAGACTGCTTCCGGGTAATCGCGCTTCAGGCCCGCCCGGTCGGCGATGCGGTCGCATTTGTTAAGGAGCAGGAGGCGGCGTATATCCTGCGCCCCGATTTCCGCCAGGGTGGCCCCGACAATCTCCAGGTGCTCGCGCAGGTATGCGTGGGAGGCCTCAAGCACGACCAGCAGCAGGTCCGATTCGCGGATTTCCTCGAGCGTGGAGCGGAAGGAAGCCACAAGGCCGTGGGGCAGGTGGCGGATGAAACCGACCGTGTCGCTCAGCATCACCTGCAGCCCCGGCGCCAGGTACAGCAGGCGGCTTTTGGTGTCCAGGGTGGCAAAGAGGCGGTCATCCACATAGGCACCCGCCGCGGTCAGCGCGTTGAGCAGGGTGGATTTGCCGGCGTTGGTATACCCCACCAGCGAGACCACCGGCCACGGGCGCCGGGCGCGCGTGCACTTGCGCCGCTGCTGCATTTCCTTAAGCTTTTTTTTAAGCCCGGAAATGCGCGCCAGCATCGGGGCGCGGCGCAGCTGGAAAGGGCTTTCGCCCGGGCCTCGCATGCCAATGCCGCCGGTAAAGCGGTGCTGCTTCTGCGAAACCGGTATGCGCGAGGCCAGGTACTGGAGCTGGGCCAGCTCAACCTGGATCTGCGATTCGGCCGTCCGCGCCCGGCGCGCGAATATCTGAAGGATCAGCTCGGTGCGGTCGATCACCTTCACCCCGATCGCCAGGTCGAGGTTGTTCACCTGCACCGGCGAAAGCTCGTTGTCAAAGATGACCAGGTTGGCCCCGCTGGCGCGGCATGCGAGCTGGATCTCGGCCAGCTTGCCCTGGCCGATAAAAAAGCCCGCGTCCGGCCGGTCGCGGCGCTGGGTTATGCTGCCGGCCACGCGCGCGCCGGCGGTGTCGGCCAGGCGCTCAAGCTCGGCGATGGAATCGGCGGCCTCGTCCCGGCTCCGGCGCCCGATGATGGCCTGCACGAGCAGGGCGCGCTCATCTTTGTCATGCGTGGATTTATTTTGCATCATCGCTTTGCATCCTGCCTGTTAGAATAACGCAGCCGCCGCGCGACCCCTGCCGAGCGGAACATTTCCTGGCGGATCTGCCGGCGCGTCTTGACGCGCGGCTCCTCCATCCAGAGGCGATAGCGGCGGTACAATTCCTCGTTTCCAAACCCGGGGCAGGGCTTGCGCACCCACTGCCGGCGGGGACAGGCGTAATGCCAGCAGCGGTCGCCCAGGTTCAGGAGGCACCGGTTGCAGCGCCGCACGGGCTTGGGTCCTGATTTCATCACCTGCATTCTAGCGCGCGCCGGGCGGCAATGAAAGAATGAAAATCAAATCGCTTGACTGTTATCCGGGGGCGCATATATTTATAGCCGCGTTTTCACCCTGCCGGATGGTGTAATGGTAGCACAGCAGACTCTGAATCTGCTTGTCTAGGTTCAAGTCCTAGTCCGGCAGCCACCGCGATGCCGCCCCGTCAAAAGTTTACAATAGCCGCCATGTGGCACGTTTACATCCTCAAGTGCGCGAACGGCAGCCTTTACACCGGCATAACCGGCAACCTGGAGCGCCGGTTCAAGCAGCACGCCGCTGGCAAAGGGGGCCATTACACCCGGGCCTTCGGCGCAAGGAAAATGCTCTATGAAGAAAAATGCCGCGACAAATCCTCCGCCTTGAAAAGAGAAGCGGAAATCAAGCGTTTTACGCGCGCCGGTAAGAAAGCTCTCATAAGGTCCGGCGCAGGGCCGGGCGGCAAAAAAAAATGATATCGCAGGCGACAATCGAATCTGCAATGTACGGGGCCATGAAACGCGCGGCCACCAAAATGCCGCGCGACGTTGAGTCCGCCCTTCGCCGCGCTTTTGCGGAGGAAACCAACCCCCTGGCAAAACAGCACCTGGAAGTGAGCCTGCGCAACGCCGAAATGGCCTCCGGCGGCCGCGGGCTGGTCTGCGGCGATACCGGCTACCCGCTTTATTTCGTACGGGCCGGCGCGAGGACGGCGGTCGAGGGCGGCTTTGCCGGTGTTTGGCAGGCGGCGGCGAAAGCCACCTCCCGCGCCACGCGCGAAAGCCTCCTGCGCCCGACCATGGTGGATCCCCTCAGCCGGGAAAATCCCGGCGAAAACACAGGCCCCGGCATGCCGAAAGTGGAGTTATCCTTTGATTCCGGCGCGGACGGCGGCCTCGATATTGTCGCCGCACCCAAGGGCGGCGGCTCGGAAATATTCGGCACTTTTTACCGCATGCTTTTCCCTTCCGACGGCGAGCAGGGCATCAAGCGCTTCGTGCTGGACTGCATCCGCCAGGGGTGCTACGCCGGCAAAATATGCCCGCCGGCCATTATCGGGGTGGGGATCGGCGGCACGGCCGACCTCTGCATGCGCCTGGCCAAGGAGGCCGCGGTTTTGAGGAAGATAGGTTCCAGGCATCCCGAGCCTGAAGTGGCGCGCCTGGAAGAGGCGTTGCTGAAAGCCTCCCGCAGCCTGGGCATCGGCCCGATGGGCTCGGAAGGCATCAACGCCGTCATGGGGCTGCATATTGAAAAAGCACTGACACACACGGCCGCGCTCCCGGTGGCGGTCAACTCGCAGTGCCTGGTGGGCAGGCGCTGGCGCGCGCTGATCAGCGCAGACAATGTAATTTTATTTCCGGACGAGTGATTATAATGGATAAAATCCGTCATTTACAGCTGCCGCTCGGAGAAGCCGAGGCTCGCTCGCTTAAAATCGGCGAAATGGTAACCCTCACAGGCACGGTTTTCACCGGTCGCAGCCGGTTCCACATCAGGGCCGTCGAGCAAGGCATACTGCCGCCGGTTGATTTTTCCAGGGTAAACGCCTTTTTCCATGTCGGACCGGTCATGCGGCAGGAAAACGGCAAGTGGGCCATCGTGAGCATCGAGCCCACCTCCAGCATACGCTTTGAGCGTTACGGTGCGGCCGTGGTCCGCAAGCTGGGACTGCGCGTGCTGATCGGCAAGACCACCATGGGCCGGGGCACGTCGGATGCCCTCAGGGAGGTGGGCGGCGTGCACCTCACCAAGATCGGCGTCTGCGGCAACCAGCTGGCGCCGCAGGTCAAATCCGTGCGGGCGGTTTACTTTCTCCAAGAGCTCGGCAAAACCGAGGCCACCTGGCTCTTTGAAGTTGAAAGCTTCGGTCCTTTTTTCGTGGACATGGATGCCCGCGGCAACAATTACTTTGAGGCGCTCGACGCCGAAGCCGGGAAGCGGCTGGAGTCCGTCAGCCGCGACCTGGGCATTCCCGCCGGTTATGCCTACACCCCCGTGAACGCCTGAACGCGCCGCAAAGGTGGCTTTCTGCGTCGCACAAGCTGTCCAGGACAAGATGGCGTACGCGGGCGGGGCTACATAAAATCTGAAGTCCCGGCGCGCTATCGCCGGTTTTATGAACGCCCCGGCTGAGCGGGGCGGCTACAGAAAAAAAAAGAGTTGCAGGCGGAGCGCCGCGTTAAAATTCCAGCTTCAGCAGCGGCGCGTGCTGCTGCGCGCCGTATATGTCGCTGTCGCCCGGCGCGCCGGAAGGCACCGGGCGCTTGAGGGTGATTTTGACTGCATTGGCTGGCTCAAAATAAATTATGCCCAGGATGTCACTGCGCGGCACCGTGTAGAGCGCCGCAATTTTGCCGGCGCTGATGATTTTGCGGCGGCGGAACAGTTCGAAATACTCCCTGCTTTTGAAGATCACGTCGAGTGTCAGCTCGAAGGGCCCGGCGTTCTTGGAGCGGATGACGCGCGCGGCTTCCAGGATGCTTCTTTTCACGCGCGCCTCCTTCCGCCGGCAACTTTTTCAATCTCGAGCGGGAAGCCGGCCGGGTCATCGAGCTTCATGAGGTGGTAGACCGCAAATTCATAAACCGCCCCCATGGCAATATCGGAAGGTGAAAAGAGCATCGCCAGGTTGCCCGCGGTTGAAATGCGGCCGGGATATCCGTAATGGAGCAGGGTGGAGCGGGTAAGGCTGCAGAGCATGTCGGCCTGCACCTGGGTGTTTCCCAGCGCCTCGATCACAATTCCAATCTCGTGCGGTTTGGATGATTTCTCCGGCTCGCTGGCGCCCATTACGCCGTTCTTGCCATAGACGTGGAACATAACGCGCCCGCCGCCCGCAGCGGCCCGGCTCAGCTTCATGACCTGCCTCCGGACCGCATCGAGCGTGCCGGCAACCCGGGCGATCATGACCGGGTCGCGCGCGCCGGCGATGCTTACGGCGCGGAAACAGGTCCGGCGCGCGCCTTCAAGCTTGACCCAGTAATCATCGGTTTTCTCA
>JBAYWJ010000093.1:0-12279 GCA_041674125.1 Kiritimatiellia bacterium
GATCACCGCCACCGGCGGCGCGCTGCGCGATTGCGTGGTGGCGGGCAGCCGGGCGGCCTCTGGCGGCGGTGTATACGCATCCGGACCCAACACCCGGATCGGAGACTGCCACGTCGTCGGAAATACCGGAACGAACGGCGCCGGCGGGATTTACGCGGAAAACAGAACACAGATTACAAACTGCCTGGTCGAGCGCAACACGGCCGCGAGCGGCCCGGGCGGCATTCATTTGGGCGCCAATTCATCAGGCGAGATCCTTTTGCTGGACAGCGAGGTGCTCAACAATACCAGCAGCGGATCCGCTGACTACGGGGGCGGCATCCGGTTATATTGCAATGGGTCTGGAAACCAGCCTGTTATCGTTCGCAATTGCCTGGTGAAAGGCAATTCTCCAAACGGCGTGTCGTTCGTGACTTACGCATACAACCAGGCAGTTCAAAACTGCACGATCGTTTCAAACACGGGGTACGGCGTGCATCAGCAGTGGTGGTACGGCACCGGCCAGGTATACAATGCGATTATCTACGACAATACGTCCGGCTCTATCAGCTCCGGCGAGAGATTAATCTTTTCCAACTGCTGCGCCTTCGTCGCCGATCCATCCGCGCTGAAAGGAAGCGGCAACATCAACGGCAACCCGGCATTCGCGGATTCCGGCGCCGGCAACTACCGGCTGACAAAAGAGTCGCCCTGCATCAACACCGGCTTGATCCAGCCCTGGATGGAAAACTGCACCGACCTGGACAATAACTCCCGCATTGACCGGTTTTCCAACCGGGCTGACATGGGCTGTTACGAACATCACCCCCGGGGAGTGCTCTACATGGTGCGCTGATTGCATAATCGTCGCAAGCATTCCTGCATCTGGCATTAACATGAACGGAAACAATGCATGCGCAAGCACAAATCAACCAGGCCGGTCCGTGAAAAAGTCGCTTTGTTCGCCAAGGATTCCCCTTATGCCCTGAGGTGGATCAACCAGAAAAAGCGCAATGCCCGCTGGTTTCAACTGCACTGGCATCCTGAGATCGAGATCCACCTCATTACCGGCGGGACCGGAAAATACATCATCAACGGCAAAGCTTACCAGGTCAGCCGCAACTCGCTGATAGTTATCCACCCCCGCGAAGTCCACAAGTTTGTGCCCCCCGGAAACGGATATGAACGCGTCTCGCTCCTGCTGAAGCCGCAATGGCTCGGCAGGGAGGGCAGGCTTGGCAGGGATTTTCACCACCAGAAGCTGACCGCCTTGGAAATATCCCGGATCATTGACCTTCTCCAGAAAATTCGCATGGAAACAGAAGACAAGCCTCCTCTATGGCAAGACTATGTCCGGGCAAGGCTGAAAGAGTTTTTCATCCTTGTCCGCCGCGCGGCCATGCGTCCCGCCGCCTCATCCCTGCGCATCAGCCCCCTGATGAACCAGCTGCTGGCCTACCTGGACGAGAATTACATGCGCCCGCTGAGCCTGCCGCAGATGGCGGACCACTTCGGATTTTCGCCATTTTACCTCGCGCACTGCTTTTCGATTTTCACCGGCATGGGAATCAAGCATTACATTCTCCAGCGCAGGATTGCCGAGGCGCAGCTGATCATGGAAAAGCAGCCGAACCTCAAGCTGACCGCGGTTGCCCGCCAGCTCGGATTCAAGGACTATGCCCTCTTCAACCGCGCCTTCAGCAAAATCGTCCACGTGCCCCCTTCCGCCTGCCGCAAATAATCACATTTTCACAGTAAGATTGAATATCGCTGTTCCCGCGCTTCTGTGGTATACACGATTCTAACTTGGCAAGTCTCTATGAAATGCATAACCAAATGAAATTAACGGCTGAAAATATGTTTTGCCTGCTTGCAGCATTCATATCCCTGGTCGTGGTCAGAACTTCACCTGCGGATGTGGAACTTGCAAAGGATGGCCAGCCCATGGCCGACATTGTCGTGGAAACGAACGCCATTTCCAGCGTTCAGCTGGCGGCCAATGACCTGCAGGAATTCATCGAAAAAATGTCGGGCGCCAGGCTGGAGATTACCAACGCACCGTCGGATAAGTTTAAGTTTCATGTTTACGTGGGCCCAAGTGAATTCACGCAAAAGCTCGGTGTGACAACTGAAGATTTCAAGCCGGAGGAGTTCAGGATCATCGCCAGGGATAATTACGTCATCCTCATCGGCTGCGACGAGCAGCGCAAGCCTTTTCCCTACAAGCATTTCGGTGAAGGCCTGACCAACTGGTGGAAGTTTGCCGGGGAAAAATACGGCGTGCCGGTGGCCGAGCCGTTCACCGGCAAGCTGGGTTTTTTCCCCTTTGACGCCACCGCCACGCTTTATGCCTCCTCCGAACTCCTGGAGCAGCTCGGCGTGCGCTGGTATTTTCCGTATGAAGACGGCACGGTGGTCCCTAAAAAGAAATCCGTTTCCGTGCCGGAACAAAATACCGTCAAGGCGCCGGTTTTCCCGGTCCGGCAGTCGAGCTTCTACTGGACGATGGACTCGGACGCCGAGGGGGTCCTGTGGTTCAAGCGCCTGAAATACGGCTCATCCTATGCCTATCACGTCAGCCACGGCACGGCGACCATGATTAGTTTTCCCGAACAGAAGAAAGAACACCCGGAATATTTTGCACAGGTGAATGGGAAGCGCCTCGGGAGCTTGGGGGGCGGCGTGCCGCGGCTCTGCGATGAAGGCTTCCGGAGGTCTTCCCTCAATTTCCTCAACAAGACCTTCGAGGCCTGCCCGGGGCTCATCGGCTTCAACCTCATGCCGACCGACGGCTTTACCCAGATTGACGAGCGCGATGCAATAATATGGTCCCGGCCGGAGCGCGGCTACGTTAATCAGTTCTCGGACTATGTCTGGGACTACTGGCTCTGGGCGGCCAAGGAACTGAAAAAAATCCATCCCGACAAATACCTGATCTGCGTCTCCTACGCGCCCTACGACGGCCCGCCGCTGGGGGTGGACAAGCTGCCGGACAACATCGCCATGCAGCTCGGCCAGAACACGGCGACCTTGTTCATGAACAAGAAAACGGTTTACGAAAGGCGGGCCAAGTGGCTTTCCCTGCTCTCCTCGGGCAAGATGTTCATGTACGATTACTACCTCTTTTACCGCGAGGAAAATTTCCCGCGCTACCCGGCCTTTTTCACGAAGCTTCTCCAGGAGGACATGCAGGCCCTGCGTGGGGTGTGCGAAGGCAAGAACATCGAGGTAGCGCCGGGGCCGAACAAGAAAGACAAGAAAGGCGGCTGGCGCCTGAGATGCCCGGGCCTGACCCACATGCTCCACTACTGGCAAGGCAAGCTCTACTGGGACCCGGACATGGACCGGCTCAAAATGCTCGACGAATATTACGAGCTCTACTTCGGCCCGGCTAAGGCGGAGATGAAGGAATTCTACGAATTTGCCGAGGAGGTCTGGATGCGCCCCGAATCGCGCAGCGTGACCGCCACCTCCGGATTCATGAAACAAAAGGACGTGGACCGCTACTTTGACATATTGAAACGCGCCCGGTCAAAGGCCGGCAAGGATTCCGCCTATGACCGGCGCATCTTGCAGATCGAGGAAGAAATGCAGCCCCTGAGGATCCAGTTCGCCAATCTCAGGCGCACCGGGCCAACCTTCCAGGGATACATTACCAAAATACCGCCTCAAATTGACGGCGATCTCACCAAGCCATACTGGCAAAGCGAGAAATGGTGGGAACGCTATACGATGAAAGACCCGGTGACCGGGCAGGAGCCGGACAAAAACCGCACCCGGGTATCATTTACCATGACGCCCGACGGCTCAAACCTGGTGGTCGGTATAATCTGCGATGAAAGCCGGATGGACAAGATTGTCGCGAAAGCAAAGAACAATGACGATCCGGATATTTTAAACGACGACGCTGTGGAGATTTACCTCGAGACACCGGAGCACTCGTATTTTAAGATTGTTGTCAACTCCGAGGGAAAAATATACGACGAGAGCCAGGACGTTTCAATCGTGGAGCGCGACACTCTTCCCCTCCTCTGGAACCCCGGGATTAAAGCGGCGGTTTGCAGGGATAAATACCGGTGGATGGCGGAAATCCTGATCCCGACAAAGGATTTCGGCACCCTCGGCCCGGACCAGGCTTACCCCTGGGGCATCAACGTGGGCCGAACCCGCCGGGCGGGCGGGGAGCCGGAAATATTTACAATCGCCCCCACGGGGCAGGCGCAGCTCTGCGTCCTTTCCCGCCTGGGCAACCTGCGCGCGCAATAAAACAAGAAAAAATATTTTACATAAGCGAACTAAGGAAACAAAGTTTTCGCAAAGAAAAGAACATTTTCCTTCGTTAACCTTCGTTTTCTTCTGTTAATTTAACTAATTTTGGGTTGCGGACATGTGCCCGCGTTTGAATAATATGGAGGTCATCGAAATGCACCGATTCAAAGTAAATATTGAAAATGCTCCGGCAGAGATCCGCGCCGGATTGCGTGAAATAGAGAAAGAATATCCGGGTCGCTTCACCGATGGCCGCAGCGGCCTTGAGTTGCGTTTTGAAAAAGACCTCCAGCAGCCCGGCCTGGCGGTGACCAAACAAAAGAACATTTTCGTCCGCTACCATCGCAAAACCGACGCCTTCCGGGCTCTGGGGCGGCTCCTCGGGGAGGAGCCTGGCAACCGCGTTAATTTCGAGGAAACGCCGCGCTTTGACATGATCGGCGTGATGAACGACGTCTCCCGCAACGCGGTCATCCGTCCCGGCGCCTACCTAGCGCTCCTGCGCCGCTACGCCCTGATGGGGCTTAACACGGCCATGCTTTACACCGAGGACACCTACGAGGTCCCTGGCGAGCCCTTTTTCGGCTACCTGCGCGGGAGGTATTCGCAGCAGGAACTGCGGGAGCTTGACACCTACGCCTCCCTTTTCGGGATCGAGATGTTCCCCTGCATCCAGACCCTGGCGCATTTGGAAGAGATCCTGCAGTGGCCGGCCTTCGCCGAATACATGGATACGGGCGCCGTCCTGATCGCGGAAGAGAAAAAAACATATGAGCTCCTTCAAAAAATGATTGCCGCGGCGAGTTCACCTTTCAAGTCAAAGCGCATCCACATAGGGATGGACGAAGCCCACGGCATCGGCTCCGGGCGCTACCGCCAGCGCCACGGCGTGAAAAGCCCGTTTGAAATCCTGAACAGCCATCTTGCCCATGTCCGCGATATCTGCTCAAAGCTGGGCTTGAAGCCCATGATCTGGAGCGACATGTATTTCCGCCTGGGCTGCCAATCCCATGACTACTACGACCCCTCTGCAAAGGTGCCGCCCGAAGTCGCCAGGAATATCCCGCGTGATATCCAGCTGGTTTACTGGGACTATTACCACCTCGACAAAAAATTTTACTCCGATTTCATAGACCGCCACCGCGCGCTCGGCTCGGAGCCGGTCATGGCCGCCGGCGCCTGGACCTGGAGCCGCTTCTGGGCGATGATGTCCTTCACCTTCAACGCCACCGACGCCTGCATGGCGGCCTGCCGTGAAAAGGGACTGCGCGAAGCGTTCATGACAATCTGGGGCGACAGCGGCGCCGAGTGCGACTTTTTCAGCGCCCTGCCCTGCCTCCAGCGCTTCGCGGAGCACGCCTACGCCGGCAAGGTGGATCCAGTCCGCCTGCGGGAGAATTTCCGCGGATCATGCGGCGCCGACTTTGACGACTGGGTCAGGGCCTCCGAAATTGACGCCGGCTCCCTTGCGGTGAACCCGCACTCTACCAACGGCAACGTGAGCCAGTGGCTGCTCTGGCAGGACCCGTTCCTCGCGATCATGGATCCCAACCTGGAAGGCATTAATTTAAGGCAACATTACGAAAAGCTGGCGCATAACCTTGCGCTGGCGGCGCGCAAGGGATCTGCCGCCGGGCGGCTTGAATTCCCGGCCGCAATAGCCGCCGCACTGTCACTGAAAGTTAACCTGCGCCGCGACCTGGCAAAAGCTTATGCGGCCGGAGACCGCGCGCGCCTGCAGCGCATCCTTAAAACCGATCTTGCGCACCTGCGCCGGGCGGTCAGGGCGCTCTGGCAGTGCCACCGCGCCATGTGGATGGAAACCTACAAGCCCTTCGGGTGGGAAGTCATTGACCGGCGCTACGGCGGCCTCATGGCGCGCCTGGACAGCGTCTCCGCGCGCCTGGGCGACTTCCTGGCCGGAAGGATAGAATCCATATCTGAACTTGAGGCCAAGCTGGAGCGGGTGTATGATTTCAAGAAAGGCATCATGCCCAACATGGGCTGGTCGCGGGTGGTCACGCCGAGCACGATCAAGTGAAATACCTCAAATTACACCCCGACGGAGCGGGGTGGCTACAGACCTGTAGACACGGCGCTCTGCCGCCGTGCCGGATTGAAACTTTTAGACATAAAACAGCCTTGTCGGAAAAAATAATGGAAAGGAAATGATCATGCGGAAACTGGCAATCTCTCTTGGAATGGCTGCATGTTTATCCTTGCCCGCCCCGGCGGAACTTCCCGAAGATTTCCAGGCGGCCGTGGGGCTATACCAAAAGAAAGACTATGCCGGGGCCCATGATGCCTTTGTGAAAGTGGCCGAAACCGCCCCCACCCCAAAGTCAAAGTCGGAGTGCCTGGCCTATGCCGCCTCGTGCCTGGGCAAGCAGAAACAATACGACCAGGCCATTGAGCTTGCGCAGACGATTCCGGTCAAGCCGATTGCCGTCAATTGCCAGATGGAAATAATGCTGGAGAACGGCAAGCAGAAGGAACTTATAGAAGCGTTCAAGGATGAAAATATCAGCGCCTGGCCTGATTATTTGATACATCATGGATTTTACAACCGCGGTTGCGCCTGCCGCCTTGCAGGCAATGCGGAAGCCGCGGCAAAAGACCTGGAACAGGCCGTTGAAACCTCGAACACCACCGGCCATTTTCAGGTCAGGGTGTTGAGCGACCTCGCAGGCGTCCGCTCGGCCCTGAAGCAGGACGACAAGGCCCTGGAGGCCTACCGCCGGGTCCTGGCCGCCACGGAATACAAGGGGCTCTACACCTTCTGCGGCGCCGCCATCGCCGCCCCGAACATTCTGATCAAACAGGGCAAATACGACGAGGCGCTCTTGGAAATAAATAAATTCGACCCGCTCCCCACTTCAGGGGTATACAAAATCCAGGCCATGGAGGTTTACGGCGACATTTACGCCGGCCAGGGGAAGAAGGACGAGGCAAAAGCCAAGTATCTGGAAGCTCTCAAGGACCCGGGCATCTCAAAGGGCTCCGCCGATAAAATCAACGGCAAGCTCGGCGCACTCTCTGAAAAATGATGCCCGGGCAGACCCTGGTGTTACATCGCAGCGGGCCGCAACTGACCGGTGTCCGGCAACAAAATCAAGCTGACAATTAAATAGACAACGATCGGATTTCGTCATATAAAGTGATACATTTCAATCAATGGCATGCAAATGCGAAGGACTATTATAGCCATATTGCTTGTATCTGCCGGCGTTTTGATTGCCAAAGGCGCCGACCGATACGTTTCGCTAAAAGGCACGAACAACTTCGCCAACCAGTTCACCGACTGGGCCGGGGCGGCCACCCAGATTCAATGGGCGGTCAATTTCGCCCAGGCCGGCGAGACGGTCTGGGTCTCCAACGGAACCTACTACCTCACCAACCAAATCACCATCACCAACGGCATAAACCTGAAGAGCTTCAGCGGCAACCGTGCCGACACGATTATTAACGGCAACCACCCCGGCGTCACCAACCGCTGTATGACCATGAACCACGCCGCCCTGGTCGTGGAGGGTTTCACCATCACCAACGGCTATGCGCCCACGAACAACCAAAGCGGCGGCGGAGTGTATATCACCGCCGGCACCCTGCGCAACTGCCTGGTGACAGGCAACCATGTGACCAACACCGGTGTGGGCGGCGGCATTTACGCCATTGGGATCAACAGCATGATCACGAACTGCGATATCATCGGGAATGTCATGTTCAGGGGAGGAGCTGCAGGCGCCTATCTTTACACGCATGCGCAGCTGGGTAACTGCCGCATCATGTACAACTGGACATCGAATACGAACCTCTCGGGCGGCGCAGGATATGGCGGCGGGCTGTCTGTTTATTATTCTACAAACACGGTAATATGCAACAGCCTCATAATCAGCAACCGCCTCGGGGGGAGGAATAATCCTGAATACGGCGGCGGCGTCTACATGTATCAGGGAGGCACTCTGCGCAATTGCCTGGTCATGGGCAATTTTTCCTGGCTCGGGGGCGGTGTTTGCGCACATTCCGGATCACCCGCCATCTACAATAACATTGAAAACTGCACGATCGTGAGCAATTACGCCACCTCTTCCTGCGGCGGCATCGGCTCGCCTTATGCCGGCGGCAACACGAACAGAGCGGTTCAGGTAAACAACACAATTTGCTATTCAAACAGAAACGAAGTCGGCTGGGCGTACCTGGGCAACGCTGTTTTCTCGAACAGCCTTGTGCCTTATACCGGCACACTGCCCGGCGGCAATAATCTCACCAATAAAAATCCGCTCTTCGTAGATTTTAAGGGCGGAGATTTCCGGCTCACAAAAGAATCGCCCTGCATCAATGTCGGCTTCGCCCAGTCCTGGATGTCCAGCGGCTCAGTAGACCTGGACGGTTTTTCCAGGATTGACCGGTTTGCGAACCAGGTCGACCTGGGCTGCTATGAGCACCATCCCAACGGACTGATGTTCAAGATGCGCTGATTCCGCCGGGCATATCTCATGTTGCACCACCGATCATGAATAAAATAATCCTCCCATCCTGGAGCAACCCCCTCAAACGCACCGCCTCCCACGGGCCGGTTGCGGGCGAAGTGACGCCGTTCGTCTTCAACGGCCGCCTCTGCCGCGCGGAAAACCACCCGCGCTATCTCGACTTCCCGGACCAGAAAGACCCGACCTTCCGGTTCAACGAGGACGAAGTCCGCATCCGCGATGTCGGATTAAACTCCGTCCTCAGCGTGCCTTTTCGCAACCATTATTTCGGTGAGGGTTTTTTGCACGGCGGCCGGCTGTATGTTTACGCCGCGGATAACGGCACAAATCTTCCCTGGCGCCATCACCGGAAAATCAACATGGTTTATTCGGATGACCTGCTCCACTGGTCGCCCCAAGTCACCTGCATTGAGTCAGAAAAAGATGAGCTTCTCTTCAACACCGCCCTCTGCCGCGGTCCCGACCGCTTCATCATGCTCTACGAGACCAACGACGTGCGCTGGCCGCCCTTCACCTTCAAGTATTGCGAGTCCGACGATCTCATCCATTGGAAACGCATCCCGGACGCACTCTACGGGACTGACAAATATGTCGGCGGGCCGGCGCTGCACTATGCCAACGGCTGGTACTACACCCTGTACGTTGAAAGCCTGCCGGGCGGTCAATATGACAACCGGATAACCCGCTCGCGTGACCTGGTCCACTGGCAGGACGCACCCGCGGAACGCGCGATGATACCTGTTGATCCAACCCATGTCCCGGACCCGGCTCACCCGGAGGTCCGCGAGCTGAGCGCTTCGGACGCGGAACTGTGCTATTGGCGCGGCCGGACGATCGTATACTTCCTGAGCGGCAACCAGCAGGGCGTGTTCGGGCTGGAGACGGCGGAATTTAACGGCACGCCGCAAGAACTCCTGGCGTGCTACTTCGAAGATTGATACGGCTGCGAATCACGGCCCGATATACGCGAAGAGTCCTCCCGAAACATCATTTCCGGCCTCATCGAGGCCGGCTACAAAAGACCACATGAACGGATTCCCTGTAGCCGGGATCGTTGACCCCGGTGGTCCGGGCGGCCAGATTTTTGAACATTTTCTGATCACCCCGCCGATTCCGGCGGGGAAATGATGTTATCCTTGATATTGACACCTTCCAGCCCGAGCAGGTCAATTGTCATCGGCCGGGTGCAACCCGCAATGGTATTGTGATGGATCTGCCAGTTGGCCGAGCGGGGATAAACCGCAAACTTTTCACCGGCCTGCAATGGAATATCGTCCTTCAAGGCAACGATGCGGTCTTTCCTTTCGTAACCCTCTATGGCCGTGGTCCGGCCGGCGTTCGGGCCAGTCAGCCAGCGCAGGTTCCAGCCGCGGTATGGCGCGGCATCATCGCACAGCATCGGCAGGGAGCTCGCGCGGAACCTGCGCCGGTCGATGACCTCGCCTACTTCCGCCCCGGTATGGCGGAACTCAAACCGGCCCCCCTCGCCCTGGGGCACGTAATCCCTCCGGCCGGTCCGGAAACCGTCTTGGCAGTTTTCAATGATATTGTCGTGGATGTGGATGTTGACGGCATGGTCGGCCACGTGAATGCCGGTAGCCTTTTCCGACCTTTCGCCGCGGACATAGACGTGGTTGTCGGCAATGATCACATTCGAGGCCTCCACGCAGATCCCGCAGCGCTCGTTATCCGGATTATTTTCAATCCGCGTCAAATCAATATGGTTCCCGCTCACGACTACGCGCCGGCCGCCCAGGATAAATATGGCCGATTCCTTGCTGTAGCCAATGAAAATATTGTTGGCCACGACAACCTGGGTGGCATGGTTGCCGACCGAGACGCCGCCGCTCAAGGTACCCCCTTCGAAAACATTGTCGGCAATAACCGCCTGGGTGGGCCCGATTTTGCGCGGGTCATCGGCCGAGCCGCCGTGCACGCTGGTGGCGCAGCCGTCCAGGACGTAGTTGCCTATGATCCTGGTAAAACGGCTGGCGTTCTCGCAGAAATTCGTGGCGCGCTCGACGTGGCAGTGCAAAATGCTCGTGTTTTCCGCGTGGTCGTTGTTATTGAATGCGTTGAACCCGCAATCGCTGACGTGGCAGCGGTGAAACACGCATGATTTTGTATATTGCTTAAGCAGCTCGGGCCGCCCCTCGTGCGGCGCCTGGATGTAAGGCGGCAGCCCGTAGCGGTCGGCGCCGTGCGAGTAAAAAGCCTCCGAGGCCATCCGGCTCACCTTGAGATCCTCGAAAAGCAGGTGTTCCGTGCCCACGAAGTTCGCCGCCGCGCAGCCCTTGATTTCCATCTGCTGGTTGGCGGTCGGCCAGTAGGCAAAGCCGGTTGCCGTCGGGAAATGAGTATTGGCAGGCAATTCCAGAAAACCCGTGTGGCCCACCATGCCAAGGTTGCGAATGACCACCTCTTGCCCTCCTGAAATCCAGAAGACGGCGGTATGGTCATCGCTTATGTCCAGAGTGGTCTGGTCGCGGTGCGCGCCTTCTATGCGCACTGTGGCGTTAATGATCCAGACCCCTTTGGAAAGCCGGTAGCGCCCGGCAGGAATAAAGAGGCCCTTGCGCTCCGCAACCGCGCGGTCCAGCGCCGCCTGCAGCGCCGACTGGTCGTGGTGGCGCACTTTCACTCCGTCCGCATCAAGGTTGGCTTTAGAGTCCAAAACCAGATTCTTACCGCGTATACCCTCAATCCTGGCCAGAAGCCGGTTACGAGCATGGAATGAAATGCTTTCCCCTGCCTGCCAGTCCAGCTTTCTGAAACGGATCTGGACGCCGTCGGCCAGCGTCATCCAGTCGTTTGTGACCGGCATATTTTTCCCCTGCCAGCACCACTCGCGGTGCAGCACAGGATGGTGTCGCACCTTGGTCTGATGGACAGTGTCCACCGCCATCCAGCTGAACGTGACCGGGTCGGTCTTGTCGAAATGAACGATGAAGGTCTGCCATAGTTTGCCGGCATCCAGGCCGCGCAGTTCTGCCTCGCCCGCGAGGGGTTTCTGGTTCCTGGCAAAATACGGGGCCTCGGCGTTGTATACCGTCCCGTAATGATGCAGGTGACAGCCGTAAACGGCCACCTCCTGTCCAACTTTAAAATCGCCTATGTCATCCACGGCGATTTCATTGGAGCCGGCCTTTGCGCGGCCGGAGGCCTGGAATTCGGAACCGGACGCCCCGCACTCGCAGGCATTGATCCAGCCGTTCGGGCAAGGGGGCGTGATCGCGCTTAAGTTGTTCATGTTGTGCCTCTACTCCTGATGCATTTTGAGTTTTTTATAAAACAATTGATAAAATATGGCTTCATCTTTCCGCCGTCAACCTTATTAAGTAATTTACCGGATTCTGGATTTGCCGGCCAGGCTTTTGACTGCCAGGCAAGTGCTTTTCAATCAACAAACCTGCCATGCCGGAAAATAATAAATCCATTCCGGAAAATGGTCTACCGGCATTTCAAAGAAACAGGCAGGATTCCTGGAAAAAGGTACACGGCATGCCCCAAAGACCGATAACACCAATAATATTGTTGATAA
>JBAYWJ010000094.1:0-12248 GCA_041674125.1 Kiritimatiellia bacterium
GATATTGCGCATTTTATACTGCGGGTGGAACCGCGAAAAATGCACCGGCACATCCTGCCCGAGCTCTTTCACAACCCAGCCGCTCATTTTTTTTATCTCATCGGCGCCGTCGTTCATGGAAGGAACCAGCAGGACGACGATCTCGAACCAGACGCCCGCGCCGGCCAGGCGCTTGAGAATGTCGAGGACCGGCTGCAGCTGACCGCCGCAGACATCGGCGTAAAATTCCTGGCTGAATGACTTCAGGTCGATCTTGACGGCCTTAAGGACCGGGAGCATTGATTTCAGAGCATCGCCGGTTATAAAACCGTTGCTGACCATGACGCTTTCAATCCCCTCCTTTTTGCCGGCGGCGGCGCAGTCGCGCACGTATTCCGCGAACACCACCGGCTCGGTATAGGTGAAGGCCATGGTGCGGGCGCCGGATTTGCGGGCGGATACGGAGATTTCCTCCGGGGTTTTATAGGCCGGGGTGACGTCTTCGGGCGAAGCCTGGGAGATGTCCCAGTTCTGGCAGAACTTGCAGCAGATGTTGCACCCGACCGTGGCCAGCGAGAATGCCTTGCTGCCGGGATAAACGTGGAAAAACGGCTTCTTCTCGATCGGGTCCAGATTCAAGGCGCACGGGCGGCCGTAGACGAGCGAATAATATTTACCGCCGCGGTTTTCGCGCACGCGGCAATAGCCGCGCCCACCTTCCGGCACCACGCACCCGCGCGGGCAGAGGGTGCAGCGTATCCGGCCGCCGGCGAGCGGCTCGTAAAAGGAAGCCTCGTGCAATTCGCCCGCGGGCGCGCCGGCCGCGAAGACATTCCCGCGCAGGCAGCAGGCCGCCGCGCCGGCCCCGGCCAGGGCCAGGAAACGCCGGCGGGTCACCACGGATTGTTTGTCGCCGCCTGTCATGATGCCCGCATTATAGCACCCGGGCCGCGCGGGCACAACCCGGAAACGCGAATGACAGTGTCCTCAACCAGCGTGTCATTCCCGGGACGGACGTTTCGGACGAAACCGGGCCTGCTCGCCTATGCCCGAGCGCCGGCCAAGGAGCGTCGGCCCGGGAATCCAGTGCTTCTCCTGATTGTCTGGATTTCCGCTGCGCCCGGGGATGCGGCGGCCAGGCGAAATTACTTCTTGTATTCCGGCTTCGGGTTGTAGGTCGTGTGCAGGAGCGCGTGCGCATGCTTTCCGCCGGGCTCCTTCAGAAAATCAGCGTAGAGCTTCTTGACGCTCGGATTTTCGTGCGAGTAGCGGATGGCGGTGCGGGCGTCATCCAGGTAGAGACCCGCGCCGCGCGCGCGGCGCATTTCGTCGGTAACGCCGTAAGGCTGGCCGCCGCCGCCGACGCAGCCGCCGGGACAGGCCATGACCTCGATGAAATGAAAGGGCGGTTCCCGGCCTTCGGCCTTGGCGCGGCGGACCTCGTTCAGGACCGATTCCACGTTGGCGAGGCCGTGCGCGACGGCCACCTTGACGTCGGCGCCCTGGATCTGCATGGCGCCTTCCTTGACGCCCGCGAGGCCGCGCACGTTTTCAAAATCGACGTTCTTGAGCTTGCCGCCGGTGATGTAGTCGTAGGCCGTGCGCAGGGCGGCCTCCATGACGCCGCCGGTCACGCCGAAAATCGTGCCGGCGCCTGAATATTCCCCGAGGATGTGGTCGGGCTCCTCCTCTGGCAGGTCGGCGAAATCTATCCCGGCCTGCTTGATCATGCGGGCGAGCTCCCTGGTGGTGAGGGAAACATCTATATCCTGGAACCCCGATGCGAACATGTCGCGCGAGCGTTTGACTTCGTGCTTCTTGGCGGTGCAGGGCATGATGGAGACCATGTACATGGAGGCCGGATCGATCCGCCGCTTGCGCGCGTAATAGGTCTTGGCCAGCACTCCCAGGATCTGGTGCGGCGACTTGCACGAAGAAAAGTGTCCGATCATGTCGGGGTAGAACTTTTCCATGAAGTCCACCCAGGCGGGGCAGCAGCTCGTTATGAGCGGCAGTTCGGCCGGGCGCTGGGTGAAGCGCTTGACAAACTCGGTGGCTTCCTCGACGATGGTTACGTCGGCGCCGAAGTTGGTGTCAAACACCGCCCGGAACCCCATCCGCCGCAGGGCGGCGTAGAGTTTTCCCGTCAGCAGGCTGCCTACGGGAAAACCGAAAGCCTCGCCGATGGCGACGCGCACGGCCGGCGCGATCTGCACGATGCAGTATGCGCTCTGGTCGCGCAGCTTGCGCCAGACGGCGTCGCTCTCGTCGTATTCGATTATGGCACCCACCGGGCAGTGCGCGGAACACTGCCCGCAGTGAATGCAGGGCGAGTCGGCCAGCAGGATGTCGCCGGCCGGGGCCATGCGGGTTTCGATGCCGCGCTCGAGCATGGAGAGCGCCCAGACATCCTGGATGTTCTGGCAGACCTCGATGCAGCGCCCGCAGGAGATGCACTTGCGCGGCTCAAGCACGATGGCGCCGGTGGAGCTATCCTGGGGAAGATCCTGCACGCAGGACTTGAAGCTCTCGACGCGTATACCGAAATCGGCGGCGAGGCGCTGGAGCTCGCAGTTGTTGTTGCGCCCGCAGGTCAGGCACTCGTTGGGGTGCCGGGAAAGAATCATCTCTATCACCGCGCGGCGCACCTCCACGATCTCCGGGTCGTGGGTGGTGATGACCATGTCGTTTTCCAGCGGCGTGCAGCAGGCGCGCAGCATCTTGCTCACTCCGGCCACCTTGACGATGCAGATGCCGCAGGCGGCGCTGGGCGGCAAATCGGGATGCTTGCAGAGGGTCGGGATCCGGATCTGCACCTTGCGGGCGGCCTCAAGGATCGTCGTGCCGTCGGGCACGCTCACGGTTATGCCGTTAATGGTTGCGCGAATCATCGCTTATCTCCTGGCGACGGCCCCGAACTTGCAAACCTCGAAGCACTTGCCGCACTTTATGCACTTGGCCTGGTCAATGACAAATCCGGACTGGCGGTCGCCGCTGATGGCGTTCACCGGGCAGTTGCCCACGCAGAGCTTGCAGCGCTTGCAGACCTCCGGCAGAATTACGAACCGCACCAGGCCGAGGCACTTGCCGGCGCGGCATTTCTTTTCGACGACGTGCTCGCGGTACTCCCCGGCAAAATACTTGAGGGTGGAAAGCACCGGGTTCGGGGCGGACTGCCCGAGGCCGCAGAGCGAGGCCTTCTGCATCGCCTGCGCCAGGCGCCTGACTTTTTCAAGGTCCTGCTCCTCGCCCTCCCCGCCGGCGATCTTCTCCAGCAGGCGCAGCATCTGCCAGCCGCCGATCCGGCAGGGAGCGCACTTGCCGCAGGATTCGTCCACGCAGAATCCGAGGTAGAACTTGGCAATATCCACGATGCAGTCCTCTTCTGTCAGCACGATCATGCCGCCCGAGCCCATGATGGAGCCCAGCTCCTGGAGGTGCTCGTAGCTGACGGGGGTATCCAGGCGGTCGACCGGTATTATGCCCCCGGAAGGGCCGCCGGTCTGGACGGCCTTGATGGGCTTGCCGCCGGCGCTGCCGCCGCCGATGCCCTCGACTATAGCGCGCAAAGTGGTGCCCATCGGGATTTCCACCAGGCCGGAGTTGCGCACGTTGCCGGTGAGGGCGAAGACCTTGGTGCCCTTTGATTTTGCCGTGCCTATGCGCGCGAGCCACTCCCCGCCGCGGCGCATTATGACCGGCAGGTTGGCCATGGTTTCCACGTTGTTGATGACCGAGGGCATGCCCCACAGGCCGCTGTCCGATGGATACGGCGGGCGCGGGCGCGGCGTTCCGCGCCGGCCCTCGACCGAGGCGATGAGGGCGGTCTCCTCGCCGCAGACGAAGGCGCCCGCGCCGAGGCGTATCTCGCAGTCAAACGAAAAGCCGGAGCCCAGGATATCTGCGCCGAGCAGGTTGTGCTCGCGGGCCTGGTCGATCGCGCGCTGGATGCGCTTGATGGCCAGCGGGTACTCGGCGCGAATGTAAAAAATGCCGGTATGCGCCCCGACCGCGTAGGCGGTGATGACCATCCCCTCCACCACGGCGTGCGGGTCGCTTTCCAGGATGCTCCGGTCCATGTAGGCGCCCGGGTCGCCCTCGTCGCCGTTGCAGATCACGAACTTCTCTTCGCCGAAAGCCTTGCGGGCGAGAGCCCACTTGAGGTGCGTCGGGTAGCCGCCGCCGCCGCGCCCGCGCAGGCCGCTCTTTTTGACCTCCTCGATGACCTTCTCGGGCGAGTGTTCAAAAAGGCATTTCCCGAGCCCCTGGTAGCCCTCGACACTGAAGTAGTCCTCTATGCTTTCCGGGTCTATCACGCCGCAGTTGCGCAGGACGATGCGCATCTGGCCAGTTTCTTCGCCCGGGACGAGATCCTTGAGCACGACGTTGTTTTTAAGCGTTTGAGCGATGATGCGGTCTATGTCCTCCGCCCGCACGTTCACGTAGAGGGGGCCGCCGGGCAGGATTCTTACCGCAATGCCCCGGCCGTAAACGCCGATATCCGCGGCGCGCACGGCCTGCACCGAGGTTTCCAGGTTGGCTTCCCGCAGCCTGGTCACGAAGGCGGTGTAAAACTCGCCCGTCGCTTCGGCGCCCGGGCCGGTATCCTTGATGAGCACGAAATGCTTGTTCATTTTTCCCCGCCGTCCCGGACGGCCATGACGTAGATGTGGTCGTTTATGAGCCTGCCCTCGCCCAGGTGTTCCGCCACGATCCGCTGGGCGATTTCCTTTGTCACCTGCCCGTAAATCACGGCCGGGACGCCTGGCACGCACACCTCTACCAGCGGCTCGGCGTGGCAGAGCCCGTTGCACCCGCACTGCCGCACCGCGATGTGCGGGAAGCGCTTTTCCACTTCCTGCTTGAGAAAATCATAGACCACCCGCGCCCCGGCCGCCACGCCGCACGAGCTCATGCCGACCTTGATGAAGGAGCAGCACGGAAGGCTGTTTTGGCCTGAAAGCGCCTTGAGACTTTCGCGCGTAAGCTTCGCCATCGCCCTATTTCCCTTCCTTGTAGCGGGACAGGATTTCCACCACCTGCCCCTTCTTGACCTTCCCGTGAATTTCCCCGTTGACCGTCATGACCGGGGCCAGGCCGCAGCAGCCCAGGCAGCGCACCTCGTCCAGGTGAAAGAGCCCGTCGGGCGTGGTCTGGCCGACCTCGATATCCAGGCGCTCCCTGATCTCGTTCAGCACCTCCGGCGCGCCCTTGAGGTAGCAGGCCGTTCCCATGCATACGGCTATGTTGTATTTGCCCGGGGGCTCGAGCTTGAAATAGTTGTAAAACGTTATAACCTCATATATCCGCGCCAGGGGCACATCAATCACGCGCGCGAGCGCCATGGCCACCTCGCGCGGGATGTAGCCGTAATGGTCCTGGATGTCGTGCAGGATCATTATCAGGCTGCCCTTTTTACCCTGCCACTTGCGCGCCAGGGCGGTAAGGTTTTCAGTAATTTCTTTGTTGTCGCTCATTGGATTTGCCGTCTTTTTCATGCGTTCCGGCCACCGATACCCCGGCGCCCGGAGCGTATGCCGCACCGGATCTTTCCTGGAAATTCCGAACATATAATCCGGCGCGAACATGATCAAGTCCAATCGGAATATTTTTATTATCTTTTTTTAATCTCGCAGGCTTCCCTTAAGTTTGCGGCACCCCCTCTCAGTTATGTTGCCAGGTTGTGACCTTCAATGCTGTCATTCCCGTGCCTGCCACCCGCGCCTTGTCCCGGGCAGCCAGCCTTCAACATTCTCATTCCTGCTATGACACTACCCCATCCACCCTGGCAGTCCCGGGCCACCCGTCTTCCATATTTTCATTCCCGGTCTGCCCGGCTTCGATATTGTCAGGCATCTGGATTCCCGATTCCTCGGACGGATCGGGAATGACAATCACTAATGCAACGTATCTCATTCCTGCTACGACATTACCCCGCCCACCCCGTCATTCCCGGTCCACCCGTCTCGGGTGGAACCGGGAATCCAGATCTTCATCACATGGCTTCCCGCTTCCGCCCAGGCTTCGCGGCTCGACTGCCTTCGTCCCGAGCTCAGGCCGAGGGGAGCTCGCCGAAGTCCAAAGCGCTTCGCCGAGGCGGGCGGAAGTGAATTCCCCCCTCACAACCGGGCCATTACAAATTTGCGCAATGGAAATATTGACGGCAATGCGCTCAAATGGTATACATTGCGCGCTTTAACGGTGGGGTACCGAAGTGGCCCTTGTCCGCCTACGGAGGAAACCGGGGCAGACTGTTCCGCCGCAGGCGGACCCGCCTATGGCGGGAAATCTGTTGGCACGTTGTTGATTTTATCTGAATATTGGTGGGGTACCGAAGTGGCCAACCGGGGCAGACTGTAAATCTGTTGGCTTACGCCTTCGATGGTTCGAATCCATCCCCCACCACCATCAATAACCACGGCCTCAAAACCTCATATCAGCCCGCAAACACGGGCCTTTTATTCATTACCCGTATTTTGAGCTTTGCGCTTTTTGGCTCTTGCCTTCTTTTCCCTGCCCGCCCTGAACGATGCGAGAAAAGCAATCATAAAGCAATCAGGCCCTCTCCCTTTCCCGATTGGCCACAAACGCGCGACGTTGTCCGGGGGGTAATCTGATGTGGGTCATGTCCCGGTCGGGCTTACACGGGGCGTACACACGGCAATTAAAGGGCTTTCAGGGGAACCAACGGCGCGTCTCAATCTCGACATGGCTTCCGCGTCGTTGTGTTGCAGGCGCTTGTTCGCCCCGCGTCTGCAATCAATTCCACTGAACGGCCCCTCATTCCTTGGTTCCATACCATCTCGTCTGGAACCGGGCGTGAATGGTTGATCGTCTCAACGGCTTCGCGGACGGAAGAAGCATACACTTGAACCTTTTGGATCGTCAGCTTCTCCCAGTCATGAATACGCCACGATGATAAGTGATGGGGTTCCTCGTCGGCTTCGTACTGAACATCTATCTTTTTGGTCCGCCCATGGGCCAGCATATCTCGGAAATTAAACAAATCCCTGACCATCTTGAATGGCGGCCGCCCTAAGTCGACCTTCAATTTGAGTTGTTTTGCGATGATCCGAAGTTTGTTGGCGTGGGAAACACGTTCAATCTCATCCCATATCTGGATTTCTTCCTGCCCGACGTGGTTCAGGTAAGCCTCAAATGCAAAGGCGTAGAAGACAGCAGCCGCTTGGAGGTTGAGCATGGCCCCTTCCTCACGTGCCTTCGCGCTCTCCAGCAGGTGCCACGCTGTATGCTGGAGAACCGCGTATGTTTTAGTTACGCCATCGTGTTTGACTCGATATTTCATTTCATTCGGCAAACGATACAAATCAGCGGCGGCAAAGCCGTACTCTGAATTTATTTGTTCAAGCCTTATTATGCCATTATTACATCTCAGTAACCATATCGGTCAGCGACGTAGATCAACCATGACCGCCAAACTGACATATTGCCATGGTCTCTGACCCAAGCCACCCACTTCTGATGTTCGAAGACCTTGAAGTGCGCTTTTCCACCAAAGAGGGTTGCCCAGCCGGTCTTGAGATCGGAGATCCCAGTCTCGGCAAGACAATTAAGAAGGGCTTCGTTACGGGCATCGAGAGCGACACAGGAGTATACGAAGTCGTAACTGCCGCGGTTGGCGATACCCTCCGCCAAAGCTTGTTGCCGGAACAACTGATAACCGGCTATGGCCGCGGGACAACACTTCAGGCACACTAGGGCCTGTCGATTGGCACTTGCTAGCAATAGCGGCCAGTATTTACGACCCCATTCCGGATGACATTGATGGCACTGCGATACGGGATTGGCCATCACGGCTGAGACATTAAGGCAACGTCCGGGATCGGGATTACCCGGTCTTCCCGGCTTGCCCTCTCGCTTCCGGGCTGAACATGGGTAGAAGGAATGCTCCGTCAACTTGCTTTCCACAAGAATCAGCCCATGCCCACCATTAACGCGAAAGGCCAGATCGGGCGAAGTTTGCCCGCTCCCGCGCTTTCCGCCCTTTTCACCCAGCAACACCGAGGGATGCAAATCCCCCTCTTCCGCATACTCCAAGTGCAGTTCCATCACTGTTTGCACGTCTTCCGACACATACTCACGAAGAAAGCCCGCGAGTAAAGCACGACCCTCGGCGGTCTCTCGAAATGGAAAATAGAGATTCGCACACAGCACCCATGAACTTTTCAGGTTATGTTTACCTTGATGCGCCTGAATTTCGTTCCTCGCAAGATATTCCGGCAGAGAGTTGGAGGTGCCGGTACGAATACCCGGCCAGAGAGACTGCTCCCATTTGTCACTCGGCAGAATCCATTTGTATTGGCCGCCATTCTGCCAACCTTGCTCGCGGCATTCAACATTGTTCGACTCATTACGCCAAGCAACCTGCTGATCCCGCATCCAAGCATCGAACGACCTACTCTTTCCTAACATAGCGTTTCATCCTTCCCTTACGGTAATGCTTCCGTATTATGTTGATGGTTGTATACGCTCAATCTCGCGCATGTTTTCGGGATCGCCCAGATGCGGCTGCCAGTCTTCTGGTTTGTTAGCGGATAGCAGAATTTCTGACATGGTCATACCTCAATTAACTCCTGCGCCTTTTCAACGCATTCATTCAAAGCATCGACGGTTTTTATGAAAGTTGCTTTATTAAACCCTTCGTCATAGATTACGCCATCCATGCTGATTTCAACATGATTTTCCGTTTCTTCGACAGTAATTCCAATGCCGTTAGTGGTGCAGAATCTCATAATTTTATACGCATTAATTTTAAACGAGTCTAATTTCGCATTAGGCAACTTCAAAATGTTGCCTATTCTAAACCCCGGGTCACTCCAGCCTTTTGCGATATAGCCTAAATCATGGCGACCACGCTTTACATCGTAATATAATTCAAGCTCTTTATTCATTAGAAATCCCGTCAATTTCAGCCCGCATTCTTTTGCAATTGCTTCAATTTTTATCCTGTCCCGGATGAATGACGAGCATTGATCCAATGCCTTTAAATCTTCTTCGCTGGAAGTCTTGCTGTCTGCCAATATTTTTAATATGTCAAAGCGCAAAGACTTTTTATCATTTTCATTGTCATTAATTATAAAACGAACCATAATATTTACCCTCCGTTGGCTTTTACATTTCTTCTCGTCTCCGCTCCCAGACGATCATACCACTCAAGCAAAGTTACTGCCGTTTCGAGGCCCTTTCGCATGGTGTCCTTACAATCGCTGAATATGGCAGAAGTCATATTAACAGGAGGCACACGAATCCTAATTACCGCAGACTTGGCCGCTTGTTCGATGCGCATTGGCGGTATTAAAAACGCGCGATACCGACGCTCCATTTCCGCGAGTTTGTCACCCATCCCCGAAAACTGCAGATCAACATTACCATAACCTACCTTGTGCCAGAGGGAGACCGAGGCTGGCAATCCCGCCGGACGAAACCTTATAAAATGAGAATCCGCAGGAATCTTCTTCTTTGGAACGGGCATCGCCAATTGAGGTGCGAATTGCTCCGCCATCTGCCAATATTTCTGCCAAAATTTGCCAACATTCTCGTTCGGAACAAGTTTCCAACCGAGACGGCCTCGCTCAATCGCGCCACGGATAAGAGCGAGCTTGTAATCCCTCCTTGTGCCTAATTGGTTCGCGTCGACAAACCATGCAAGCACGCTCTCGTAAGTCAATCTTACATCGAAGCCAATATTTTCTGCATCGTCACTAAAGTAGACCTTCGGGGCAATTACCACAGTTACAACGCGTTGATATTTACCGCTCTTTTCGTACTCATTTGCCCTGTCTGTGTATCGTTCAGGTTGATTCGGTTGAAATGCGGCATCGACCTTGTTCTCCACCAACACCCTGATTGCGCCTCCTGCAACTTTAATCGTCAGTTCAAGATCAGATTCGCCATTGGCTGTCTTAACAGATCGGCTAGCTTCGATCAGCGATATATGTTCCTTGATTCCGATCTGCGATAGGAACCATGACCGGAAGTCGCTTGACGCGACAACCTCCTCAAGCAAAAGCAGGTCGATATCGCGCTCGCAAATGTCGGGAACTTTAATCGTGGCAGTCATCAATCATTCTCACCTAAAATAGGCTCTACTTGGTGCTTACACGTGGCGATTAAAGGCGTTTCAGGGGATAGGGTTTCTTCAGACTTCTATATTCCTTGTCAATCATGGCAAGCCACTGCCGTGTGCGAGCCTTTGATCGGGAATCCGAGCAGCTGTCGAAACCGTTAAACCCAAGATCACCAATGTCGGTGAATCTGCGATAAACAACAGAGAGTTCGGAGTATGCCTTTGTAGCCGTTATCGTTCTTGGACTACGGACACGTCGATTCGAGTAACCCACATAAAGGGCATCCTGTTTAGCTCTGTCCAGTATACCTTCGTCAATGTCCGTCAGCCTTTTCTTCTTAAAGTTAAAGATCGGATCGGACGCCCACATCTGCTTGTTCTTGTGATTGAAGAACATCTGGCGAGAGAACAGGTGGTCTAGAATCTCTTGGGGGTTCGAGTCTGGATTGATGGAGATGTCGTCACAAATATGGTCAACCATTTCTAATTTGCCTAATTCCTCAAGGGTCAGTATCACGAGGGCAAAGGCAGACGCATGCGACCGTGCCTTAAAGAGGCTGCATGCATCCCGGAACAGACGGACGGCGTTGATGTAGACCTCAGCCTTGAGCTTGGCGAGAGTTTTCTTACACGGGATCATATCGTGTTTTACGGGTCAGGCTGATCCCACCGTAGGCGGGAGATAGCCTGGACCTGATGATTGACCTTTTCCTTCCTTTATCTTTTTCAGAATCCCTTCCGGGGTGTAGTCCATGTCACAGCCAAGAGATTCCTGCAGTTCCTTGACAAACCAGTTCTTCATATGCCTTAAGCATTGAACTTCGTTCTCCATTTCGAATGCGTGGCACATGAATCCGAGAGTAGGACCTGTACGCTGGAGATACATAGCAACGGTTCTCATCCAGACGTCCATTCGCGGAGTGCCAAGCATGCCGGTCAGATGGAAGCGAGATGTTGGAGGCGGTCCTCCATATAATTCCATGATTTGTGGATATGCGCCGTGCATGTATCCTGAAAGGCAATCTGTGCCAATTTGTGAAATTTTTTGCGAGTCGCTTGGATTCATCACTGGACTTAGAAATCTCGCGCCAGCGGCTTTGATCTTCTTTCTGATCGGCGGCTCGCGAATTATTTGTGTTGCGAATGGATGATTTGGGTCGAAGTATTCTTCTTTTCCCATTTCCTCTAGGAATTTCTTCTGTTGGGCTGACAATTCCTTGGCTGAGTAGTTCTCGATCAAAAACACAATGTCTTCCTGAAACTCATCAATGGTGCGTAGCAGAACAGATATTTCCTGAACGTAGCCGTTATTTAGAAGACTGCGTATTGAGTTGAATGCGCTGATGATTCGGACCCCGCGCAGCAGGCACATGTGTTCTACTGTCAGCTTTGTGTAGCGCCACTGGGGTATCCCGTTGACTTCGACGAGTTGTGGCCTGTCAAACCGGTTCTCAACGCGGTGGATCACCTGCGTATAATATTCCAATGCGGGGTCAAAGATTCGCTTGAAATATTCGTTGAGTTCCATGTTCAAGGCAAACCTCATGCTTTAGTTTCGTTTTGTCCGTTGTAGGCAAAACTCAAGCCGGAAGTTGTGTTTGGCTTGTATACAAATTCAGGCAAAATATGAGAATGACATAGATCGCAATCGTTCAAACAAAGACAGCATTTTCCGTGAGGTCTCATTTTCTTGTACAAACGTTATTGTGAAATCAAGACGGCTTGCCGGGTTTATATGGTACCTGAATATTTTCGGATTCTTATCGAATGTGAACAGGCATTCTCATTAAAATAAAACGCCATCACCGGCATGGACAGATCGCTTGTATTCCGTTTTCTATTCGCCAATCGGCCGATAAGGTTGAATTTCGAATGACCAAAATATCAATTCCAGCTAAATTCATCCTGTACAAATGTTAAATACTAATTACAGGTCCGCCCCTAATCTTCCTTGTCATATCATTGGCTACAAAGTAGGATTTACGAACCGTTCAGCGATCCGCTTTCGGATTTGCTTTTCTGATATTTCGGCACGAACTTGCAAGGACTCTGCTGCGAAAGCGGCCATCACCAACGCAAATCGAGCGGCATCAACTAAGGGAGCGCCTCGAAACATTTCAAAAAGAAATCCAGCAAGAAATGCGTCGCCTGCACCAATAGCGATGGATGATGACTTACTACA
>JBAYWJ010000095.1:0-12033 GCA_041674125.1 Kiritimatiellia bacterium
GGGTGAAGCATACATGACGCGTTATGGAATATTTCCGCAGATAAACCTGACCCTGGGTAAATTCCACCAGCAGTTTGGCGTGGTGAACCGCTGGCACAAGCATGGCTTGGACCAGGTTGATTATCCCCTGGCCCTGAGAATGATTTTCGGCGACGGCGGTCTGAACCAGACCGGCGGTTCAATCGAGTGGACCATGCCTGATTTTGCCGGGTTGTCCCACGAAGCCATTGCGCAAATCACGGATGGTTCAAACATGCGGGTCTTCAAGGAAAACGCCGATAATATTCCCAGTTTTCTCCTGCGTTACAGGACGTATCGCGACCTATCGCCGTCCACTTATGCGGAGCTGGGGGCGAGCGCGCTGTACGGCCAGAATAACCGCTGGTCCATGGGCGAGGACCCCACGGTTGACAGGTCGTTAAGTACCATGGTTTACGGACTGGATTACTCGATGGTCTGGGAACCGACCGACCGCATGCGCTATTACAATATTGTCTGGCGCAGCGAGGCCTATGCCTTGGACAAGGCGATCGTTACCCCGGATGAATCGGGCCGGGACACGCTCAATCCCTGGGGTGCGTACAGTTATCTCGAAGGCAAGGTATCCCGCACGCTCGTTCTGGGGGCGCGCTTTGATTACTATCGCCCGGAAGTCCGGCAGTATGCCTCCAGCGCAACCGGGCTTTCGCCGCTGGCAGTCCAGGAAAGCGGCTCTGAAGTTTGGCAGATCGGCCCCTACCTGACCTGGTATCAAAGCCCCTTTGTTCATTTCCGGCTTGAGTATGATTACGCGGATGCCAGGGGGCTGGATGTGGCCAGCAACGTGTTGTGGCTGCAATGCGTCTTTGCGGCCGGTCCGCACAAGCACGAAAGATATTGATTTAACGCCATATAACCCGGGAGAAATTAAAAATGCAGATAAAATTACTGATACCATGCTTATTGATGTTTGTTTCATCGCTCACGCCGGGGCTGACCGCTCCCCTGCGCGTTGTGACGACATTGCCGGACTACGCGTTTATCGCCAAGGCGATCGGCGGCGAAAGAGTGGAGGTTGAGGCCATTGTGCGCGGCGAGCAGGATGCCCACTATATCCGGCCCAAGCCATCGTTTGTCAACATGGTGCGCCGGGCTGATGTGCTGATTGACACGGGCCTTGACCTGGAAATGTGGCTTCCCACGGTTGTGGACAAGTCGGGCAACACGAAAGTCCGCGGCGGCCAGCCGGGTTATGTGGCGGTTTCGAGCGGGCTGGAACTCCTGGAGAAACCCAAGACATTCTCGCGCTCGGAGGGTGGAGTTCATGTATACGGCAATCCGCACATTACCAGCAGCCCGGTCAATATGCGAACCGTAGCCCGCAATATTGCCATCGGCCTCACCAAGAACGACCCGGCTGGCAAGGATTACTACCGGGAACATGCAGAGGCTTTTGTCCGGGAGCTGGATGACCGGATGTTCGGCAAAGTGCTGGTGGATATGCTCGGCGGCGACACCCTGGCGGATCTGGCGTCCCGGGGCGCACTCTATTCATTCCTGGAAAAAAAGACCCTTGAAAACCAGCCTTTGCTGGAAAGTCTCGGGGGCTGGTCAAGGCAAATGCTGCCACTGCGCGGCAGACAGATTGTAACCTACCATAAAAACTGGGTTTATTTTTTCAAGCTGTTTGACCTGGCGGAAGCCGGCACAGTTGAACCGAAACCGGGCATTCCGCCCTCGCCGAACCACGTGCTGGCGCTCACGGAAAAAATGCGCAGCCAGGGAATCAATATCCTGCTGGCCGCAAACTATTTCGACGAACAGCAGATCCGGATGGTGGCTGAGCGCGCCGGCGCCGAGCCTGTGATCGTGCCCCTGTATGCCGGCGGAGCGCCGGGCACGGACAGTTATTTTGATCTCGTTAATTTATGGGTTTCCTCCCTGCTAAAGGCGGCCGGTTCACAAAGCAAGTAAACATGAACGCGATTATTGATTTTTTCCTTATGCAAACCGTGCTGGTGGCGGTGATGCTCGGCTTGAATACCTACATGGGCATCCATATCATCCGGCGCGGCATCATTTTCTGCGATCTTGTCTTGAACCAGTTGGCCGCGTTCGGCGCCATCATCGGGCTGGGCCTTGGTATCAAATATGGCACCTCCCTGGCCTACATGTTTCCCGTTGCGGCCGTGCTGGCGGGGAGCGGGCTGCTGGCCCTTACCCGGCCGAAAGACAAGAAGATATCCGAGGAAGCAACCATCGGCATACTATACGCCCTGGCCCTTACCGCCTCGGTGCTGCTGGCCGATAAACTTCCGGAGGGAAGCGCTTGTCTGGGAAAAACCCTCAGCGGTTCAATGTTGTGGGTTTCCTGGCCGCTGGTGCTTATGACCGTCGCGGCTTATGCCGTCCTGGGATTGTTTCATTTTGTGTTCCGCAGCCGTATCCGGCTGCTCACCGAAAATCCTGAGCGCCTGCGCCATCGCCGGCTGTGGGATTTTTTGTTTTTCACAACGCTGGGCGTCATTACCATCCTGGTCGTGCCGGTTGCGGGTGTTTTGCTGGCTTACGGGTTCCTGATGATTCCGGCCTCCATCGCGGTTCTGTTCACGAGAAGCTGGAAAGCCGGGCTGTTCGTCGGTTGGGCCGCGGGAACTGCGGCCAGCCTGCTGGGCATATTCGCGTCGTATCGTTTTGACCTTCCTTACGGCCCGACCATACTGCTGGCCATGGCGGCATTTTTTGTCGCCGCCCTGGCCGGTAAAGGCATCATGGCGCTGGCGAAAAAGCCGGAGAACGAGGTGGGATCATGAACGGTTTTTTCAGCCTGTTGGCGGCGCCTTTTGCGGCTTGCATTTTGATGACCTTGATGCTGGGATACCTTGGCATGCATATCCTGAAAAGGGATGTGATTTTTGTAGATATCGCCCTGGCCCAATTTGCCGCGGTCGGCGCCATAGCGGCGCATTTCGCCCTTGGTGTTCATGCCGATTCCCCGGCGGCGCTCTCGCTTGCCTGGGGCGTGACTCTGTTGGCTTCGTTATTTTATACCCTGGCGCGGCGTTTCATTACCAGTGTCCCCCTGGAGGCCGTAATCGGGATTTCTTACGCGGCGGCCGCATCGGCGGCCATATTCCTGATAGCGAAGGGATCAAGCGGGCATATGCATATCCAACAGATGCTGACCGGTAACCTGCTTTGGGTTCAATGGAAGGACATTGCCTTGGGCGCTTTTGTTTTTGCGGCGTCCGGTCTGGTTTTCTGGATAGTCCGCCGGCCCCTGCATCGCCTGTCGGATAATTACGGGGCGGATGCGGGGCGGCTGAAGAGCGGCGCGCTGGCGCTGGATTTTGTATTCTATGCCGTTTGCGGGGCCGTTATCACCGTGGCGGTGCGCATGGCGGGAGTTCTGGTGGTTTTCTGCTATTTGATCATTCCCGCCGTAGTCTCAGCCCTTTTTGCGGGCGCGTGGCCCATCCGGTTCGCTATTATTGCTGTTGTTGGCGCGGCGGCCAGCCTGGCCGGGCTTGCCTTTGCCTGTCAATTTGATTTTTCGGCTGGCGGATCTGTGGCCCTGTTCCTTGGCCTGGCCGTCGTGGCCGCCGCCATGGCCGCGCATATCCGCCGGAATTGAAGAATACCGCAGGGCGGAGTATTATTTTGGTCTTTCCATTTCCCTGCGCGCCGATATCATCGGGAAATAATTGAGAAAAGCCATGGCTTTCAAAACCATCAGGTTGAATAACATCCTTTCCGCCGGCGCCGAGAGCATCCTGGAAAGCATCTCCGACGGCGTCTTCACGGTTGACGCCGACTGGCGCATAACCTCCTTCAACCGAGCGGCGGAGAAGATCACCGGCATCCCGCGCCGGGAGGCGCTCGGGCGCAACTGCGCCGAGGTTTTCAAAGCCAGCATGTGCGAGGCCGACTGCGCCCTGAGGAAGACCATCGAGACCGGCAAGCCGGTCATTGACAAACCGGCCTTCATTGTGGATGTTGACGGCCGCCGGATACCGGTCAGTGTGTCCACGGCGCTTTTGGAGGACGGGAAAGGAAAAGTGATAGGCGGTGCCGAGACTTTCCGGGACTTGAGCCTGGTGGAAGAGCTGCGCAAGGAAATAGAGGGGCATTACAAGATCGGCGACCTGATCAGCCGCAACGCGGAAATGCGCCGGATATTTGAGGTCCTGCCACAGATCGCCGTGAGCGCCAGCACCGTCCTGATCCAGGGCGAGACCGGCACCGGCAAGGAGCTTGTGGCGCGCGCCATCCACGCGCACAGCCCGAGAGCCAAGGGCCCTTTCGTGGCCGTAAACTGCGGTGCTCTGCCGGATACCCTGCTGGAATCTGAACTGTTCGGCTACAAGGCCGGTGCCTTCACCGGCGCCGAGAAGGACAAGCCGGGCCGCTTCGCCCGCGCCGAGGGCGGCACGATTTTCCTCGACGAAATCAGCGAGATAAGCCCCGCGCTCCAGGTCCGGCTCCTGAGGGTCCTGCAGGAAAAAACATACGAGCCGCTCGGGGGCGTAAAATCCGTAAAGGCTGATGTCCGCGTGATTGCCGCCGCCAACCGCGACCTCGACGAGCTTGTCAAAAAGGGGGTGTTCCGGCAGGACCTCTTTTACAGGGTCAACATTGTCAGGATCGAGCTGCCTCCCCTCCGGAAGCGCAAGGAGGATATTCCCCTGTTGGCTGAGCATTTTGTCCGCCGCTTTAACAATTCCAGGGACAGGGCCGTCAGGGGGGTCGGCGCCGGGGCCATGGCGGTCCTGATGACGCACGATTTCCCGGGCAACGTGAGGGAGCTGGAAAACATCATCGAACGCGCCTTCGTGCTCTGCGGCAGCGGGGAAATCGAGCCGCGCCACCTGCCGGAAGAACTCATGGCGCGCGCCCCGGCCCTGAAGGCATCCGCGGATATCCAGGGCATGGTCAGGGTGGCGGAAGCGCAGGCCATCCGCGCCGCCTTGGAAAAAAACAAATTCAGCCGCCTGGCGGCCGCGAGGGAACTGGGCATCCACAAGGCAACCCTCTTCCGCAAGATCAAGAGGCTCGGCATTGTTTTGCCTGAAAAGGACGGCCGCGCGCGGAATATCACCTGATTGTTTTTCCGCGGCCGGACATGTCTTTCAGCCAGCCTGATCGGCCCAGCTCCGACAGCTTATTTTTACCCGCATAAGTACAGTAGCATTAATGCGCTCTAGTATTACATTAGAGTAGCATATATGCATCTTTATGTTGATTATCTTGAAGCGTTTGTATTATCGCAAGTAGTTGTATAATAATAAGATAAATTGGTTTAGTTGTTTTACCGGTAAAGCTGGCACGGTTACTGCTCATTATATAGAAGTTATAATCTATGAAAATTGCAGTTTCATTATGGAATGGAAGAGTATCGCCTGTCTTTGATGTTGCGCGGCAAATAGTGGTAATGGAGGCGAAAGCCGGGAAGATAACTGGGCGGCAGGAGCATGACCTTGCAGCATATGCTGCTGCCGCCAAAGTAGCCAAATTGGCTGAATTGGGAGTGGATGTTCTTATTTGTGGGGCGGTGTCGCGTCCGCTGGCAGGAATGATTGCGGCGCGCGGGATCAAGCTGATCCCGTTTGTGGCCGGCGCCAGCGAACAGGTTGCGGCAGCGTTCCTGGAAGGTACTCTCCCGGCACCGAACTTTGCCATGCCTGGCTGCTGCGGGCGGCGGCGCGGATTCGGCGCACGCGGCGGCAGGAGGGGGATGGGCACCTGTTTCGGGGGAAGATACTCGTTTATTTGAAGGGAAAACAAATGCCGGGCGGTAACGGAACAGGGTCATTGGACCGCGGGCGACGCGGCGGCCGGATGCCGGCGCAGGAGTCAGCCGGTTCGGATCTGCTGGCCAGCGCGGTTGGAACCCTGGTCATGGCGCTCGGTGCCATGCTGTTGCGGAAGCTGACCGGAAAATTTGCGCCCGGCGCGGGATCGAAAGCGGCGGAAGGCGAAGAAGGCGGGAAAGTTAAAATCAAGGAGGAGGATTCATGAAAGTTCTGGTAACAGCCCGGGGCGAAAGCGTCAGCGACGACTTGGATCCGCGTTTTGGCAGGGCCAGGTATTTCATCCTGGTGGATACTGAAACCGGCAAGGCCACGGCGCACGATAATGCCCAGAACCTCAATGCGGCCCAGGGCGCCGGCATCCAGGCGGCGCAGGGTGTGGCCCGTCTCGGCGCGGAAGCGGTTATCAGCGGCAACGTCGGGCCCAACGCTTTTAAAACCCTGCAGGCGGCCGGGATCAAGGTTTACCTGGCGCCCCAGTCCAGCGTTGAGGAGGCGGTGCGCAAATTCAAGGCCGGGGAACTGAAGGAAGTTTCCGACGCCAACGTCCAGGGGCACTGGTGACAAGAGGAAACAGGAAAAGCTCCAGGCACGAAATTCGAAATAAACACGAATGACAAAATTTAAAATGTTGAAGACAATTTGGTTCAGTTTTTTTAAATAGAAAGGGGGTGAACAAGATGCCAGGAGGAGATGGAACAGGGCCATTGGGAATGGGACCGATGACCGGCCGCGCTGCAGGATACTGCGCCGGATACGGAACGCCGGGATACACGAACCCCGTCGGGGGGCGTGGATTTTTCGGCCGCGGCATGGGCCGCGGCATGGGATTCTTGGGCTGTGGCGGAGGACGCGGTCCTTCGGCCGGGCTCAGGGCAGGTTGGCGCAATCGGTTTTACGCCACCGGTGCACCCGGTTGGGGTTTGGGCGGCGGTGTGCCTTACGGCGCGCCGTATGCCGCGCCGACAAGGGCGCAGGAACTGGACATGTTGAAGGGCCAGGCCGAGCAGTTTGAAGCCGCGCTGGGCGACGTCCGCAAGCGCCTTCAGGAACTGGAGGCGGAAAAAACGGCGGAGTAAGCATGTCCTTAACAGACAGTCCCCGGCATTAGTGCGCTCGCCTCGCAAGTTCGGCGGGGCGGGGATGCCGGGGGAACTGTAAAATACAAAAAGTGATGGAGGTTGATTATGCCTAGGGGAGATGGTACAGGTCCGATGGGAGCCGGCCCGGGAACCGGCCGCGGCATGGGCGGAGGCGGCGGGCAGGGCATGGGCCGCGGATCTTCGGCGGGACTCAGGGCAGGCCGCATGGGTGGATTTGCCATGGGGCCCGGCGGGGATTGCGTTTGCCCGAAATGCGGCAAAACCGTTGCGCACCAGCAGGGCGCTCCCTGCGTCCAGCTCAAGTGCCCGGCCTGCGGGACCACGATGACTCGCGCAAGATAATTGAAACAACAGCCGCGGATATGCGGCGATACGAACAAGGAGGCCAAAATGCCTGAATTCGGGTCGCCCTTTGCAGGGCAGGCAAGCGACAGGAAACTCACGAAAGAAGAACTCGTGAGGGCCATTCGTTTCATGGTGGCTGCCGAATACGAGGCCATCCAGCTTTACATGCAGCTGGCGGAATCAACCGACGATAAACTGGCCATCGAAGTGCTGCGGGATATCGCCGACGAGGAGCGCGTGCACGCCGGCGAATTTCTCCGGCTTCTCCGGGAGCTGGCCCCTGATGAAGAAAAGTTCTATGCGGAGGGGGCCAGGGAAGTAGACGATGAAATCGATAAGACACGCTAGTGTCGTGTCCCATTAATAATTTGCAGATGATTGTCATTCCGGGCTTGATTCAGCCTTCGTAGCCAACGGCTTTACTTCGGACTTCGACGAGCTCAGTCGAGTCGCGGAGCAGGCTCTGGATTCCCGCTTCCCGCCTTCACGATCTGTCCGCCGTAGCCTTGGCGAAGGGGGAAGCTCCGCTATGGCGGGCGAAGGAAAGTCGCGGGAATGACATCTTCAGAATTAATACAAAGAATTTCTGGGACACTACACTAGTATGGATTATAAGGAACGCCGCATGCGAAAACCGCAGAGCCGGGATCAGTGTTCCGGCGCGCGGTTGAGGCGCGTATAATGAAGAGGATGCTCTCAGCGATCTGCAATTTCTGTCCGCTTTGTGTTTGCGCGCGGCGCTTCCCGCACGGGCGGTTTGCGAAATTAATAGCGAAAATTGAAACTGCCTGTCCCGCATGCAAGGCATTTGCCCGGATGAAAAGATCGGGAATGAACGAGCAAGGCAATGGCGTTGACCAAGGCGGTAAAAATTGACAAGGAAAAAATCACCGGGCGCAAGGCGTGAGGGGACGCGTGCCAGAGCGGTGCGATCCGTCTACCCTGGTTTATCACAGCATGGCTAAGCGTATTCAGACGGTTCATTACAAGCCGATCGGCGTCATTCGCAGCGGGCATATCGCGGCCGCCAATACGCCTATCCAGCCGGTTTATGCCGGCGGTTGCCGGGGCCGGGCCGAAATCCTTCCGGAATTTACGGAAGGATTGAAGGACCTTGAAGGATTTTCGCATATTTATCTCGTCTATCATTTTCATTGCGCCGGGCCGGCCAGGCTGACCGTTAAGCCTTTCCTGCAGGATGCTGAGCGCGGTCTTTTTGCCACGCGCGCGCCCTGCCGGCCGAACGCGATCGGCCTGAGTGTGGTGCGCCTCTTGAAAAGGGAAGGGGCCACGCTCTATCTTGATGGCGTGGATATCCTCGACGGCACGCCGTTGCTGGATATCAAGCCTTACACCGCCAAGTTTGACCGGATCGCGACTGAGCGCAACGGCTGGCAGGACGCGGTGGATGCAAAGACGGCGCACAAGCGCGGCCGGCGGGGTTATCGTTCCCGCATGAAGCCAAAGAATTTAAGAAGGTTATCAAAGGAGGATTGAACAATGCCGACATATGAGTATGAATGCGGCCAGTGCGGCCATGTTTTCGAAATGTTTCAGAACATGTCGGACAAGGTGCTGGATAAATGCCCCAAATGCGGCGGCCGGATCAAGCGCCTGATTGGCCGGGGCGCCGGCATAATTTTCAAGGGCAGCGGTTTCTATGCCACTGATTATGGAAAATCTTCTTCCGGCGGGGCGGCGTGCGGCCGGGATCGTCCTTGCTGCGGGCGCGATATGCCCTGTGACCGGAGTCCGCGCCTGAAATAATAAATACAGGATAATTTACAATGCAACGCCTGATGCTGAAGTCAAAAATACACGGGGCGACGATAACGGATAAACAACTGCACTACAAGGGCAGCATCACGCTGGATCGGCTTTTGCTCAATGCTTCGGATATTCTGCCCGGCGAGCAGGTGCACGTCCTGAACCTGAATACCGGCGCGCGTTTCATTACCTATGCCATCCTGGCCCGCGCCGGTTCCGGCGCAGTGGTGCTGAACGGACCGGCGGCGCGCTTGGGCGAGATTGGCGACAAGGTAATCATACTTACATATTGCCAGTGTGACGATAACGAAGCCGGTAAAATTAAACCTCGCATTGTCCACGTGGACGATAAAAACCGCCGCCGGTCAGATGCGGCTGGTGCGAAACATATAGACAGACAGGAAATATAGCATGCAAAAAAAAGAAACAGCATTCACGGAAGACAATTTTGCCGCCGAAGCAGGAAAAGGAGTCGTTTTAATTGATTTTTGGGCGCCGTGGTGCGGTCCCTGCCGGATGCAGGGCCCTATAATTGAAAAGGTTGCCAAGGCCATGGCGGGGAAGGCGAATGTCGGGAAATGCAATGTGGACGAGGCGCCCGGGGTGGCCGAGAGATTTGGAATCAGAAGTATTCCTACGCTGATTATTCTTAAAGACAATTCGGAAGTCGAAAGGTTTGTAGGGGTGCAGCGCGAAGAAGATTTGATTTCCGCCCTCAAAAAACACACAACATGAAAATACTTGGAGTCAACTGCAGTCCGCGCAAGGGCAAAACGACCTATTATGCCCTCGCGCAATGCCTGGCGGCGGCCCGGGAAGAAAACAAAGGCCTTGAAACTGAAATCATCGAGCTCGGCGGGATGAATATTCGCGGTTGTAATGCCTGCGGGCATTGCAAGGAAAAACTCGGCTGCAGCATCGAAGACGACTTCGCCGGTCTCATCCCCGCTTTGCGCGATCTCAATGTCAAAGGCATGGTGATCGCCACGCCGGTTTATTTTGGAACCATGGCCAGCCAGTGCAAGGCATTCCTGGACCGTTGCGTCATGTTCCGCCGTAACGGGTTCATTTTCAGGAACAGGGTGGGGGGAGTGCTGGCCGTGGGCGGGGTGCGCAACGGCGGCCAGGAGCTTACGCTCCAGGCTGTCCAGGCCGCCTTGCTTTGCCAGGACATGCTTGTTGTCGGCGACGGGCTGACTACCTCCCACTTCGGCGCCGCGCTTTACAGCGGGGGCGAGGGCGGAATTCAAAAAGATGAAACGGGCCTTGCGACCGCCCGCAACCTTGGCAAAAGAGTGGCATCGGCGATAGATATGTTGAGAAAAGGAAGGAACAATAAATGAGAATTGTTATTGCCAGCGGAAAGGGCGGCACGGGTAAGACGACTTTTGCCGTGAACCTGGCCTATGTTCTGGCCCGGCGCGGCGAAAAGGTCCGCCTGCTGGATTGCGACGTCGAGGAGCCGAACGACCATCTTTTCGTCAAGCCGGAAAATACCTCCAGCCGGGACGTGACGGTTCTCAAGCCTGTTTTGGACGCGGGCAAATGCGATGGCTGCGGCAAGTGCGCGCAGGAATGCAATTATAACGCTATCGCGGTGGTGAAGAACAAGGTGCTCATTTTCAACGAGCTTTGCCATTCGTGCGGGGTATGTTCCTTTGTCTGCCCCCGCAACGCCCTGAGCGAGCGCCAAACTCCGATCGGCAAAATAATTTCCGCGCCGCAAAATGAGCCGTTTTATTTTGCCTACGGGGTGCTGAATATCGGCGAGGCCCTTGCGCCGGCCGTGGTTAATGCAGTGAAAGGTCAGATTGACCCTGCTGCGATCAACATTTTGGACGCCTCGCCGGGCACGGCCTGCCCGGTGGTCAAGGCGCTGGAAGGCGCCGATGTCGCCGTGCTTGTCACCGAGCCGACCCCCTTTGGCCTGAACGATCTTAAGCTTGCGGCGGCGATGACGATCAAGATGGGCATTCCCACCGGCATAATCGTGAACCGTTCGGACGGCGCGGATGAAATAATAGCCCGATACGCGGAAGCGACCGGCATCCCGATCGTCGGGCGCATACCGTTCAAGCGCGCTTATGCCGAAACCTATTCGGCCGGCTTTATTCTTGTCGACCGGCACGCGGAGCTGGCGGAAAAACTGCTTCAAATTTACGGCAACATCGCCGCAATGAAGGGCGCAAAACTGCCGCCCCCTCCGCCCCTGGATGAACTCGTTGCCGGTCCGGATTCGAAAAAGCCTTTCGCGCCGGGCCGGGCCGACCACTACAAGGAAATTACCGTTATCAGCGGCAAGGGCGGCACCGGCAAGACGAGCGTGACCGCCTCCTTTGCCGTCCTGGCCGGGCAGAGCGTGCTGGCGGATAACGATGTGGACGCGGCGGACCTGCATCTGATCCTCAAGCCCGCCATCCTGGAAAAGCATCCTTTTGCCAGCGGAAAAAAGGCGGAGATTGACGCCAAAAAATGCATCGGCTGCGGCAAGTGCTCCGCCGCCTGCCATTTTGATGCGATCCGCTTTGACGGGCCGGCGAACGACATTGTCGGGCAGACCTACCGCATCGATCCTTTCGCGTGCGAAGGCTGCGGTTTGTGCCGGCTGGTTTGCCCGGTCCAGGCCGTCAAGACCGAACGGGCCGTGACGGGGCAGTGGTTTGTTTCGGCAACGCAATGCGGTCCGATGGTCCATGCGCGCCTGGGCATTGCCGAGGAAAATTCCGGGCGCCTTGTTACGCAGGTCCGGAACCGCGCCGCGCAAATGGCCGAAGAAGCGCGCCTGGATAAAATCATCGGCGACGGTCCCCCCGGCACGGGCTGCCCGGTCATAGCCTCCGTTTCCGGGGCGGACCTGGCGCTGATAGTGACCGAGCCCACGGTTTCCGGCGTGCACGACATGGAACGCGTCCTCAAACTGGCGGCCCATTTCCGCGTGCCGGCCCTGGTTGTGATCAACAAGGCCGACCTTAACGCGGACCAGGCGGCCCGGATAGCCCGGATCGCGGAAGAAAACCGGTCGCGCGTGA
>JBAYWJ010000096.1:0-11963 GCA_041674125.1 Kiritimatiellia bacterium
CGGCGACCCGGCTTCGGTCGAGTTCTGTTTCAGGACCGGGCTCAACTACGTCAGCTGCAGCCCGTTCCGCGTGCCGATCGCGCGGCTGGCCGCGGCCCAGGCCGCCATAGGCGCCAGGAAGGCCGGGAAATAAAAAGCAGATAACCGGGGCCGGGCGGCGCATGCCACCCGGCCCTTTTGCTTTTGCCGGACCCCCGGCCGGCGCCCCTTGAAAGATGGCCCTTGCCATGCATGCCAAAAAGAAAGGGAAGATCATGCCAGCAAAGGATGCAAAAGCGACCTTCATGCTCCGCCGCACGCCGCGGGAGTGGAAGATGTCCACCGACGAAGACATCGACGAGGCGGTGGAATTCTGCCGGCGGAACAGTATTGACGAGGTGCTGTGGTTCATCGAGTCCGCGGCCGCCTACCACCCATTCGTGAACGAGGAAGGCGCCCGCGCGCGGGCGGACTGGCTTTGCCGCGCCCGTGAAAAGCTCCGCCGGGCAGGCATCATCCAGTCGCTGAACGTGCTCTTTGTCATTGGCCACGGCGAATACGGCTACCGGCTGGACGGAAGGTTTGAGACCATGGCCGGCAGCGACGGACGCAAAAGCGCCGAGGTTCTCTGTCCGCTGTCCCCGGAGTGGCGCAGGTGGGCTGAAAAATTTTTCGGCATCCTCGCGGGCACAAAACCGGCGCGCCTTTGGGTGGACGACGACTTCCGCTATTACAACCATGGCCGCATCAACCCCGGCTGCTTCTGCGAAAGGCACATGCGTGAATTTGCGCGCCGGGCGGGCCGCGCGCGCGTATCCCGCGAGGAGCTCGTGGCGGCAATCCTCAGGCCGGGGGAACCGCACCCGTGGAGGAAAATCTGGATCAACCTTCTGGACGATTCCCTTGGGCAGGCCGCGCGCGTCATCAACCGGGCTGTGCGCGCCAAATCGCCCCGGACGGAACTGGCCCTCATGGTGACCGCGCCGTTTTTACTGGTGCGGGAAGGGCGCGATCTCAAGGCGCTGCTGCGCAAGCTTTGCGCGCCGCACGCCCCCGTGATCCGCATGCCCACCTGCGCGTATGCCGAGGGTTCGGCGCGGGACTATTATCCCATGGACGAGAGTCTCAAGCGCTTCCGCCCGCTGCTTGCGCCCGGCATCTGCAAATGCACCGAGATAGAAACCATGCCCTACCACGCTTACGGCAAGTCCGCTTTAAGCCTGGCGCGGCAGATGGAGTGGGCCACCGTCCTGGGCGCGCCGAATCACACCTTGAACATCTTCGACCGAATGACCACTCCTTTTGCCGACCAGCCCGATTTCGGAAGCATGCTGCGCGGGCTTAAGCCGCGCCTTTCCGCCATTGCCGCCGCTTCCGCGCGCGCGCCGCGCTTCCGCGGCGTAAGGCTTTATGCGCCGGGCCGTTCCTCGCTGCGTGTACGCACGCGGGAAGGCAATAGCTTCAGGGAGCTTCTTCCCTACGATTCCGGCTGGGCGGACGCCCTGCGAGCCTTCGGATTCCCCGTGCAGTTCGAGTGCGAAGAGGAAGTCAGCGCCCTCACGGGGGAGGCGCCCCGCCTGCTCGGGGCCGGGATCGAAAAAGTTTTCAAGAGGGGAGTGTTGCTGGATTTATCCGCCCTGGAAACGCTGCGCGCCATGGGCCGTGAAGACCTGGCCGGGGTCAAGCTCCGTGAGATACTGGACCTCCGGGCAACCCGCCTGCACGGATACGAGCGCCTGGACCATCCCGCTTTCGGAGGGGGCCCGGACCATCGCACCGCCGGTGGCGCATCTTCTGCCGGCGGCCGCCTGGGGATCCTGGAGCCGGGTGCGGGGGCGCAGGTAATTTCATGGATCGAGGAGGGCGAATCCCGCCGCAATTTATATCCCGGCGCGGTCATCAGCGAAAACAGCCTGGGCGGGCGCGTCTGCGTCTATCCCTACGAATTCATCAACCGCGCCGATGCCGACATGTACGCCAAGGGCACCAGCCATTATTTTTATTCCGAGTACCGCCGCCGGCAGCTGCGGGGGGTGGTGGACTGGCTGGCGCGCGGGTGCGCGGCGATGTCGGTCGAGGCGCCGGGATGGATTTTGCCCCACCGCGCCGACGGGCCGGGCGGTATCTTCATGTCCGCCATGAACATCAATCTCGACCCGTGGCCGAAAATCAGCATCGCTGCCTCACTGGAGAAGCGCAGGGCTTCCGGGGTGAAGGTTCTTGCATCCGGCGATTGCTGGAAGAGCCTGGCGGCGCGGCGCTGGCGCCAGGAAGGCGGCCGGGTTATCATCAGCGACGGCACGCCCATCGCGCCCCTGGAAATCCGCTGCTATTTTGTCGAAACGGATTTATAGCCCGGGCGCTTCGCGCTGTTTCTGCCTGGCGACTTTCTCGCAGGCTTTCATGTAGGAGACGGCGTTCGGCAGGATTGACTCGCCCTTTGGCAGAGAGCTTTCAATCGCTATGCGAGCGTCATAGCCGCCCCGGACCAGGGCCTCGAAGAATGGCAGCAGGTCGCAGTCTTCCGCCCCCGGCGGGAGGCGGTTTGGCGAGGTGGCGATGTGGACGTGGGCCAGGAGCGGCCCGCCGCCGGCGATGTCCTCGAGAGAGTCGTTGTCGTAAAGGAAGTGGAAGGAGTCCACCAGGAGGCGGATTGCGGGGTGGTTGACCTCGCGCACGAGTTCGGCGCATTCGCTGACCGTGTTGAGGATGTTGCAGGCCTTGTGGTAAAGCGGCTCGATCACGATTGTAATTCCGTGCGCGGCGGCAATTGGCGCGAGCATCCGGCAGAAGGCGGAGATCTGCCGGCGGGCCTGCTCACGGTCGAACCCGTCCGGCACCCGGCGCGCTCCGCCGGAGCCGAATACTATCGTCTGCACCTCCGCTGCTTGCGCGCGGGCGCAGGCTTTAGTGACGAATGCTTCAAGGCCTTTAAGGTCAACAAATGGCCCTGTGATTTTGAGGTCATTTGGAATAAAGCAGTTGACAACCGGGCACTTCAGCGCGGATTTTTTCACCAGGGCGAGGGTTTCGGCGAAGGCCTCCTCGCTCTCGCGCGGCTTGAGGAATGAGGCCACGTTCCACTCAAAGAAATCAAACCCGGCCTTGAGCGCCGTTTCGGCAAGTTCCGGCCCGCAGTATAGTCCGTATTGCATTTTTATTCTCCCGGCATGATGGTTATGCGAGGCATGAAAAAAATTGTGCCTGGCCGAATCAATCTTCCAAAGCCAGGATGTTTTCGGGCTCAAGGAAAAAGGGCGGCACAATGGCCGGCATGTTCGAAAGCGGCAGGACATCGCCGTGCACCGGCAATCCGAGCGTATTGCGCATGAACTCCCGGCGTTTCAGGCAGCGCGCCAGGCATTCCGGATATTCTTTACCCAGCCTCCGCTGCAGCGAGGCGTCGGCCAGGACCAGGCCGTCCTCCATGCGGGTTGAAAAATAAGTTTTGGATGATGGAATCACGTCAACCTGGATGGCCATGCCGGAATGGAGCTTTATGCCGGAACAGGGGTAGACGGGCGAGCTGACCCACTCGTCCAGGTGGATGAGGTGCCCGGGATTGAGGAACACGCCAAATTTTTTAAAGGGCAGATTTAGGCGGATAAACCGCTCCAGCGCGCCGCCCGGCGCGCCAATTTTCAGGAGCCCGAACCAGCCGGCCATAGCCTCGAAATAAACGCCCGCGAAGTTCTTGACGTAGCCCCGCGCCGCTTCGGGAAGGTCGCGGCCGCCGCGCGCGATCCAGCCGGCGCGGCAGATGTTGCTGCCCCAGTAGGAGACGTTGGCCGCGAGCGGTTTGCCGCGCCGGATGATTTCGCCGGAAGGCCCGGCCAGGCCGCGGTCGCGGGCCTTGCCCGTTACCATCGTCATGTGGCAGCCGAACGGCTCGCCGCTGTACCCGGCCAGCCCGGCCAAGTCGAAGTCGGTCATTCCCAAGCGCATGCCGAAGATGATCCTTTTCACACCTTCCGAGGCCAGGATGTTGGTGTACTCGAAATATGCGATTTCAGCGGGGGAGCAGAAAGTCCTGAGGCCGTGATCGGGGTGCATGAAAATCGCGGCGGCGTTCGTCACGCCGGAGCGCCCGGCGAGGGCGCGCAGGGCGTCGGCCATGTAGGCGGGCAGGTCGACGGCATGGAGGGCGTCGGGAATTTCGGAGTCGGCAAAATACTTCCAGCCCGCGCAGCCCACCTTTGATTTCCGGCCGATGCCCTCGCCGGCGAAAATATCCGCCAGGAGGCGGCTGCTGTCCCGCGGCTGGTTAAGGAGCGAAAAAGCCTGGAAGCGCTCGCTGCGGATCCCGCCCGCACGGTAAAGGGGGCTGATGGAGAGATAGCCTTCGCACTCGTTGCCCACGACCAATAGCGGCTTGGCGCGGTTTGAGATTATGAGCAACGCTTCCTCGAAGCGCGGGTCAAAACCGGTGAGCCAGGCCAGGTTGGCAAAGTGTTCCCGGTCGCCGTAAACGACCAGGTGCGTCAGGCCGAGCCGTTCCATGGCCCCGCGCACGGAGTCCAGCCTGGCCGCGTATGCGCCGGCCGGCGCGCGGGGCGGCGGGGCGCACCGGCCGAACTCCGGCCATGCGGCTGTAATGAGGCGATGTTTCCGGTTTATTTCCACTGTCATTGCCAGTCAAGAAGCGACTTGATGAATTCCGCGCCGGTGGCCTTGATGGAGCTTAAATCCCAGATACGGCTGCCATCCCTGTAATAAGATGAAAAATCCGGCGCGGCCTCGCCGGGCCATTTGTATACATAGCCGTCAATGGCCAAAGCCAGGGTCCCGTAGCGCCGCGCCGCCATGCCGGACACTAAACCTTCCGACGCGTAATCCCCGTATTCGATGCCGGGCAGGCATTGTTTGATCGCGCCCAGAAACCCATCGTAGCTGTGCGCCCGCTCAGCCGGGTAGGAGGTTTTCGGAACGACCGGCGCGGTCCATTTGCCTTCCCGGACCGAAAAACCGTGGATATCGATCAAAGCGTCAATGCGCTTGCCGCCGTTGACCCACTTGTCCATCGTCGCCCGGATGGTCTGCACCTCGCGGATGGGGTCGTGGCTTTCCCATTCGCGGTTGGGGTTTTTGCCGGAGCTGTGGATGCGCCCGCGCCCCTCTGCCACCGCATCCACGTTCACGATGGGGATAATCTTGAATTTGAAGCGCTGCCTTAATGCCGCCGCGGCGGGATCGGCGGAAACCAGGAATTCTATCATGCCCTCCAGGCCCCAGCCTGCGCCGAGCTCCGCGCAGTGCTGGAGACCGGTCAGACAGATAACCTTTTTTGACTCGACCGGTATTGTGAAATCGGTAAGGCTGAACTGGTGGATCAGCCGGCCTTCCGTTGACTGGCCGGCCATGCTCACGGAACAGAAGTCGGAATTTTTCACGCGCTGCATAAGCCGGCTGACGTGGTCATTCGTGTAAGGATACTGGTAGGCGACCCAAACCTTGTCCTCGGCGAAGGTTTGGCGGACGACAACAACTTTTTCATTTGGCCCGCCGGCCCCGGCAATTAGCTCCTTGTTTGCGGCCCTTTGCCATTGGGCGCCGTCATAGCTGAAAACCGGGAAGTCGGGATTGGCGTAGACCACGGAAACGGCTTCGGGCACTGAGCGCTCGCTGGCAATGTGGAATTTCAAGGTGACGGTTTTATCCTTGCAGCCTCCCAGCCTGAAGTGGAAGGCGAAATTGGCGCTCTGGACAGGGCCGGCCTTGCCGCCCGGCTGGGGAATCTTGATAAAGCCTTCGGAGTATTCATCTTCCAGGAACGGCCACAGGTCGAGCTCGTTTTCCCCCGCGCCGGAAGCCCTGGCCAGGGCGCCGTTGTCGAAGTCGGTGCTGAGCATGAGGCCGGCAACTTCGATGGTGGATTTTGGTTTCATTGCGGGATTACATTCAATCATTCCCGGTAAGCGTAGAGGAGCAGGTTGGCCTGCGCCACCGGGAGGGGGGCGCAGCCCCAGAGCGCGCCCGAGGCCCGGCCCACCTGTTCCGGGATAATGCCCTGGGGAGGAACATTTTTTTCAAGCGCCGCCAGGATTTCCTCTTCCATTTTCATTTCTCCGGCCGCGGCCGCCCCGAGCAGCAATATGGCAGAGTGATACATCCAGTAGGATTCATAGGGCGTCCCTGCCGCGCAGAGCACTCCGCCGGCGGCGTTGTTCCACAGGTCCCGGTAGACGCGCCGGACTCCCGCAACAAACATCGGGTCCCTGCCATCCCAGGCCAGGAACGGGTAGGCGCCCCAGCAGACGGCAATGCTGGCCTTCGGATTGAAGGACTTTACCGAGGTGAAGAAATATTTCTGATCCTTGTCCCATAGGCTGTTCTGCATGCCCAGCTTGATTTCATCCGCCCGCGCCAGGAATTTTTGCGCGTTTGCCCGGTCGCCCAGCCGCTCGGCGATGAAGGCCGCGCCCTTGAGTCCCGCGATGGCGGTGAGCGCGATCCCGGCCGATTCCGCGATCTGGGTCTCGCGGTAATCGGCTTCCGGGAGCGGAAGCAGCGTTTCCGGGTCGCGTGCTTGCACAAGGTGCCCGGCCATGAGGTATAAATTGTCCCGGATCTGTTCAGCCCATGCCCGGTTCCAGTCCCGGCGGCAGACGAACGAGGCGGCCCAGCAGAGGAACCCCGGGTTGTCTCCCTGGCGGGGGCGGTTATCCAGCAGCATCGGGGAGCGGTCGGTGCAATAGCGGGCTTCGTGGACGCCGGAGGGAGGGGTGTTGTCGAAGTGCCATTTCACCACGCTGCGGGCTTCATCGTGAAAGCCGGCGGCGGCGAAGGCGGCGGCCTGCATGCTGCAGTCGCGCGGCCAGGCGAATCCCCAGAAAGGACGCGTGCCGCAGCTCATGGCCCCGTCCCCCGCCAGGTGCAGAAGGTTGGTCAGGAGCCAGCGCCGGTGGTGTTTGAGGATGAGCGGGTGCTTGACGGAGGGCTCCGCGGCGCGCGCGATCCAGGCGCGGTCGGCGGCGGCCGTTTCCGCCCTGAGCGCTTCGCATCCCCTGCGCAGGGCAAGCTCTCCGAGCTCCACGGCTTTTGCCATGTCGGGTGCGACGCACAGGTAAACGGTCCAGCTTGTCCGGCCGGAAACAGGCACTTCGACGCGGCCCAGCTTTTGAGCGAGAGGCGTGGTGCTCATGATGACGTAAGCGCCGCGCGGGGCGGCATCGAACGCGCCGCGGAAGTTGACGCTGCCCATGTGCGCGAGAGCGTTGCCCCTCACGGCCTTTTCAAAAAACTCGCCCTGCAGCACGAGCTTGCCTTCGCCGGCCGCGCTGAAGCGGCGAACCCAGACATCCATTTGCGGGGGCGCGAAGGAGGTGATTTCAACCAGCGCTCCGCCGGGGAGCTCGTAGCGCCCTTCGAGAACGTTAGTGCCCTCAAGGTAGCCGGCTTCGACCGCGACGGCGTCGTGCAGGTAATCGCGGTTCCCGTTTGCGTATTCGAAGTAGGGCATACGGGCGCGGACGGTGTCCGGGCTCATTTCCTCCCAGTAAGGCCATTCGTCGAACGGGTCGCGCCAGGCCATGCGGTCCGGGATGCCCGGCCGTGGCCATTGCAGGGAGTGGGGCACGCAGAAGGCGTCCAGGTGCACAAGCAGCCGGCGGTTGCCCACCGCCAGGTAGGGGCAGAGCGGCGTGCGGTATTTTTTGGTTTCAATCACAGCGCTCATAAGGATGCCTTATATGGTTGCGCGCGGCGGATGAATATATTAATTTTCAGGCAGGAATCATAACCTAATGGAATTAATTGTCAAATTTATTGCCCTGATCCTGGCCGTGGTGATACACGAGGTGGCCCACGGCTATGCCGCCTACGTGCTGGGCGATCCGACCGCCAAGCGCGCGCACCGCCTTACCTTGAACCCGCTGGCCCACCTCGACATTTTCGGCTCGATCCTGCTTCCCATGGTGCTGGTGCTTGTCAACAGCCCGGTTTTGCTCGGGTGGGCCAAGCCGGTGCCTTTCAATCCGGGCTATTTCAAGGACCCGCGCCGCGGGATAATGATAGTGGGTGCAGCGGGCCCCTTGACGAATTTTGCGGCGGCCATCGTAAGCGCGGTTATTTTCCGCTTCGTGGCGCCGCTCCCCCAGCTGGCGGCGGTGTTCCTGTTTTTTTTCTGCGCCACAAACCTCATTCTGGGCATCTTCAATCTCATACCCATCCCGCCGCTGGACGGCTCCAGGATATTGATGGGCATTTTGCCGGAAAATCTGCTCCGGCCCTACATGCAGCTGGAATCTTTCGGGTTCATCATCGTTTTTGGGCTACTGTGGCTGGGCGTGCTGGATTACGTTGTCATGCCCGTCTATCAGTTCCTGATGGGCTGGCTGCTGGCCCCTGGGTAGGAATACGCATTCAGGCGCGCTGCAGGAAGGGATTGTGTTCCAGTTCCCCGCCGATGGTTGTTTCCGGGCCGTGGCCGGGGTAGACCTTTGTCCGCGGGGGCAGCCGGGCCAGGGCGGCCAGGGAGGCGTTCAGCTGCTGCGCATCGCCGGCGGGCAGGTCGGTCCGCCCGATGCTGTCCCGGAAAAGGGTGTCGCCGGAAAACAGCAGGTTGTCGTCCGGGAAATAGAAGCAGACCCCCCCCGGCGAGTGCCCGGGCGTGGCGATCACCTCCATATTAAACGCGTATTCCCGCCATTTTTCGCCGCCCTTGAGGACGTATTCAACGGCCTCGGCCCGGGGCGGCGCGGCATAGTAGGGCAGCAGATGGTTGGCGGAGCTGAACGCCCAGCGGCTGTCGGCGCCGTGCATGAAAACCGGGGCGGGAATCTGCCCGCGCAGTTCGGACAGGGCTCCGATGTGATCGATGTGGCCGTGGGTGAGCAGGTAGCCCCGCACCGTCAGCCGGCAATGGCCGATGATCTTGGATATGGCCCCGCCATCGGCCCCCGGGTCGACCACAAGCGCGTCAAAATCCTCCGAGCGGACGACGTAACAGTTGGCGCTGAAAGCGCCGATCTTGATTTTGGTTATGGTAAGCATTTGGACGGCCAAGACGATATCACGGCCGGTATAATAAAAAAGCGTTTTTTTGCTTGCAATATGCGGGAATATATGGTTTTTTATGGTGCAAAACAATACCAAGACTTCAATGGTGATGGATTGGAATGCCGCGCATTGATGTGCTCGGTAAAACAAAAAACAGAGGAGGAGATTCAAATGGCCAAATCCGTGACAAAAAGCGAAGTCATTAAGGGAGTTGCAGAGGCCGCTGAAATTACGAAAAAGCAGGCGGTAGCCGCTCTGGAAGCCCTGGTGAACATGGCTTATAAAGGCGCCAAAGACGGTTTCATGGTGCCCGGGCTCGGCAAACTTGTCCTTGTCAACCGTAAAGCCCGCAAGGGACGCAATCCGGCCACGGGCGAGATCATTGACATTCCGGCCAAGAGAGTTGTCAAATTCAGGGTTGCTAAGATTGCCAAAGTCTCCATTCTGAAATAAATTCGTAAATAATCCTGATAATGTTTTCAAACGAGGCCGGGGCAGGACTGCCCCGGCCTTGTTTTTTGAATGTCCAGCAATTTCAAAATTGCAGCCGTGGTCGGCGACCCCGGACCGGCCTCACCGAGGCCGGCTGCAATTATCAGTTGACGAAGACATAATGCACATGAAGATAAAATTCTGGAAAATGCACGGCGCCGGGAACGATTTCATCCTGGTTGACGACCGGGCCGGGGTTTTCCCGGTACGGGACAGGCGCTGGATCAGCCGCGCCTGCTCCCGCCACGACGGCATCGGCTCCGAAGGCCTGATCCTGCTCCAAAAGTCCGGGCAGGCCTCTTTTTTCATGCGCTTTTTCAACCCCGATGGATCCGGGGCCGACATGTGCGGCAACGGCCTGCGCTGCGCGGCCCGGCTGGCCCTTGACCTGGGCATCGCGGGCAGAAAAATGACCATTGAGACACGGTCCGGTATACTCAACGCCTCCGTGGCTGGGACTGGCGTGCGGGTTTCCATGCCGCTGGCCTCGGACGCGCGCCTGGCATTTCCGGTCCGCGCCCTGGGCCGCCGGTATATTTGCAGCCTGATCAATACCGGCGTTCCGCATCTTGTCATCGCAACCGGTAACCTTGAAGCCGTTGATTTACCGGGCCTTGGTCCGGCCTTGCGGTATCACCGGGCATTCGCCCCTGCGGGCACCAATGTGGATTTCATGCAGGTGACCGGCCGCCATTCAATCGCGGTGCGGACTTATGAAAGGGGCGTGGAGGCGGAAACCCCCGCCTGCGGCACCGGCATAACGGCCTGCGCGGTCGTGGCCGCACTGCTTGGAAAGGCCCAGCCGCCCGTGCGGGTGAAATGCCGGCACGGCGACATGCTGGAAGTTGATTTTACCATAAGAGGGAATGGGGTCGAAGACATTGCACTTGCCGGTCCGGCCAAATATGTGTTCAGCGGCGAGATTCTTTATCCATAACAACCATGAACTTCAATGGCCGCGGGCTTTCTTGCCGGCCGCCGCCAGTGCGGCTTCGTATATTTTCCGCAGGGGCGCATTTGCTTTTTTTGCCAGCTTGAGGCAGTCCTCAAATTCCGGCGCGCGGGTGATTTCTTTTCCGTTCCAGGATCCTGTTTTAAGGCGCACCGTCCCGTAAGGCGTCTTTACCGTTTCAAAACGTCTCGGCAGCGTGGTGCGGCGCACGTCATGTTCCCGCACGCCGAAGGTGGTGCTTTCCCTGAAGATGATATCAAGCATTTTCGCCCTCAGGGCATGGTCGCAGATGACGCTCAGCAGTATGCCGGGCCGGTTCTTTTTCATCTGGACGGGCGTGATGAAGGCATCCAGCGCGCCTTCTTCCATGAGGCGCCCGGCCAGGTAGCCCGTCAGCTCGGGGGACATGTCGTCAATATTGCATTCGAGCACCAGGCAGCTTTCGCCGGCGCTTGCCTGCGCCGTTTCAAAGAGCGTGGCCCGGAGCATGTTCGGGCGCCCGGCCAGCTCGAAATTTCCAAAGCCGTACCCGGCGCGGATAATTTTGGATCCCGGCGGTATGCCGTCAATGTTTTTCCAGGTTGTGAGGAGCGCCGCGCCCGTCGGCGTTACCAGCTCAAATTTTTCCCCGGTCTGTTCCACAGCAAAGCCTTTTAAGAGCTCCACCGTGGCCGGCGCGGGCGAGGGCAGGATGCCGTGGGCGCATTTGATCGTGCCGCAGCCCAGAGGCAGGGGCCCGACCGCGATCTTGTCAGCTCCAACCTGTTCGAGGGCGATGCAGGCGCCGACAATGTCGATGATGGAGTCCAGGGCGCCGACTTCATGGAAGTGTATTTTTTGCAGGCTTACGCCATGCACCTTTGCCTCGGCTTGTGCCAGCCGGCGGAAGACGCCGATGGCGCGTTCCCGGGTCGGAGGCGAAAAACGTCCGGCCCGGATCATTGTTTCAATATCGGAGAGTTTTCGATGATGGTGATCACTGCCATGATGTACAGAAGTCCCGACTTCCAGGCGCGTGCCCATAAAGCCGCCCTCCCGCGCCGGTTTGGCTGTGAGGGAAAAATGATCCGGGACCATCCGCTTCAGGTCGGCCCGGATCTTGCGCAAATCGGCCCCCAGGTCAACCAGGCAGGCCAGCACCATGTCGCCGCTGGCCCCGCCCACGCTGTCGAAGTAAATTACTTTGTGCCTTTGTGCCTTTGTCACTCTGTACCTCTTCGGCAAATCATTGCCGCCGCCACGCCGGCGCTGAAGCCGTTGTCAATGTTGACGACCGTTATGCCCGGGACGCACGAGTTGAGCATGGCCAGGAGCGGTGCGAATCCCTTCAGGTTTGTCCCGTAGCCGATGCTGGTCGGGACGGCGATGATCGGCCGGTCTATCAAGCCGCCCACCACCGATGGCAGGGCGCCTTCCATTCCGGCTGCCACCACCAGCGCGGAGGCTTTTTTCAGAACCGGCAGGTGCTTGAGGACGCGGTGAAGCCCCGCCACGCCGGCATCATACACGCGCTCAACCCGCGCACCGAGGAATTCGGCCGTTA
>JBAYWJ010000097.1:0-11619 GCA_041674125.1 Kiritimatiellia bacterium
ATCCGTTGGCCTTGAACATTTCCTGCATGACGGCTGCGGCGCTGGCAAGGGTCTGTTCCAGGGCGGGGTGGGGCATGCCGTCCGGAACGACAACCTGGTAATCGCAGCGGTTTGTTTCGGCGATGACAAGCGCGCCTGCCCGGGCGGCGAAAGATGCGATGAGAAAAACTGAGGCGGCTGTGGTAATGCGCGTAAAATTCATGTTATGTTTTTTTGCGAGTTGTTTTGAACGCCTGAGGTTTGTCCGGAAGATACAGCTTCCTGCTGCTCGAATCCAGCCAAACATGCAAGGGTGCCTTCCTGCCGGCCGGGAAGAGTGGGTGGCGCGGCGCTCTTGCATTGCTCCTGCGGGTGGCAGCCCCGGGACAAGCCGTGCCATTGAATTCGTAGCCTCGCTCTCTCTCTGCCTCCGGCAGGCATGTCCCGGCCGGCTCGGCCGATGATGTGGATGCGCGTCTGCTTATTTATTCTTTTCTGCCAGAATTTCAGCGATGGCCGGCGCCAGGCATCCGGCGGCGACCTCGTTGCCCCTGTCGGTGAGATGCACGCCGTCCGGCATGATCAATTCGTCAACAAGCTTGGGATCGCCCTCGAATTTTTCAAGGAAGAATGCGTGCAGGTCGCACAGTTTGAGGTTGTGTTTCTTGGCCAGCTCCCGGGTGGCGGCGCAGATGTTGGCATCCATGTATTCATCCAGACCGCCTTTATCGGCGAATTTTTTCCGCCAGGCATGTTTGGCGTTGTTGAATGGCGTGCTGGTCACGAGCAGGATTCTGGCCTTTGATTTGGCCTGGATCTCCTGCAAGATTTTCTCCATCCAGTCCCGGTATTCGTCAGGAGTGAAGAGCCCCGTATCGTTCAGGCCGAAGGAGATCGTGACCACGTCAGGGCTATGAACCAGGACCGCCTTTTCAAGCCGGTTGAAGCCTCCCTTGGCCGTGTCGCTGCCCACGCCGGAATTGACGACCACCGCCTGCAGTTTTTTTTGCGTCAGGTACGCCTGCACCAGTTCTGTGAGCTTGGCCCCGGGCTTGTTGCGGGAACACAAGGTGGTGGAGTCCCCCAGCATGACCACGATGTTTGTGTTTCCAGCTGCATGAGCCGTGATGGCTCCGGGCAGTAATAACATCGCGATTATCAGAGCATTCTTGATGGCATCCATGTTATTTTTCCTTTTCCTTTAATCTTGATGTTCCGGATGTTCTGCCGGGCCCGGGCGAGATGCGTGCGACAGGTCCAAAAGAGCTTTCATGCTTTCCAGAGCTCGTTCAAGTCTTGAAGGGTTTCAGTCACCAGCTCCTGCCCGCCTTCCGGGCTGACCAGGTTGCAGTATTGAGTTGCGCTGTAGCCCTTGCCTTCCGCCCCGCGCCGGGTCGCCAGGTAGCTCCCGGCGCCATCGCCAGCCTCGGTGCCGGCCAGCTGTATGATGAAAGTCTGCACCGCCGGGCTGCGGGCCTGGATGCGGTGCATATAATCCATGTACAATTCGAAGCGGTTGCTGGCGAAGGCGATATCTCCCAGGCGCACGACGTGAAGCTCCATCGGCAGCTGCGGCTCGGCGTCCTGGGTTTCATAGCGCTTGATAACCGCCTCGCAGCGGCGGCGCCGGGCATACAGTGTGGAATCGTGAATCAGGCGCTCTTTCGGATCGCCTTGCGCGGCGAATTTTTCCTCTTTGAGCCTGGCAAGCTGGACCAGCTCGTCTTCGTATTCCTCCCTGGTAATGCGGCGCTTGGCCAGCATGATGGTGCGTGCTTTGTGCACCAGGGGCGCTTGTTCCCGGCGGTCCCTGGACGCCCATTCCAGCACTTCGCTGAAAGCCGCCGTGATGCGGTCGGCGATTTCCCGGCGTTGCGTCGTCCCTTTCAATTCCAGCCGGCGCTGGTGCGCCTTCTTGTAATGCAGGACAATTGTTTCAAGGTCGCCGCCGGCGGCGCATTGTGGCAGAATATGTACATCCCCGTATTGTTTTTTGATGTTCTGGCGCACTTCGTGCCAGTAGTCGGCCGTCAGGCGCCATTCGTGCATGGAGCACTGGGACGGGCAGGGGACATTGACGATCGCGCCCGTGAGCTTTCCATCGGCCGTGAACGTGTAAAGGAAATTGATAAACGGGTCGGCCCCCGCTTCAAAATGGCTGAACTGCGGATCGTTCGTGTTGCCGTACATCACCGCGTGCCCGTTGACCGTCATGCCGGGGCGGGGCACGGCTTCGGGCCGCTTGGCCGTGTCGTCGAAATAGACCGTGCGGCGGCTGTAGCTTGTGGTGGCATAGCCGAAGCCCCAGGCAACTTGAGCCGGTTGGCGCCTGCGCCAGGCTTCGACAACCGCATCCGCGGCCCGGCCGACGAAATATTTCTGGTATTCCGAGCCTGGCATCCGCGGCAGGTCGCAGGGAAACTCATCGGGTGAATCATGCAGGTCGCCGCCGGTATGGGCGTGGGTGGCGTTGATGATGATCTTTCCGGCCGGAATGGATGGATCGGCTTTCCGGATCCGTTCGCGGATCATTTTCACGATGAAAGCGGGAATGCCGACCCCGTCGCAGGAAAGGAAGATGGCCGCGTCGTCACCGTTATCCAGCGCCAGCGACGTGACGGTGACCGGATCCATGACGCCTTCCGAAAGGCGCAGGTAGAACTGGCCCCTGATGCCCACCGGCTGATCCGTGCTGACATCGCGCATGGCCCAGCCGGCCGCTATCTGCCGTCCCTTCAAGGCTTCCTTCTTTTTTTTCATTTTTCTGTAATTCCCTTTCTTGTTGATCCTTCTTCGCCAGAAAGCCCTGTGGCTTCGCAGGGTTCCGCAAAGATCCAGCCTCCCGCCGTCGCGAAGCCCGCTATGGCGGGCGTAGGACGGTCGCAGCCCGGCCTTCGCAGCCAGAAGCTTTGCTTCGGCGGAGTAGGCCCATAGGCTTTGCTACGGCGAAGCAGGTTGCCCCGTCCCGACCTCTTCGAGTCGGGACCGCGGGGTGCTTCACTTGGATTGAATGTGAATAAAGTTGAGTTAACTCGGGCTGTAAAATAAATCAATCTTTATCATTGTTATTTTATTGAAAATGAACGGTGGCGCCGGAGGGAGGTTAATCGCAATAACAACATGGGAGATGATTGTCCTGTATATTTCATGAGCGGCAAATTGTTCGTTAAATATATTACGGAGCGGCGGTCGCGCCCTGGCGTTCAGGCGGCTTTGGGCCGTCCCTCCCGGCCTGAAACCGGCCGTTGATCTGCCGCAGCCATTCAGGTTTCTCGCGCCAGATGATGTGCTGGGGGCCGCAGTAGGTTCCGGGCATGAAGCCCCAGTAGCCGTGCCGGATGGCCAGGTCCGCAAACAGCTCCAGCAGCGCCAGGCCGTCGGGCGTCAGCTCCCAGCGCGACTGGGGCGGGGGACAGAAGTACCCGCCCTCGTCCAGCACCAGCGGCAGGCCGCGGCGCTTGCCTTCCGCCGCGTCTTCGGCGAATGTTTTCCTGGCTTTTTCCCATATGCGTTCTTTCCATTCCGGGAAACTGCCGGCCATGAACTCATCCCACTTCGCGGCGTCGATATTCTCCCACAGCCAGAGCATCCGCTTCCAGCCTTCCGTGGCGGCCTTGTCCTCGCGCCCCACTTTCCCGGCGGCCGCCAGATACTTGTCCCACGGCATGATGTCTTTCTTCAAGACGCGGCGCAGGGGCTCGAATGCCCGGGGGTTAAGAGGGTCGGCTTCCTTGCTGGAAACCGTCCGGCCATATAGGCCGCTGAGGTGCCAGCCGGCGCCGGCGTAGATGTGCTGGTCGAAAACCTGCGCGTTGTCCGGTACGATGGAGTAATCATGGCTGGCGAAATCACCGCTGACCAGAATCTCCGGGTGCCGCGCCCGCAGGAACGCGATCGCTTCCTCGTGCCGGCGCCGGCCTTCCGCGCCCTGCGGAAGATCGCTGTACTCGGGCTCGTTGTGAATCTCCACGAAAGCAAGGCGATCAGCCAGCCGCTCGGCTTTCAGCATCGTGAGCAGGCGGTCATGCTGTTCAGCCAGGTACCTGAACCGGTTCGGCCACGGCACAGAGGCCAAGTCGGCCCGGACCGCCGGGTCGCTGACGCAGGAGCTATCCTGATACTCCCAGCTGGTCAGGATGATCCACACGTCGTTCCGCCTTGCCAGGTCCAGAAGGCGCAGCAGCCTTTCAATAACATCCCGCCGGCCGCCGTGGCAGGCATAGTACGGGTTCAAAGCATATCCGGGCACGGGCGGCCCAAAATCAATCGGGCCGCGGGGAGTGCCGTCGAGGCGGAACGCGTAAGTCATGCCAAGGCCCACGCGGGCCGTGTTGAATCCCCGCTGCTTCATCCCTTTCATGCAGCGCTCAAGATCTTCAAACGGTGCGCCGGGCAGCGCCGCGGCGAGCCAGTCGTGGTACCAGAAGGAAATGCTCAGCTTCTGCGGCAGGTGATCAGGCACCCGGCCGGTATTGCACTTTCGATTATCTTCGTCCATATCGGATGCTTTCGTTCATTACCTGCTGTTATCGCCTGGCCGCCTGCGGCGGCGTGTCGGCGGCAGATGGCTGGATGGCTTTGGCATCGCGCTTCAGAATACGGCCGATTGCGTCGAGCCGGCCGGTGTCGGGCTTGCCGCCCGCTCCCCGGGTGGGCGCAATCCAGCCTCCCTCGTCGTATTCGTTCCAGGCGTAGATGATGACGGCGTTCGCCGTGCAAATCTTCGGGTGTTCCCCGACAAATTTGACGGCACGCTCCAGGTGCGCCGCTATTTCCTGCGGGCTGGCAACCGAGGGGAATACTTCCTGGAGGTGGTAATCCTGGCCCAGCTCCCACGAGACCGGGTTGTCCTTGCGCGGGTTCTTTTCCCAGCCCGCGGTCACCAGCGGCACGTAAGGCGCCCCGGCCCCGGCCGCGTTCTGCCAGCAATCGTTTTCCAGCGAACGGGCAAGCTCCGCATAGGTTGGCTGTGAGCCCGGCTGGGCATAGGCCGAGACCGCGTCGAAGCCGTTGGTTGATTGCCTTGGAAAATCATTGGCCGGGTCCCAACCCATGAAAACGAGGTAGGGGTTGAGGCCGGCCTTTTGCGCCGCCGCGCGGAATTCCGCGATGCGCTCAAGGGCGCGCTCGCCCCGGTAACGGGCCTCGAACTCGAAAACGAGCGGCCGGCCGTTGAGCACGGCCTGGTAGCCAGGCTCCTTGAGGAGCGCCACGGCCCGGTCGCGCTCCCCCGGCCAGGCCGCCTCGCTCACGCCGAATGAGTTGTGCAGGATCAGGCAGAAATTGATCTGCCCGCGCTTTTTGCTGGAGAGGTAAAGCCGGATGGCCTTGCTCATCGGGCTGGATTCGGGGTAGAGCAGAAATGCCCAGTAATCCAGGCCGGCCCCGGCGGCAAAATCAATTTCCCGGTCCATTATTTCCTGTGAGCCGCCCTTGATGCTGACCTTGTTCTCGCCAATGACCTCGGCGAACCACGGCAGGCGGTCATGGTATTTGCGGGGCCCAAGCGACTTTTCCACCTCGGCGGTTACCTTCCCGCCCGTCCAGGCATCCCAGCGGATGGCGCCGACCTTGGGGAACAAATTGTTGGTCGCGGCTTTTGTTGCGCATGCGCTCATTAAGATCATGCCGTAAACAAATAATTCCCTTATGCCCGGCGTCCTCATTGTTCGGTCACAATTTCCGGTTGGCCTCCGCGGCCAGGTTCTCGCCCAACTGGAGTATCAAGTCCGGGTCGCGTTCCGGGTTCCAGACCGTCTCGGCGAAAAGGCCCACCGAGGGCTGGACGCGCTCCTCGAACATGCCGTCCTCGACCAGCGCGGTCACGATCATGCCCTTGGGGCTTAATTTAAGCATCTCCCGGTAAAATTCCGCGGCCAGGGCGTTGTTTTTGCGCCAGAGTTCGTTAACCTTGTCCCAGTGGGGCTGGCGCTGCGCCAGGCGCTCGGAGATATAGCGGCGGTGGCGCTCCCCCATCAGGAATGGGCCGTGGTGCTCGAACTCGTTCGACCAGTCAATGTTAATCCAGCCCTTGGGCACTATGCCGAATGGAGCGCCGGGGCGAAAAGTTGCCAGCTTGCGGCAGTAGGCGAGGGTCTGCGCGAAGGTGCGGTAGCCCTCGGGCGCGGTTGCGTATTCGGGTTCGACCGTGTAGCAGAACGGGATCGCGCCGTTGTTTTCCCACACGATCGTTATCCCGGGGTCGAGGGCGGAGAGGTCGGTGTAGTTTTCCCGGATGGAGGTGGCGTGGAGGCCGAACTGGATGTGCAGCCCGGGGCGCCTTTCCAGCAGCGCGCCGGCGATGTCGTTCACCATGGCGCAGACGATCGCCGCCAGGGATTTGCCGCCCGCCTCGGTGTCGTTGTGCTCGGTCACGGTCTGGAAATAAATGCCGTCAAAGTCCAGCCGGCTGTAATTTTTTTCGTATTCATCCAGCACCGCTTTCCTGATGGCCTCCCGGTCCGCGGCCCGGGAAAGGTCGAGGATCAGCCCCCAGCCCCAGTGGAACCCGAGGATGATTTTTATCCCGCGCGCGCGGGCATAGGGAATTATTTCGGCGATGTTGAGCGGGGGGCAGTCGTTCCAGATTGTCAGCATGTTGAGCTTGAGGCGCGCCATGTTGTCTATGAAGCGCCGGTAGTCGTAGACCACGTAGCCCCAGGTCCAGATGCCGCGGTTTTCCACCAGGGGGCCCTCGCTTGCAGTAAAATCCGCGGAGGACTCAAGCGGGTTGGTTCCGGTCGCGGCGGGAGCAAACCGCGCGCAGAAATCAACCGCGCCGTAAAGCGCCCCGGCCGGGTCGCTCCCGGCCACCGCGAGCACGCGGCGTCCCGGCGCCCAGGGCGATGCCATGCCGGCGATTGCGTATGACTGCGGCTTGGCCGGTATCGCGATCAATTTCCTCGAGGTTAATTCGGCTATGAGCGGGTTGTTTGCGGCCGTCCCGAAAAGGATCATGTTTTCCTTGCCGGGCGGGCTGCCGGCGGCCGGCGCGCAGCGGATCACGTATGGCAGGCAGCGCTGTGCGGCGGCGTTTAGCTCGCCGAGCGCAAAACGTTCCACGCCATCGTATGAGCCGTAAGCCAGCTCCCACCTCGGGCCCTTGAACCTGGTTTTGTGAAGTTCCATTTTTTTACTTTCGCTCAGTGAACTCTGCGGCCTCTGTGAGAAATAATTTTAAATTCCCGGCAGCGCCCGGCCCGGAGGAAGCGCCCGGGCGGAATTGGTCATGTCGCCAGCTTGCGCCCGAGGTGGAAGGCCTGGGTAGCGTAGGTTTCCACGCCCCTTTTTTCAATTGCGCCGGCGTACATCGTGCCGATGAGCCGGGCGTTGAGGATGCTGTCGCAGAAGCTCTTGAAGAGCGAGGTGGCGTCGTCGCAGAACATCCGCAGCAGGGGCGGCACCACGCCGGAGCTCATGATGGCAATGGCCTTCTTTTTCCTGGTGGTTCGCGGGGTCGGGCACCCCTGGAGAGGGTAGTCGCCGGGCTTTGCCAGGACGTAGCAGACGCGCTCGATGAAGGTTTTCATCACGGCCGTCTCGTGCCCGATGTTGATGGGGGTGCCGAAGATGTAGGCATCCGCCTGGTCGAGGATGGGGTAGATCTCCTGCATGTCGTCCTGTATGGCGCAGTTCGCGATGCTTTTGGCGGGATCGTAATTCCGGCAAACCATGCAATTGCGGCAATATTCGATGTGCCGGTCGATGAGGATGATCTTGTCGATCTTGGCTTCAGGCCGGATGGATTTTATCCCCTCGATCGCCTTGTCCATCAATATGTCTATGGTGTGCCCCTTCCGGTAGCTGCCCATTATTGCCACGATGTTCATGGTTGCCTCCAGGTATGCCGCATAAAAAAAGCGATTAAGCCGATAAACGCAGAATGATATTCATCGTAAAACGGGATTCAAGCTTGAATATTTCAAGGCCGGTCCCGGCATCCTGCCGAAATGCAAGCTAGCAGGGGATTGAATCGCGCAGTTGCCCGAGAAGCGTCTGGCCGGCCGCAAACGATCCGGCCGAGGCAATGACCACGATGTTGCGCTTGGCGGGCCAATCGCCTTTGAGCAAGCGCTCCAGTTGCGGCGTTTTTTCGCCGATCCCGCTCAGGACCAGCGTCGTTTTGCGCGGCGCGTGCCTGCAAATTTCATGAAAATCATGGCGGGAGCAGTCGAAATCAAGGCCGGAAAGCAAAGGAACTTTCAGGAAATCGTCTGTTACTTCCCCGGTAATGCCGCAGTAGTGCATGCGTCCGCCGCCGATACTTTCGAAAAAGCGGATGTCCCTCGGCAAAACATGCTTGCGATACAGTTCCGGGGAGATCATCTGCATCGAGCAGTTGCTGATGCGCGCGGCGCCCTTCCACATCGCGCCCCAGTCGAAGAACCATTCGTGATCGTTGCTGATCATGGATTTGACGTGTCGTGTGATTGCCAGCATGAAATCCGTGACCTTGTCCAGGAGAATGTCAACTTCGCCCGGGGAATCGTAAAAGTCGGTGAGGATGTCATTGCCCCTGATCAGGTGCGCGGAATTGAAGGCGCTCTGGATATCGGGGTGCTGGATATGAATTCCCTGCGGGAGGTTTTTTTTCCAGATCTCCGTCCACTCGGCAAGCTTGCCATACCAGCCCGAGTCAAGGGCGGGCATTTTCAGCCCGCGCGCATCGGCGGCAGTTTCCAGGACGTGCGATCCCGCCGCCGGCAGGCTGTTTTTTGGGACATAAATGGCGCAGCCGAACGCCGCGGCGACTTGGGCGGTCCCGAACTGCACCCGGACCGTTGGGACGCGGTCGTCACCCATTTCAAGGTGGGGGCGCAGGCTGTCAAGCTCTTCCTTGAGCATGACGAGCGGGTCGGAAAGGCGGTCTTCCCAGGAAGCGGCGCTTTCGGAGGGCGTGTTGACGATGATCATGGGCGAGCAGTTTTCAGGATCATCATAAAGCAGCCGGTACCGCGCATACAAGTCCTGGAAACGCGCCAGGCATGCGCCGTCGATGGAGAGATATTTGTTAAGTTTCATGATGCATGGTGCGTAACGTATTGCCGCCTTGCTCCGGCCGGCGAGGGGTATTCAGCGGTAATAGCCGCTGCCGCAGCCCGCGCATATAATCAGGAACATTGCCGGCAGGATCTGCGGAAAATATTTTTTTAACTTGTTCATTGTTCCCCCTTGTCCCGTTGCATTGGCTTCGGCAATCGTCGAAATATTGATTCTTTGAGATTATGCCTTGTCAATTGCCGCATCAAGTTTGATTGCGGCTGAGCGCCCCGGCCTTTTCGGCGTATTCTTTGAAGAGGTCAATATACGCCAGGTAGTCGCGGCAGGAGACCCCGGGCGGCGTCTGGTGGTCGCAGCTTGGCAAAAACCCTCCCTTGGCGGCCGTCGGCAGGAGCCGCTCGAACTCGGATCGCATGGCCGCTTCGCCCCTGTTCATCGTCATCTTGTCAAAGTGGCCGATGAACCTCATGCGCGGATGTTCCGCGCGCAGGCGGGCGATGTCAACCCCGGCCTGGCGCTCGAGCGGCAAAATCCCTTCCAGCCCCGCTTCCTCGAACCAGCGCGCCGGGATAGTCACGTCGCCATCCGAATCGATGATCGGGATAATCCCGTGTTTCCGCAGGGCGGGGATGACCCGGTCGTAGTAAGGCCGCATGAACTCGTCAAAAAGCTGTTCCGATAGCATGGGGCCCTTGTTATAGCTCATGTCCTCCCCGAAGGTCATGAAGTCGGGGGTGCAGATGGAACAGACCCGCTCAATGGTTTTGAGAATCCAGTCGGCCAGGTTGGAGTTAATCCTGTGCAAAAGTTCCGGCTGGTCATAGAAGGCGTAGAGGTGCCGCTCTATCCCGAGCAACCCCCTTGCGTGCCAGAAGAATCCGTTAACCGTAAACCAAAGGACGACTTCCCCTTTCTTCTGTTCCTCCGCCCACGCCTGCCAGCGGCCGGTATCCACTGCGTTGCGCGGGTACAGGTGCGGCAGGAGTCGTTTGTAATCCGCATCGGTCTCGATTATGCCTGCCCCGTGTGCCACGGGTTGCGGGCAATCGGGGGTGGCAGCCGGGAACCAGTCCTGCCTGTAAACATCGAGCCCGAAGTGCCTGCAAATCTCATAGCGATCGGTTATATCCCCGGGCAAACCTTCTGTGTGCCAGCGCTCAAGCGTCTTGTTCCACCATCCGGCCCACTCGAGGAGCGGGAGGCGGTCGAAGGGCCGGAAATTCATGATAGCGTGAAAACGTTCGCGGGTGTTCATGGCTATAATCCGGGTGTGTTTGCTTCACGGGCATCTATCTCGAGGATCGCAGCCAGCAGGAGCTGCGTGCTGAGCGCCAGGTTTTTGATGTTCACCCGCTCGGGCACGTCGCCGGGCAGGTGATACTCGGAATCGGCGTAGGGCCAGGAGCCGAAGTGCATCACGGTTTTGCGGAATCCGGCGTTGATGAACATGCCGTCATCGTCGTTCACGTTTTTCTTGAAAGCCAGCCTGACCTCCAGCCCGATCTTGTGGCGGACGGCGCAGCCCGCCGCGAATTCGGCCAGGTTTTTGCCCTCCCCGGTGCTGTAGCCGATAATGTGGGTCAGCTTGCCCGCGGCCATTTCCTCTTCGGACTTGCCGTCCAGCGAATCCACGTTCATCACGGCGACGATCTTGTCTCCCCGGGCGGCGGCGGCTTCCGCCGCGAAGCGGCTGGTCCAGGGGGAGTGTTCCTCGTTGCAGAAAAGAAAGCGCAGCGTGCGTTTCAGGGGATAATTTGCCAGGATGCGCGCCAGCTCCAGGTTGGCGACGGTGCCGGAAGCGTTGTCGTGGGCGCCGGGAGAGTCAATCCAGCTCATGGAGTCCTTGTGGGAGATCAGCTGGATGATTTCGTCCGGCTTCTCGCGGCCGCGCAGGGCGGCCTCAATATTCGCGGCATCATACCACGGATCGGAGGGATCGGGCTTGGAATACCAGTGATGGATGGGCTTGGTGCTGTCGCAGCGGAAGGCCTGCACTTTGTGCATGGTCGCGGTTGCTTCCAGGCCCGCGGCCTCGATCTGGCCGCGGATGTATCGGTCGGCCTCGGACAGGGAATGGATGGTTTGGCCCGGGCGCGTGTAGTTGACCTTGCGGAAAGGGAGCGGGTCGCGGCAGAGGTAAAAAAGGTCGCGGCGGAGGCGGTCCCCGGAAACTTGCTTGAGGGCATCTTTGATCATGGCTGGTTCTCCCTTGAAACTTTTTGATGCGGCGTGGAAGGGAAACAAGCTTGGACGCTCGCGGGCACGGCAACGGGGCGGCCGCCGGCCGCGTTGACGAACACCCATTCCGTTTCGCCCCTCACGAGGAGCCTGCCGTCGGAAACGCGCGTGAACCGGTATTGGCGCAGGGAGCGCGTGCGGTGGAACCAGGCCACCCAGGTGGCCGCCTCGAGGGTGTCGCCGGGGTAGGCGGGGCTCAGGTATTCGACCTTGTGGGAGCGGGCCAGCCAGGCGCCGCCGGCGGCGCGCGCAGCTTCCGTGCCGCCGCAGGAATCCGCGTGCCGGATGGCGGCATCCTGCATCCACTGGATGTAGACGACGTTGTTGACGTGCCCGTTCCCGTCGGCCGCGCTTTGCGGCACGACAAACCTGTGGCGAAACAAGCCGCCGGTTACCGGCTCA
>JBAYWJ010000098.1:0-11536 GCA_041674125.1 Kiritimatiellia bacterium
ATGCCACCGGCGCGATGTGCCTCCTGGCAGGCTTGATGCTTTTCATGTTCTTTTTTGACTTTGCGCGGCCGATCCTCTTCCAGGAGGGAACGCCGTGGTACCTGGCCCTGTTCAATAAAACTTCCGAACCCTACCGCTGGCTCTTCGATTCAAAGACCGCCATGTTCTGCTGCGTCCTGCCCATGGTCTGGGCGGGCATGGGCCCGGGCTGCCTCATCTACCTGGCGGCCCTGAAGGGCATCGCCGAGGATTTTTACGAGGCCGCCGACATCGACGGGGCTTCCTTTATAGACAAGATATTGTTTGTCGTCATTCCGATACTTAAGCCCCTCCTGATAATCCAGTTCATAGGCATTTTTATCGGCTCCTGGCAGAGCGAAGCCTTCATCCTGGCCATGACCGGCGGCGCGAGCAACACCGAAGTGGCGGGCCTGCATATATTCTACAAGGCCTACATGTTTTTGAAATTCGGGCCGGCTTCTGCCATGGCATGGATCCTTGGCTTTATGCTGATCGGCTTCACGGTGCACCAGCTCAGGATTCTTTCGCGGCTTGAATTCAAAACCACCGGCAACAAGTAAAAGCCCTTAGACATGCATAAAATGATATTTTTAAATCTAAAATCGTAAATTCAGAAATATGCCTATCGTTTCAAAAATAGGGCGCAACTCGCTCAAGACCAGGCTGCTTTTCGCCGGCATGTATGTTTTCCTGCTGGCAGGCGCCGCCTCCATGATTTACCCGTTCATGCTGATGCTTTCCGGCAGCACCAAGAGCGGCGTGGACCTCAAGTACTTTGAGGCCGTCCCCGGGTTCCTCGTCAACGACCAGTGGCTCTACCGCAAGCACATGGAGGGCCTGTTCAACGAAAGCGTCCTGCATGAAAACACCACCTACGACGAAGACATCATGGACTTCGAAGTCATGGAAATTCCCCGCGCCGTCAACGCTGATTTTGCGGAGGAATGGGCCGGGTTCATCGCCGGCGCGCCCCTGCCGGACTACGCCTGGACCGCCGGCTACCTCGACACGCCGCGCTCGCGCACCCAACCCTCGGGGCTGCGGCTCTTCAAAACGCACCTCCGCTCCAAATACGGCGCCGATATCCAGGACGTCAACCGAGGCCTTGAAACAGAATTCGCCAGCTGGAACAACATCGTCTACCGGCCTTACGCCTGCCTGATGCGCCGCGACAAGCCCAGCGGCTCGGCCTTCACGCGCGCGATCAACGAATTCAAAAAAACTCTCCCGCCGGAGTGGCGCTATTATTTTTCGGTCAACGGCTTTTTCAAAAAAATGTATCTCAAATCAATTTACTCCCTGAATATTGACCAGTACAACCGCGAGCACGGGACAAAGTATGCCTCCTGGTCGGAAGTTAACCTGGCGGTGAAAATCGGCGGCATCGCCAGCGCGCGCGAAAAATACGACTGGGAGGATTTCGTGCGCAACACGCTCGCCCTGCAATGGGTCCGGGCAGACTCTTCCGCGCTCGGGGCCTACCATGCCTACCTGCAGGCCCGCCACAAATCGCTCGCAAAGCTCAACGGCCGCTATGGCACCGGATACAAGGCGTTCACCGAGATCCCCCTTGTTGAAGAGCCTCCGCTCGCCGGGCCGGTTCTGAGCGACTGGGATAATTTCATCACCGGATGGAAGGATCCCGACACCGGCCTCATGCACAAAGCCCCGGCGGAAGCCCTGCGCATTCACAGCGTTGAGGTCATGTTCCGCGACCATCTCCGGCAAAAATACGGCGCGATTGAAGACCTGAACCGTAGGTTCAAGACTGAATACCGCTCCTTCGCCGAAGTCCTTCCGCCGCAGCGCGATTTGCACTGCCGCTGGTTTGCCGCCCACATGGGCGAGCTGCGGCGGGAATTCGTCTTGCGCAATTATAAAACGGTCGGCCAATACCTGCTCTTCCACGGCCGCGGCATTTTCAACACGGTGGTGTACTGCACCCTGGCGGTGCTCATTGCGCTGCTGGTCAACCCGCTGGCCGCCTATGCGCTTTCCCGCTACAAGATGCCCGCCACCTACAAGGTCCTCCTGTTTCTCATGGCCACCATGGCCTTTCCGGCCATGGTGACCCAGATCCCCAGCTTCCTGATGCTGCGCCAGCTGCACCTCCTGAACACCTTTGCCGCCCTGATCCTGCCCGGCATGGCGAACGGCTTCTCGATCTTCCTCCTGAAAGGCTTTTTCGATTCCCTCCCGCGAGAGCTTTACGAGAGCGCCCAGCTCGACGGCGCCGGCGAATGGACCATGTTCTGGCACCTGACCATGAGCCTGTCCAAGCCGATCCTGGCGGTGATCGCGCTCGGGGCATTCACGGGGGCTTACTCCAACTTCATGTTCGCGTTCGTGGTCTGCCAGGACCAGAAGATGTGGACGATGATGGTCTGGCTTTACCAGTTGCAGAGCATGAGCGGCCGCGGCGTCATGTACGCCTCGCTCATCATTGCCGCCATACCGACTTTCCTGATTTTCGCATTCTGTCAGAACATCATCATGCGCGGCATCGTTGTGCCTTCTGAAAAATGAGCAAACCGCGGCGGCGCCTGAAACGTGCGCCGCGGGATCCGTCGGAAAGGAAGCGAGTTATGGCAAAGGTTGTGCTGGAAAAAGTCTGGAAAATATATCCGGGCAATGTCGTCGCGGTCAGGGATTTCAACCTGGATATTCGCGACAAGGAGTTCATCATTTTCGTGGGCCCATCGGGCTGCGGCAAATCCACCACCCTGCGCATGATTGCCGGCCTCGAGGAGATCAACCGCGGCACCATCCGTATCGGCGACCGCGTCATAAACGATGTCCCGCCCAAGGACCGCGACATCGCCATGGTGTTCCAGAACTACGCCCTTTATCCCCACATGACGGTCTACAACAACCTCGCTTTCGGGTTGCGGCTCCGCTCCGTGCCGCGGCGGGAAATCCAGGCCAGGGTCGAAAGCGCCGCAAAGGACCTGGGCATCGCCGACTTTCTCAACCGCCGCCCCACGGCGCTCTCCGGCGGCCAGCGCCAGCGCGTGGCCCTCGGGCGCGCCATAGTCCGCCACCCGGCCGTTTTCCTCTTCGACGAGCCGCTCAGCAACCTCGACGCCAAGATGCGCGTGGAAATGCGCGCCATGCTCATGCACCTTCACAAGCGGCTCAACACCACCATGATCTACGTCACCCACGACCAGGTGGAGGCCATGACTCTCGGCGACCGGATCGTCGTGATGAAGGACGGCCTCGCCCTCCAGGCGGCTGAGCCGCTCACCGTATACCGGTACCCGGCCGACACCTTCGTGGCCAGGTTCATCGGCACACCCCCCATGAACATATTCCCCGGCAAAGTAAGCGGGGACCAGGCCGGGTTCATCTTTGACGGCGGCGCGTTTCAGCTGCGCCTGCCGGACCGCATGCACGCGCAGATCAGCGCCGTGAACAACAGGGAGGTCTTCTTCGGGATCCGCCCCGAGTCGCTGGTCCTCAGGGAAATGCATCCATCCCCGCAGTGCGGCACAATCAGCGGGGCGGTTGACGTCACCGAAAAGCTGGGGAATGAAATCGTCGTGCACGTCATCTCCGGCGGCCACAACTTCCAGATGCGGATGGATTCGGGGCTTTTCGGCGCCGTCAAGCAGAACATCGAAGTGTGCCCGAAAATGGAGCATGCCCATATTTTTGACGGGGCCACGGGGCTCAACCTGACCATCCCCGCATCGGCCGGGGCAACCGCGCACGCTGCCGAGCTCAAACCCTCCGGCCTGCTCGCCGGTGAACAGAATGAAAAGGCGGATTAACAAATGGATCCAGTCTGTTTTCACATAGGCGCGCGGCCGGTTTACTGGTACGGGGTCATGGTCGCAGCGGGCTTCCTCGCCTGCCTGGCACACCTTACCGCGCTCGGTATCCGCGAAAAGCGCGGTAGCAGCTACGGCTCCGACGTCGCTTTCTGGATCATGCTGTTCGGCATCATCGGCGCGCGGGTTGCGTACGTCGCGGCCAACGCCCAGTATTACCTGCAAAAGCCCATGGACGTGATCCGCGTGGATCAGGGTGGGCTGATTTACTACGGCGGTTTTATCGGCGCTTTTGCGGCCGGAATAGTATATGCCCGGATCAAAAAAATAAGCATTCCGGCGCTGGCCGACTTCGTGGTTTCGGCCCTGCCGCTGGGCCATTTCTTCGGCAGGATCGGGTGCTTTTTGAACGGCTGCTGTTACGGGACTGCGACCGGTTTGCCATGGGGCACCTGCCAGCACGGCGCCACCCGCCACCCTGTCCAGATCTATGAAGCCCTGCTCAACCTTGGGCTTTACCTCGCCCTGATTGCAGCCTACCGCCGCAAGAAGCGCGACGGCCAGGTGCTGGCAGTCTACCTGCTGGCATATCCGCCTGGACGATTCCTTCTTGAGTTCCTGCGGGGCGATGAACGGCTCGGCTGGCACGGCCTGGACTATGCCCAGGCGGTAAGCCTGGCATTGTTTGCAGCCGGGCTTATCCTGGCCTGGTTTGTATTTGGAGCGAGGCGGCAGCGCCACTCATGAACACCCGCCGCGCATTCACCGTGGAAGGCGAAGATGCCGGGACGCGCCTTGACATTTGGCTGGCGCGCCGAATGGAAGGCTTATCCCGCTCAAGGATCCAGAAACTGATCCGGGAAGGACTGATCACCCTGAACCGCCGGCCGGCCAAGGAAAGCCGCAAAATCCGGCCGGGAGAGACGGCCGAGGTCAGCCTGCCGCCGCCGCGCCAGGTCGAACTGAAGGCGGAAGAAATTCCGCTCGATATTATCCACGAAGACGACTCGGTCATCATCGTCAACAAGCCGGCCGGGATGGTCGTGCACCCTGCGGCCGGCCATGACTCCGGGACCCTGGTTAACGCGTTGCTTTACCGCTGCCCGAAGCTGGAAGGCATAGGTGGGGAAATGCGCCCCGGAATCGTGCACCGCCTCGACAAGGATACCAGCGGCGTCATTGTCGTCGCCAAAACAGACCGGGCCATGCTTTCCCTTGCCGGACAGTTCAGGCGCCGCGAAATCAAAAAGGAATACCTGGCCGTCGTGCGGGGCGCGCTCGCGCCGGGGGCGGGCGAGATCAGGACCCTGATAGGAAGGCATGCCTCCGACCGCAAAAAAATGTCCGCCACGGCGCCGCGGGGCCGCCTTTCGGTCACGCGCTACGAAACCGTCAAAACCGCGGGCGATTATTCGCTGGTGAAGGTTTTTCCCGAAACCGGCCGCACCCACCAGATCAGGGTCCACCTGGCCCACGCTCAGCACCCTGTCGTCGGAGACCGGCAATACGGCAAACGCGCGCCAGGCGCGGCGCACCCGGCCGCGGGCCGCCAGATGCTGCACGCGTGCAAAATCACCCTGCGCCACCCCGGCACGGGAGAGCTGGCGGCATTCTTCGCCCCGCTGCCGGAAGACATGCGGCTGCTCATCGAGCGCTTGCAGCTCAACTCCTGATCCGCCGGCTTGGGGCAATAGAACCTATCTCAATCTGGCAGAGCGGCGTTCTGCAAGCGGAGCCATAGCGGCTGCTATGCCACCCGCTTGCACGCCTTGCTCTGCCAGCGCGTCGCTCGCACCATGCTCCATGCCAATTTTGAGATAGGTTCTAGTCAGGACTTTCCTGGCCGCGAGGAGCGTTTCCGTTCCTGCTTTTTAACCGCTTCCCAGTACCGGTCCAGCTCCGCCAGCGAGCAGCGGGTCAGCGCCTTCCCGTCCGCGCGCGCGCGGCTCTCAACGGCACGGAATCTTTTGCCGAACTTGGCGATCGAATCCTGCAGCACTTCTTCCGCATGCATTTTCCTGAACCGGCAGAGGTTGACCACGGCAAAAAGCAGGTCTCCAACCTCGGTCCGGACGTGCCGCGCGTCGCCCTGGGCGAGCGCCTGCTTGACCTCGGCAAGTTCCTCCTCGATTTTCGAGACGACACCATCCACGTCTTTCCAGTCAAAACCCACGCGCGCGAGGCGCTGCTGGAATTGGTGGGCCTTGTGAAGGGCCGGCAGGTGCCGCGGCAGCCCCCCGAGCAGGGAAACCGGGCCCGTACGGCCGTGTTTGGCCTGCTTTTCCCCGGCCTTGATCTGCTCCCAATTGCGCAAAACCTCCTTCTGGCTGATAACCCTGGCGCGCCCGCCCGCCCGGCGGCCGCCAAACACGTGCGGATGGCGGCGGATGAGCTTCTCGCATATTTTAGCGACGACATCATCAAAAGTGAACTGGCCCTTTTCCCTCCTTATCTGGGCCTGGAAAACCACCTGGAGCAGCAGGTCGCCAAGTTCTTCGGCATGCTTGTCGGGATCGCCGGAATCAATCGCGTCCATGACCTCGTAGCACTCCTCGACCAAATACTGCTTCAGTGTGCCAAGGGTCTGCTTGCGATCCCAAGGACATCCGCCCGGGGCGCGCATCCTGGCCATGATTTTGAGGAGGCGGTTTATGGAATTGTTTCTCATATAGCGGATAATGACGAAGCAAGTGCGCAAGGCCGGCACAAAAAGCTGCTATTTCCCGTTGCTTTGCGGCCTTGGCGGGATGCAAGCCTTTACCTTCTGCGAGACGCGCATGGCGCAGAATTCCGCGCCGCACATTGAGCAGTGATCGCGCGATCCCTTTAGCTTGCCGGTGATTTTCTGAAACCTTGCCCTGGCCGAGGCGCTGTCAATCGCCAGACGGAACTGCTTTGGCCAGTCAAAGGCCGTTCTTGCCTCCGTCATGGCATCGTCCCAATCCCTTGCATTTTTAAGGCCGCGGGCAATGTCGGCGGCGTGGGCCGCAATCTTGAAAGCGATGATGCCCTCGCGCACTTCTTCCGCGGCAGGGAGCCCAAGGTGCTCGGCCGGGGTGACGTAGCACAGCAGGGAAGCCCCGCTGGCCCCGGCGGCGGTCGCGCCGATGGCCGATGAAATATGGTCGTGACCGAGGGCAACGTCAGTCACGACCGGCCCGAGGACGTAGAAAGGGGCTCCCCGGCATATTCTCTGTTCGCGCTCCACGTTCATGCGGATCTGGTCAAAAGGCACGTGGCCCGGACCTTCAACCATCACCTGCACCCCGCTCCGGCGGCACCGGCGTACAAGATCCCCGAGCGTATCGAGCTCCGCGAACTGGGCCGCGTCGCTGGCATCGGCCAGGCAGCCCGGCCGCAGCCCGTCCCCCAGGGAAACGGTCACGTCATGCGCCCTGCACACCTCCAGCACTTCCTCCCAGCGCTCGTAGAGCGGGTTTTGCCGCCTGTGTTTCTTCATCCACAGGGCCAGAATTGCCCCGCCGCGGCTGACAATACCGGCGCGCCTTTTCATGGCCAGAGGGATGTGTTCGCGCAAAATGCCCGCGTGCAAAGTCATGAAATCTACCCCCTGCTCCGCCTGTTCGGCTATGACCCTGAAAAGCATATCGGGATCGAACGAGTCCGGATCGCCGCCGCTGCGGCAGACAGCCTCGTAGACCGGAACGGTTCCGAACGGCACGGGACAGACGGCCAGCATGGCTTTGCGCAAACCGGCCAGGTTGCCGCCGACGCTCAAATCCATGACGCAGTCCGCCCCGGCGTTGAGCGCCACAGAAAGCTTCTTCATCTCGAGGCTGCGCGAAGAAAGCTCTGTAGAAAGGCCTATGTTGGCATTGACCTTCGTCCGGAAAGAACGCCCGATGACCGAGGGGTGCAGAGCCCCGTGCCCGGGATTGGCCGGGAGCACCGCCCGGCCGGCGGCCAGTTCGGCGCGCACCATTCCGGGCTGGCAACGCTCGGTCGCGGCGGCCGCGCGCATGCGAGGGGTTATCCGGCCCCGGAGCGCATCTTCAAGCACGGTAGTCATTTATCTCGCTTCCTGAATTGCGCCATTGAAAGCAGGGCGGATATCTGGTTCAGGTCAAGGTTTTCGGCGCCTTCACAGACAATGTCCGCGCCGGTAAAGGCCTGCCAGGCGGTGAACTGGTTCGGAACCACCACGCAGCACATGCCGACGGCCAGCGCCGACTTGCAGGCCGTCGCCCCGTCCACCAGGGCAACCGCGCAGCGCGGCGCAACTTTCATGGTCTTGAGCAGGGACAGCCAGCTGTCGGAGGTGGGGTAGTCCACGGCTTCCTTCTGCATGACGTGCAGGCACGCCGACTGGCTCAAGGGAACACGGGCCATGAGCTGGCGCGCCGATTCTTCCGGTAAAAAAGACAGCAAGCCGATATTGATATTTTTTTCTTCGGCTTTTTTCAGGAATGATAAAATTCCTTCAGAAGGCTGGCAGGAAGCCTGATGCAGGGAAGCTTCGAAATGCTTCTTGATTTTCGCCGCGGCGGATTCCGTGGCCAGGGTTTTCTTCTCGATGGCGGCCAAGGCATCCTGAAGGCTCTTTTCAATGGAGCGCTGGGAGCAATAGCGCGCGAAGGCGGCCGGCTCGAGCGTCACCTGGTGGTCCTTCAGAACGTCGTTGAAGGCCTTGTACGTCAACTGCCGGCCGGGAAACAACATGTATTCCAATTCAAGAACAATGCCGACTGCCGGCAATTGAACATCTTTGGCCTGCGGCGCTTCGGTTGCTTTCTTAGTCATGTTTTATCTCCGGTGGGATTGGTTTGCCAACAATTTGCGTATAATGCCATTGGAGTCAAGCAAATTATGATCCGGTTAAAATAATGGTGAAATACATTGACTGCCAGGAGGCGAATGCGTATATTTTATTCTTTGGAGCATGGCTGTATTTGTCGAGGATGGAATGAACGCTGCCATCTGCGGCTGGGATATAATTTCATCCGGACGGGTGTTTTATGGCAACAAACGACTTACTGACCGTTATCGAAAACATGGAAAAGGAACGCGGTATAAGCCGCGATTCCCTGATCCAGATGGTGGAAGCGGCCTTGCTTTCGGCCTCCCGCAAAAGCGTCGGGCCGGCCAGGGATTTTAGGATAGAGATAGACCGCGACACCCTCGCCATCAAGGCGTTCGCCAAGATGGAAGTCGTGGAAATTGTAGAGTCGCGCAACACGCAGATATCGGTCTCGGGAGCCCAGAGGATCAGGCGCGGCGCCAAGGCCGGAGAAACCGTTGAAATCGAAGTGCCGGCGCGCGAGTTTGGCCGCATCGCCGCCCAGACAGCCAAGCAGGCCATCATCCAGAAAATACGGCACGCGGAAAAAGAAATCGTTGTCAAGGAGTACAAGGACCGCGAGGGCGATATCGTAAGCGGCACAATCCTGCGCGTGGACCGCGGCGATGTGATCATTGACCTGGGCAGGGTCGAAGCCATCATGCCTTCCCGCGAGCGCGTCCAGATTGAGGAATACCAGGTCGGCGACCGGATCCGGGCCCTGATTTTAAGCGTTCAGGACCACACCAGCGGCCATCACATCGTGCTTTCCCGCAACCACCCCGACTTCGTCCGCCGCCTTTTCGAGCTGGAAATATCCGAGCTGGCCGATAAAACCATTGAAATTAAAGGCATCGCCCGCGAGGCCGGATACAGGACCAAAATTGCGGTCTCAAGCAACGATGAAAAAGTCGATCCGGTCGGGGCATGCGTCGGCATGCGCGGGATGAGGGTGAAAAACATTGTCCGCGAGCTGCTCGGCGAAAAAATAGACATTGTCCGCTGGAGCCAGGATACCAGGACTTACGTCACCAACGCGCTCAGCCCGGCCAAGCTCAACAAGATCAACATAGACGAAGCCGAGCACAAGATCACCATCGTGGTGGACGCGGACCAGCTTTCGCTCGCCATCGGCAAAAGGGGCCAGAACGCCCGCTTGACATCGAAGCTCATCGGCTGGAAAATAGACATTGAAAAGGACAAGGAAGACATCAGCTTCGAGGAAAAAGTCGTTATGGCGGTTGATGACCTGGTGCGCGCCCTCGGCATTGCAAAGGCAACCGCCGACAAACTGGTGCACGCCGGTTTCCTGACAGCGGACGGCATCGCGGCCGCTGATGCAGCCGACTTGCAGGAGCAGGCCGGGCTTGACCCCGAGACCGCCAAGGCCGTTAAAAATGCCGTTTCGGCAGCGGCGCAGGAGCATAAATCAAATCCTTAAGCCGTGAACCGGCAAACCCGAGTGTTATTACATGCGAATATACGATTTAGCACGGGAGCTGAAGATAGCCAACAAGGACCTGATGAAGGCTTTGTCGGACATCGGTGTTTCCGTCAAGAGCCATTCAAGCTCCATTGATGAAGAAACCGTTGCAAAGGTAAAAAGGCTGCTGGAAAGCCGCTCCGCTCCGCTCCCTGCCGTTGCGCCTGCCGCGCAGAAAGCCCCGCAGCCGCAGCCGCCCCCGGCCCGGAAGCCGGAGGTGACAAAACCCTCCCCGGCCGCGGAATCCGTTTCGCTCCCGCAGCCCGCCGCAAAACCAGCGGCGCCGGCTAAAGCCGCCGCTCCCAAGCCCCCTCCCCCTCCGCCGAAACCGGCCGAATCAAAACCGGTTGCGCCCGCAGCGAAAAAAACCATGGTGTTTTACGGCCCGATCGTCGTGCGCGAACTGGCGGACAGGCTGGGCATGAAGCCCAACCAGCTGATCGCCGAGCTGATGATGATGAACGTTTTCGCCTCCATCAATGAAAAGCTGGAGATCAAAATTGTCCAGCAGATTGCCGAAAAACACGGCTTTATCATTGAACATGAAAAAAAGGCGGCCGAGGCCAAGCCTCCGCCATCGCTCTCCGACAAGGACGACCTGCCCGACCGGCCTGAAGACCTCGAGCAGCGCCCGCCGGTTGTGGCTTTTTTAGGCCACATTGACCACGGCAAAACATCGCTCCTGGACCGGATCCGCAACGCGGCGGTTGCCAAGGGCGAAGCTGGCGGCATCACCCAGCACATCGGCGCTTACACCGCCACCCACCGCGATAAGAAAATAACATTTCTCGACACGCCCGGACACGCGGCCTTCACGGCCATGCGCGCCCGCGGCGCCAACTTGACCGACATTGCCGTGATCGTGATTGCCGCAGACGACGGCGTCATGCCCCAGACCGAGGAGGCGATCAGGCATGTCCAGGCCGCAAAGACAACCATCATGGTGGCCATCAACAAAATTGACCTGCCCGGGGCCAATCCCGACAAGGTCCGCAAGCAGCTGCAAGCCATCGGGCTCGTGCCGGAAGAATGGGGCGGCGACGTGATCTGCGTCGAGGTCAGCGCCCTGACCGGCAAAAACATCGAGCGCCTCCTGGAAATGATCCTGTTGCAGGCTGAAATTCTCGAGTTGAAGGCCAACCCGCGCGCCAAGGCCCGCGGGTTCGTGATTGAAGCCCAGATGGAACCCGGCATGGGCCCCATCGCCAACCTCCTCGTAACGCGCGGCATGCTGGCCGTGGGCGACATTATCCTCTGCGGCCCCTTCTGGGGCAGGGTCAAGGCCCTCATCAACGACCACGGAATCAAGATCCGCCGCGCCGGCCCTTCCACCCCGGTGCGCTGCATGGGGCTCTCGGGGGTTCCAATGGCGGGCGAATCGTTCAAGTGCGTTCCCGACGACGGGACCGCCCGCGATGAAGCCGAGAAGCGCAGCATGGAAATGCGCAGCCAGCTAATTAC
>JBAYWJ010000099.1:0-11481 GCA_041674125.1 Kiritimatiellia bacterium
CTCCTTCTTGATGATCTCTTCGATGATGGCCTCGCGCAGCGCGTTGTAGCGCACCTCGGGGGTGTGCTGGGCGGCGATCACGACCGTTTCAACCGCAACCGGGGCGCCGTCTTCGTAGGCGACCGTCACTTGCGACTTGCCGTCCGGCCGGAGGAAGGGGATCTTGCCGCCGTGCCGCGCCTTTGCCAGGGCGCGCGTCAGGCGGTGGGCGAACATGACCGGCATCGGCATGAGTTCGCGGGTTTCATCGCAGGCGTAGCCGAACATCATGCCCTGGTCGCCGGCGCCCTGCTCCTTGAAAAGCCCCTCGCCGGCGGTCACGCCCTGCGAGATGTCCGGCGACTGGCGGTCGATCGAAACGAGCACGGCGCAGGAATTGTAGTCAAGGCCCATGGCCGCGTCGGTGTATCCGATTTTCCGGATGGTTTCGCGGGCGACGTCGGCGTAATTCACGTTTGCCTTGCTGGTTATCTGCCCGGCGACAACGGCCATACCGGTGGCTACGAGCGTTTCGCAGGCCACGCGGCAGTATTTGTCCTGGGCCAGGTTCGCGTCGAGCACGCTGTCGGAAATGGCATCGGAGATTTTATCGGGGTGGCCCTCGGTGACGGATTCTGAAGTGAAAACGAAGGAATTTCTCATTATATGCCTCTCTCTTTGTTTTTGCCTGCCAGATGCGCAATATTTCATAATCAGTTGACAAATTCAAGGATTTCCGGAGCAACTTTTTTAGCCAGGGCGCGGAAGTTGTCCTCAATATCATTTTCATGCCGGGCGTTCAAGGCCATTTCCGCTATCTTCCGGCACTGGGAGTAGCTGACCGAGCGGATAGCGTCCTTGACGATCGGGAGCGAGGCCGGGTTGACGCTCAGCTCGTCGATGCCCATGCCGAGCAGGAGGGGGACCAGCAGCGGGTCGCTGGCCATACCGCCGCAGATTCCTGTCCAGATCGTGTAATGGTGGCCGACATCTATCGTCTGCTTGATCAGGCGCAGGATGGAAATGTGGGTCGGCTCGTAGAGGTAGGCCACCCGCTCGTTGCCGCGGTCTATGGCCAGCGTGTACTGGATGAGGTCGTTTGTGCCCAGGCTGAAAAAGCGCACGTGCGGCGCGAGGGCGTCGGCCGCCATGGCCGCCGAGGGCACCTCGATCATCGCGCCGACCTCGATGTTGGGGTTCACCGGCTGGCCGCGCTCGATCAGCTCCTTCTTGGTCTGCTCGAAAATTACGTTGGCCCGGACGAGCTCGTCCAGGTTGCTGATCATCGGGTACATTACCTTGACGTTGCCGTAAACCGAAGCGCGCAGGATCGCCCGCATCTGCGTCCGGAACATGTCCGGCTGGGCCAGGCAGAAGCGTATGGCGCGCCAGCCCATGAAGGGGTTCGATTCCTTGCTGGCCTTGTCCATGTCGGGCAGGAACTTGTCGCCGCCCAGATCGAGGGTGCGGATCACCACCGGGCCGGGGGAAAGCCGCTTGGCCACCTCGCGGTAGGCCTCGAACTGCTCGTCTTCCGTGGGCATCTTGTTCTGTTCCATGTAAAAGTATTCGGTCCGGAACAGTCCCACGCCCTCGGCTCCGCTCTGCAGCACCATCTCCACGTCCTTCGGGCCTTCGATATTTGCGGAAAGCGTGACGCGGTAGCCGTCGCGCGTTTCTGCCGGCAGCTCGCGGAGCTTCTCCAGACGCGCGACGATGCTGCGCCGCAGGTCCGCCTGGCGGAAAGCATCCTCGCAGCGCTCCCTGGAAGGATGGATTGCCGCGATGCCCTTGTTGCCGTCGATGAGGAGCATGTCTCCTGTAACTGTGGCGCGGGTGATGTCGTGCAGGCCGACCACGGCCGGTATGCCGCGCTTGGCCGCAAGGATCGCCGTGTGGGCCGTCGGGCTGCCAAGGTCCAGCGCTATACCAGACACGATTTCCTGGTTGAGCGACACGATTTCGGAGGGGGTCAGATCGGATGCTACTATAATCGTCCCTTTTTCCCTGAGGTCCGCCAGCGAGCCCTCGTGGCCCGCGAGGTTGTGCAGGATGCGCCGCGTCACGTCGTGCACGTCGGCCGCCCGCTCGCGCACGTAGTTGTCGTTGACCTTTTTAAGGTTCTGGATGAACTCTCCGGCGACGGCGTGCAGGACGGCCTCCACGTTTTTGAGCTGGCTTTCGATGCCGAGAAACACACGCTCGATGAAGGGGCGGTCGTCCAGAATCAGCAGGTGCGCATCGAAAATGCTGGCGACGGCCGGGTCGCACTTGGCCTGGAAATCCTTGATCTGGCGCCGGGTGGCAATGAGCGCGTTTTCAAAGCGGGCAATCTCGCGCGGAATGTCATCCTTGGCAATGGGGCGCTCCACGGGCGCGTCGTCGTGGGCCGGCTTGAGGAATACGCGGCCGTGGACGATGCCCGAGGAAACACCGATGCCCCGCAGTACGATTTCCGCGGCAGAATCGGTTTTTTTAATTGCAGCGGGAGTTGTCATCCCTATTCTTCGAAGAATTTATGCTCGACCAGCTTTTGCAGCTCCGCCAGGGCCTGGTCGGCGTCGACTCCCTCGGCGGTGACCTTGATCTTGGTGCCGCAGCTTGCCTCCATGGTCATCAGGCCCATTATGCTTTTGCCCGAGACTTTGATCTTGTCCTTTTCCACCGTAACTTCCGCCTCGTACTTTGACGCAGTCTTGACGAACATGGCCGCGGGGCGGGCATGGATCCCGTACTGGTTCAGGATCGCCATCTCCTTGGAGACAACAGAGGACTTCTTCTGCGGGCTTTCGGTCATAGTCGTTTTTCCTCGCTGTGCGCGGCGCCGGGCAGCGTTAAACTTTTTTGCCCAGCACGGCCTTGATTTTATCGTCCAGTTCCTTGGCGGCGTCGTGTCCGAGCCGCTTTAAAGTCTCGTTGTGAGCGGCTACCTCGATCATAGTTGCCAGGTCGCGCCCGGGCGCGACCGGCAGCACGAGGTTGGGGATTTGCACTCCCATTACGTCGCGCTTCGGGCCGGGGCTGTTGATTTCCTCGGTGTCGAAGCGGTCCATGTTTTTCAGGGTGACGATCAGGTCGAGGTTCTTTTCGTTGCGCACCGCGGCCACGCCGAACAGGCTGGGGATGTGGATGATTCCGAGCCCCCTGATTTCAAGGTGATAGCGTGTGATCGGCGCCGAGGTGGCCACGATTGTCTTCTGGTCTATGCGGTGCAAAACCGCCAGGTCGTCGGCCACGAGGCTGTAGCCCCTAATAACCAGCACCAGCGCGGCCTCGCTCTTGCCGATGCCGGGCTTGCCCTCGATCATGACCCCGATGCCCTTGATGTCCACCACCGTGCCCTGCACGGTCATGCTGGGCGCCATCAGGCTTTCCATGAAAATCGTCGCCGTGTTCACAAACTTGCCGGTTATCATCGGCGTGCGCAGGATGGGCGTGCGGAAGCTCCGCGCCATCTCGACCAGCTCCGGGTGTATCTTGCGGTTGCGGCAGACCACTATGCAGGGAATGTGGTGCTCGAAGAGGCTGCGCAGGCTCGCCTGGCGCTGGCCGGGAGACATTGCCGAAAGAAACTCCATCTCGGCCATGCCCAGCACCTGGATGCGCCGGTGCGCGAAATGCTTGAAAAAACCGGCCAGGGCCAGCCCCGGGCGGTGGATGGCCGACTCGTGGATGACGCGCCCGAGCCCCAAGCCGCCGGTGACCGTTTCCAGCCCCGCCTTTTCCTTTGCCGCTTCCAGAAAATCTTTGACCGTTACGGCCATAACTTGCCTCCCGTCAGGCTTTGTCTTCTTCTTCCTTGATATCCAGGTCGGCCAGCGTGACCCGGTGCTTGGCTGCCTTGTGGTCAACCACCTTTTCGCGCGCGCGGCGCAGCTGGCGGTCAACCTTGTCCGCCACGCGGTCTATCGAGGAGTACATGTCATCCGATTCGTCGCGCGCCTCGATTTTTTTATGTTTTTTTGCCTGAACAACGACCTCGATCATATGGCGGAACTTGGAAATGTCAAGGATCACGTGGGCGTGCTCGACCTGGGGATAGGCCGAGAGCACCGCGGAGAGCTTGGCGTTGACGTGCGCCTTCATCGCGTCGGATATGTCGGTGTGGCGGGCGGTGATGTTGATGATCATGGCGTTTCCTTTCTCTTGTTGGCATTACATGCAAAAACGCGGACCGAGATAAAGCTCGCGGCTGAGCGGGTCGTCTATCAGGAAGGCGCTTGTGCCTTCGCGCAGCACCTTGCCCTCGCAGATCAGGTAGGCCCGGTCCACGATCGTGAGGGTTTCGCGGACGTTGTGGTCCGTGATCAGGATTCCCAGCCCCTTTTTTTTCAAACCACGGATGATCTCCTGGACGTCGTAAACCGCCAGGGGGTCAACCCCGCTGAAGGGCTCATCCAGCAGCAGCGCGCGCGGGCCCGTCACGAGCGCGCGGGTGATTTCAACCCGCCGCCGCTCCCCGCCGCTGAGAGTGTAAGCCTTCTGGCCGGCCAGGTGGCTTATGCTCAGCTCGTTCAGGAGCTCCGTCAGGCGCTTTTCGCGCTGCGGCCGCGTCAGGGGCAGGGTCTCGAGGATCGCCATCACGTTTTCGGCCACGGTCAGCTTCCGGAAGACCGATGGCTCCTGTGAAAGGTACCCTAGCCCGAGGCGCGCCCGCAGGTGCATCGGCATGGGGGTGACGTCGCGCCGGTTGAAAAGCACCCGGCCGCCGTTGGGCTTGATCAGGCCCACGATCATGTAGAAGGTGGTGGTCTTGCCCGCGCCGTTGGGGCCGAGCAGGCCCACCACCTCACCGGGCCGGACGACGATGCTCACGCCATCCACCACCTTGCGGCGGTGGTAGGTCTTGACGAGGCCGTCGGTTAGGATGATCGGAGCTTCGCTGGGCGTCGCCATGTTCAGTTCTTGGAAATCTTGCTGTTATTGGCGCTGTCGGAGTAAATCACGAGGTGCGCGTTCGGCTCGCATATGATCCGGTCGGAATCCCGCCAGAAGACGATTGATTCCGCGGTCAAATTGTCTTTCTGGCGCATCACGGTCGGTTTGCCCCACAAGGTTATCTTGCCCTCCTGCAGCGCGTAAGTGGCGGTTTTGGCGTAGGCGCGCATCGTGTCGCGCGTTATGACCACGTTCCCGTCCGCGTTGATTTGTTTCACTTTTTTATCATCAGTGAACTCAACAGTCAAACTATCAGATGAAATATTTAATTCCGGGTCGGACACGACCGCGCCGCCTTCGAAGACCGCCGCCATGGTTTTCTGGTTGAAGGCGAGCGAGCGCGAGGTGATGACCGTCACGTTCGTTTCGGCCGTGGCCGCGGATTCCGCGCGCGCCACCCCCGCCGTGGCGGGGGCGCTGTCCAGGTAGGAGCGCTGGCCCGACCTGCGCAGCAGCACACGGGTGTTGCTCCTGATGCTGATCGAGCCGCTCTTTTCGCTCCACTCGAACCCGGTGCCGTTGATCATGATCTCGGGGCGCGTGACCGTGACCGGCGCCTCGGAGGAGGCCGTCTGGTTCATCCGGTCGTAAAAGCACACCGGGGTGACGATCATCATCGCCGTCTTGCCTTCCTCGTGGAACGTCATTTTGAGGCTGGTGATGCGGATCAGCCCCTCCGGCATTACCTGGGCCGTGTCGCCGGCGACCTCCATCTTCAGCTGGCCCTGGGCGTCGTAGCTGGGATAGCGGAACTTCCTGATGCTCTGGCCGAGCAGGTCGTCAATCCCGGGCGCGGGCGCGGAAAGCGCCAGCATAACAACCGCGGCCGCCATTATTTTTGAAATGTTTTTCATCCAATTCCTGCTCTTCCGGCGCCGCTCATGTGCCGGCCGATGCGGCCGCTATTTTTTTCAAGGTCCGCCAGAGCCCGCGCAGGCGGGCGAGGGGAATCATGACCGCCTTGTCGGAAAGCGCCCTGGCCGGCGCGGGATGCGTCTCGACGAACACCGCCTCGCATCCGGCGGCCACCGCCGCCCGCGCCAGGCAGAGAGCCATCCGCCAGTCGCCGCCGCTTTCGCTTCCCGCGGCGCCCGGCAGCTGGACGCTGTGGGTCGCGTCGAAGACCACCGGGTGGCCGTAGCCGCGCATGATGGCCAGGCTGCGCATGTCCGCCACGAGGTTGTTGTAGCCGAAGGCCGCGCCGCGCTCGGTCACCATGATGTTCCGGTTGCCGGTGGCCTCGATTTTGGCGATGATGTGGCGGATATCCCACGGCGCGAGGAACTGCCCCTTCTTGATGTTCACCGCCCGGCCGCTGTTGCCGAGTGCCAGGATCAGGTCGGTCTGCCGGCAGAGGAAGGCCGGGCACTGGAGGATATCCGCCACCTTGGCCGCGAGCGGCGTTTCGTATTCGCTGTGCACGTCCGTAAGCACCGGCAGGCCGTAGCGCTCCTTGACCTCCCGGAGTATCTCCAGGCCTCGCGTCAGGCCCGGGCCGCGGAAAGAGTCGTGGGAGGTTCGGTTGGCCTTGTCGTAGGAAGCCTTGAAAACGAGCGGGATCTTTTCCTCGTCCGCAAGGGCCTTCAGCCTGGCCGCGATGCGCAGGCACTGCCTCCGCCCCTCGATCACGCAGGGGCCAGCGATCAGAGCCAGCGGGCGACCCCGGCCGATGACAATTTTTCCAACCTTGACTGCGTGCGCCATGTCGTTCCCCCGCATTTTATAAGCGTATAGCGAATAGAGGAAATAGCGTATAGAGAAAACAGCGTCTCGTATACTGAAATCCGTCTTTTGACTTTTGACTGCTGAATGTTGACTGCGGACTGCGGGCTATCAGGTTCCATCCCCGTTTTTCTTCCTCAGCGCTTCCTCCGCCGCCGCGATGTCCTCCGGCGTGTCCACGCCAATCCCGGCGTGGTCCGTGAGTTCCACCTTTATGCGCGCCCCGATGTGGAGCGCCCTGAGCTGCTCCAGGCATTCGGCCTTCTCGATCAGGCACGGCGGCTCGGCCACGAACCTGGCCAGGAATTCTTTCCGGTAAAGGTAAATGCCGATGTGCCGCCAGAAAACTGTTTCGGGCGGGGCGAAGGATTTTTCGCGGATGAACGGTATGGGGTGGCGGGAGAAGTAAAGGGCCTGGCCCGCGGCGCTGAAAACCACCTTGCAGATCGAGGGCGCGGCGGCCTCGGCGGCGGATTTGAGCGGGGAAGCCGCGGTGGCAATGTCCCAGTTCTTTTCGCGGAGCATCGCCCCGGCCAGCCGGTCGATGAGTTTCGGGTCGATTGCCGGCTCGTCGCCCTGTATGTTGACGATGATCTCCGCCCGGTATTTGCCGGCGGCCTCGGCCACCCGGTCGGTGCCGGAAGGATGGTTCGCGCCGGTCATGACCGCTTCGGCCCCGCACTGCCCGGCCGCCTCGGCTATGCGCGGGTCGTCGGTGGCGACCACCAGCTTGTCGAGCGCCCTGGCCTTGAGCGAATTCTCTATGACCCAGTGGATGAGCGGGCGGCCGCAGATCAGCGCCAGGCTCTTGCCGGGGAAACGGGTCGAGCCCCAGCGCGCGGGTATGACCCCCAGGACCTTGATGTTTTTCTCCCGCATTTTTGTTCCCTTGATTCCGCTCCGCCCAAAAATTATCGGCGGTCAGCGGCGCATGTTCCGCATGAATTCAATCAGCTCAGGCCCCGAGCAGGTTGCGGTGCCCATCTTGCCCACGACCACCCCGGCCGCGCAGTTGGCCAGCTCGGCTGCCTCGGTCTTGTCCGCGCCGGCCGAAAGCGCCAGGAGCATGGTCGCTATGACCGTGTCGCCGGCGCCGCTCACGTCGAACACCTCCCTGGCCACGGTCGGCACGTGGAATGGGCTTTGGCCGCGCGGCGCCACGAGCATGCCCTGCGCCCCGAGGGTTATGACAAGCAGCTCCGGCTTCCACTGCTGCATGAGGCTGTCGCAAACGCAAAGCAGAGGGCGGTCCTTGAGCGGGTCGCGGGCCGGTTCCTTTTCGGAAGCTCCCGCCAGGAAAAAGGCTTCCTTGCGGTTGGGGGTGGCAATCGCGATGCCCTCCAGGGGCAAATCCCGGTTTTCCTTCGGGTCCACCGCCACCGGCACGCCGCAGCGCCGGGCGGCGGAGAGGATCGCGGCGGCGATTTCGGGGCAGACGAGGCCCTTCGAGTAATCGGCCAGGATGACGCCGTCGCTCTGCGCGACCGCCGCGGCCGCCTTGCGGCTTAAGCCCGCAAGAAGGGCGCCGCCAAGGTTGGCCTTGCTGTCCCAGTCCACGCGCACCACCTGCTGGCGCTCACCGATCACGCGCATCTTGACGGTAGTGGCGGAGCTGCCGCCGGCCACGCACCGGGTGACGATGCCTTCCGCGCGCATGGCCTTCATCAGGTCGCGCCCGGCCTGGTCGGGACCGATCAGGCCGAATATATCGGCCCCGCCCCCTAGCGCCCTCACGTTGCGCGCGACGTTGGCGGCCCCGCCCGGCATGTTTTTTTCGCCGCGCACGTTAACGACCGGCACCGGCGCCTCGGGCGAGAGGCGGCTCACGCCGCCGTAGATGTAGCGGTCGAGCATGAGGTCGCCCGCCACGAGGATCCTCCTGCGGCGGAATTTAGCGAGCAGCGCTTTTGTTCTCTGCAGACTGGTTTGTATTGGTGTTGCCTCCGCTGGTGCCCTTCACGGCCCGGCTTTCAATGTTCACCCAGGCGTCGTCGCCGGGGCCCTCTACCTTGTAAAGCAGCAGCTTGATGGACCCGATGACCGGCGCCTTGGCAACGGCCCTCACTCCGAGGCAGCGCGCGTCGTCGGATATCCAAAGGAAAAGCCGCCCGATACGCACGAAAAACCCCTGGAACTTGGCTTCGGGCTCGATGGCCAGGCAGCGGACCGAACCGTAGCGGGAGACGTGGACTTTGGCGTAGTTTTTCGTGTTGATGATAAGGTCATAAAGCTTCTCGTCCGCCATCAGGCGCTGGGTGTAGGTCCGGTTCGGATCCAGCTTCCTCGATCGCATGAAATACATGAAGCTTAGCAGATCGCGCGTGTCGCCTTCAATGGCAAAATCCGTTTCGTTGGTCTTGATGAGGTGCTTCCAGTGGGCGGTTAGCCGCTCGTGGTCGAAGGTGGTGATCTCGTTCAGGCGGTAGCGGCCCTCGCTCAGGTTCTTGGAAAACCGCAGGGGCAGGAAGGTCTCGGGGTCCACTACGCTTTCGATAAAGTCGTTGACAGGGTAGAGCGTGTCCAGCAGGGCATAGCTTTTGGTCCGGGCCCTGATTGCCAGCAGGAGGCGGTCGTCCTCCTCGATCCATTCCGTGGTGACGCTTGTTTCCGCCACCGGGAAAAGCCCCCAGTACACCTGGTAGGTGAGCTTTTCGCCGACCGGGAACCACAGCTCGGGCGGATCTTCGATTTCAGCTGCCGCCGCGCCGGCCAGCAGCAGGGCAAATATTAACGGCTTATAAATATTTTTTTTAAACGGCATGGTTTTCAGAATTTGACTCAACCCAAACACATGCAATATATCCGTTCGGGGCCTTTTAACAACAATTTTTCACATTGGGAAGCTGTCCGTAAAAAATCACGCAAATATTTTGTCGTTTAGCCTTAGAGCGTGTGAAAAAAATGGTTTCGGACGCAACGAAGTGCGTCCCTCCATTAAAAATCGCCTTGTTGTTGGAGGGGCACGCTTTGTCGTGACCATGCTTTTTCACAGCTTCTAAGGGATTGCATTTTTGCCGTAAATTATGTTTGCGCTGAAAACGGCGAGGTAATATAATACCCATCATTAAGTTGTTGTTTTTACGTAATCAACCAGCGGGAGGAGCGATGAACAAAATGTCGTGTTGCGGACTGGCTTTGCTTGCGGCCTTGGCGTTGTTTGCCCGGCCGGGAAATTCACAGGTCTGGTCCAGCCTCGGCAGCGGGCTGAATGGATATGTTTATGCGCTGGCTAGCGACTCCGGCGGCAACATTTACGCCGGCGGAACTTTTACAGCTTCCCGAGGCACGGCGCTCGGCGCGATCGCCAGGTGGAGCGGGACAAACTGGGCCGCGCTCGGCAGCGGAATGGACAACGAGGTGTGCGCTTTGGCCGTGGATAGCCGCGGCAACCTGTATGCCGCCGGCGCCTTTACCAACGCGGGCGGAGTATCCGCCAACAACATTGCCATGTGGAACGGGACAGCCTGGTCCCCCCTGGGAAGCGGCCTGGATGTTTTCATAAGCCCCGGCGTGAACGCGCTTGCCATAGACGGCAACGATATCCTCTACGCGGGCGGATACATAACCAACGCGGGCGGCGTGCCTGTCAATTATATCGCCAGGTGGGACGGCACCAACTGGAGCGGCATCGGCCCCGGGCTTGATAACAGGATTGACGCGCTGGCGGTTGACTCAAGCGGCAACCTTTATGCCGGCGGGTGGTTCACCAACGCGGCCGGGTCCGGCGCGCGCCATATCGCCAGGTGGGACGGAACAAGCTGGTCGGCCCTGGGGGAGGGGCTGAACTTTGCCGCCTTCGCCATCGCCCCGGATACAAACGGCAATCTTTATGTCGGCGGGCATTTCACCACCGCCGGCGTGGTCGCAGCCGCCAGCGTCGCCAAATGGGATGGAGCCGCCTGGAGCGCCATGGGCCCCGGCATGAATGAAACCTGCCATTCCATGCTGGTTGCCCCGGACGGGAAGCTTTATGCCGGAGGCTATTTCACCAATGCCGGCGGCAGGGCTGCCGCCTGCATCGCCATGTGGGACGGGACAGCCTGGACCAACCTGGGCAGCGGCTTGACTGCGCCTGACTTCCCCGGTGTGCTCGCGCTGGCGCGCGACGCCGGCGGCAATATCATTGCCGGCGGGTCGTTTACCAATGCCGGGGGGCTGGAAGCCTACAACGTCGCCAAATGGCGCGTCCCCTCGCAGGTCGTCACCAACCTGCCGCCGCCAACCGGCATAACCGCCACCGACGGCACCCTGACCGGCAGGGTGGCCGTGACCTGGAATGCGGTGGAAGGGGCCGATGGCTACGAAATCTGGAACAGCGACGTCAACAACATCGGCACAGCCTCCATGATCGGCAACTCCGCGGCCACGGAATATGACGACACCACCGCCGGGGCGCGCGCCGGCCTCATGAAATATTACTGGCTGCGGGCATGGAACACATCCGTAACCGGCGCGTTCAGCGGGGTTGACAGCGGCTACGCCCTGCCGGAAGTCGGCGCAGAAATCATCAGCGGTCAGCCGGCCAGCGCCGATTACGACGGCGACCGCCTGGCAGATCCGGCCGTTTACCACCTGAACAGTGGCCGCCTCTACATCTGGGTCAGCTCGGCGGGCTACTCGCTCCTGGAGCCGGCCGTAAGGTTCCACGTGGATTCCGGCGAAGTGCCCGCCTTCGGCGATTACGATGGCGACGGCTTCGTGGACGCGGGCGTTTTCAGCGCCACCACCGGCACCTGGTATGTCTGGCTTTCCAGCGCCGGCTATTACCGCGTCGGGCCGGTATTATTCGGGGTGAACGCGAACGACATTCCCGTGCCGGCCGATTACGACGGCGACCGCAAG
>JBAYWJ010000100.1:0-11472 GCA_041674125.1 Kiritimatiellia bacterium
ATCACGGTTTCCAGCCCCGCGACAGCCACCACGTCCCCCGCCTCGGCGGCGCCGGTTTCCACCTTCCGGTCGCGCTCGTAGCGGTAGATCTTGGTAATCCGGGCCGTTTCCCGCTTGCCGCCGGTTGTTGCCAGCATCACGGGCTGGTTCGGGACCAGGCGGCCCGCCGTGATCTTGCCGATCCCCAGGCGGCCGAGGAACGAGGAGTGATCAATGCTGGCCACCTGCAGCTGGAGGGGAGCATCGGGGGAACCCTTAGGGGACGGGATATATTTCAGGATGGCATCAAACAGCGGCCGCATGTCCGTGCCGTGATGCGCCGGATCCAGGCTGGCATGGCCATCGCGGGCGGAGGCATAGACCACGTGGAAGTCGAGGATCCTGTCGGGCGCGCCCAGGGTGACAAAAAGGTCGAAGACCTGGTCCACCGCCCAGCGGGCGCGGGCCGCGGGCTTGTCGATCTTGTTGATGACCAGGACAACCGGCAGGCGGCGCGCCAGCGCTTTCTTGAGCACGAAATAGGTCTGGGGCATGGGGCCTTCCTGGGCATCCACCAGCAGGAGGGCGCCGTCGGCCATTTGCAGCACCCGCTCCACTTCGCCTCCGAAATCGGCGTGGCCGGGCGTGTCAATGATATTGATGGTATGGCCCGCGTAGATGAATGAACCGTTTTTGGAACTGATGGTGATGCCCCGCTCGCGCTCGATATCGGAGCTGTCCATCAGCCGTTCGGTAACCACCTCGTTCTCGCGGAACGACCCGCTCTGGCGCAGAAGCTTGTCCACCAGCGTCGTCTTTCCGTGGTCAACGTGCGCTATGATCGCAATGTTCCTGATCTTGTCCGTGTGCATAATGTTACCGGTCAATGAAGCGGCGCATGTGTATGCCTTAATTTCGCATCGCATAAGTTTGCCGCAGATGCGAGGCACGAAGGGCGCCGGCCTACTCCGCCGTAGCAAGGCCTACTGGCTGCGAAGGCCGGACTGTATAAGCATACTGCAAGCCGTTCGCAACGAAGCAGATGAGGTAAAATCATGCGACATTCCCTTTGCAAACAAAAGCAATTTATGAACAATATTAATCTCGCTCGTTTGGTTAGAATAAATTATTACGCAAAACTCACTGCAACTAATTAGCTGTCAGTTTATTATATATGACCGGCTTTTGTTTGTGCGAAATTGAGGGTATAGCAGAATGCCGGGCAGATGCAAGCTTGTCCGGTGAGACGGCGTTATTTGCGGGGCGCGAAGTATTCTTTTTGCCTTTGCGCGCCTGCACTCCGGCCGCGATTATTGCCGGAAAACCCTGGCCGGGACGGTGAAGAGAATATCCACGGAAATCAGGTCCTCGGCCAGGCCGAGAATCTTTGCCAGCGCCCGGCGGTAGAGCTCCATCTGCGGCCGGTAGTATTCGGCCTTTGCGCGCATGGCGGCTTCCGTCGCCAGGCCCCGGTTGCTCTTGAAATCCATTATCGCGGCCCCGGCCGGCTTGCCCGCGGCATCCCTCCTGATCACCACGCGGTCGAATGTGCCGCTGACCCATTTGCCGCCCATGATGATTTCAAAACTCTTCTCCCGCCACAAGAGCACGTTGCCCTCCGGCCGGGCCAGGGCCTGCCGCACCTCCAGCACCTCCAGGCATTTCCGGAACTGCTTGAGAACATCCTCCCGGACCATGGGGCCGTACTCCTTTGAGGGGACCCACGCGCCGATGATGTCCTCCGCGCCGGTTTCAGGGGCGAGCCATTCTATTTTTTCAAAAAGCTCGTGGATGGCGGAGCCGAAATCAAGCACGTCCCAGGTTTCCTGTTCGAAGAGATCGGAGGCGCTGCGCTCGAATGTTTCCTGCCGGGAAGGCTCGGCCCGCTCCAGGATTTCCCGGCGCGACCGGCGTCTGGCAAACTTGCCCGGGCCGGGCGCGGCCGGGGCGAAGTTTTTTTCATCGCCGGATATCAGCGGGAAAGCAGCGTCATACCATTTTTCGCCGCCCTGCTCCGACGCGTAAAGCCGGTCGCAGGAACGGCCGCTGACCTGGATGGAATCAACCGGGTCCGGGTCAACGCCGCCGGCCAGCTGTAGCTTGAGGAAGGAGGCGGGGCGGAGCGTGTCGCTTTTCGGCGCCGGGGATGTTACCATGTAAAGCGCATGGCGCGCGCGCGTCATGGCCACGTAGAGGAGGCAGAGCCAGTCAAAGCAGTGCCGGGCGTCCAGCTCCCGGAGACTTTCACCCAGGACCGGGTCGTTTTCGGCGATTTCGTTTTTCGGCGCCTTGAGAACCCATTCCGGATCAAAGGCCCGGCCGCCGTAAAGCATTTCCCGGTCCGCCCGTTCGGCCCGGGCCATGTTCATCCTGGTCCTGTGCTGGAGCTGGGGCAGGATCACCATGTCAAACTCGAGACCCTTGGCCTGGTGAACGGTCATGATGCGGACCGAGCCCGGCGCAACCTCTTCCTGGACCTCGTAGTCTTCCATGAACTGCAGGAAGCGGTTGCAGCGCCGCGAGCCGGAGGCGTCGAACGCGGCGGAGGCCTTCTCCAGGCGCGCCAGGCATTGCCGGCCGTACGCGTTCAGGGCGCTTGCTTTATCCAGGCGGCCGCCCCACTCCGACACGAAGGCGTGGAATCCGCGGCTTTCGATATCGGCCAGCAGGCGCGTGGAAATGTTTTCCCGGTCAATATTCTCCTTCTCGAGCGCCGTCGCCAGGGGGCTCATCAGGATGTGCTGCCAGGCAAACTCGTCGCCCGGGTGGGCGGCCAGGCGCACCAGCGCGATAATGGCTTGGGCAAGCTCATTTTCGATGATGGCGGCCTTGCCCTCGTGCACGAACACCATTCCCGGGCACCTGCTGCGGAGCACGTTGACCAGGCGGCCGCAGGCGTCGTTGTCGCGCATGAGGATCCCCACCCCTAGGCCGCGCCGGGCGGGCTGTATCTCGTTCAGCAGGTCCGCCACCAGGCGGCAGCGGGCGTCTTCCGGGTCGTCATCGTGCTCGTGCTGCATGAGCGCCGCGTAGCCCGGCGCGTCCCTGTTGTGGGTTTCATGTTTTTTCCAGACCGTTTTCCACGCCGCCGCGGCCTCTTCCGGCAGGACGCCGGCAGGCAGGTCCGAAAACACCCTGTTGACCGCCTCCACCACCGGCCGCGAGCAGCGGTAGGTTTCCGATATTGTTTCAGGGCGGATCACCTGCCCGGCGCGGTTATACTGCCTCTGGACTTCAAGGAAAAGTCCGGGGTTGCCGCCCCGCCAGCGGTAAATGGACTGCTTCACGTCGCCCACGTAAAAGAAGCTGCGCGCGCGGCCTTCCGGGTCGCCCTGAACAATCTCGGATACCAGGTTTTTGAATATGGCCCATTGCAGGTCGCTCGTGTCCTGGAACTCGTCCAGCAGCCAATGGTCCAGGCGCGCATCCAGGCGGTAATCAATGAAAAGGCGGCCTTCGCCCTGCCGGCGGCTGATGGCGGCGGCCTGGCGCGAAATTCCGCCCAGGGCCAGCAGGTACTGGATGTCGGTGAAGCTGAATCGCCCCGATTCCCGGGAAAGCTTTTCATAGGCAGCGTCGTAATATTCCAGCAGTCCGTGAAGGCCGGCGGTTTTTTCAAGCGCCCTTTTGATCTCGACCGCCGCCAGGTTGTCCGCCAGCATCGCGAGCGCCCCGCAGGCGGGCGCGGACACCCTGATTTCCCTGTTCCGGTATGAAAACACCCCCGCACCGGAACGAAACGCATCCCGGCCCGCCAGCAGCTGGCCGAAAGCGACTCCCTTGAACGCCTTGTCCCACGGGGCGGCCAGGGTGTGTACCGCCAGGGCGTTCACCGCCGCGCCCAGGCTTTCCAGGAACGCCGCCGGCGCCGATTTCATCCGCTCCTGCTCCTGCATCCACTGCCGGATAACCTCCAGGCTTGCCGAAAGTTCATCCTCCCTGTAAATCCGCAAGTGCGCCCCGGGCTTTCCCGGCCAGACCAGGCGCGCGTTGCCCCACTTTGTCCTGTCCGGGCAAAGCCGGTAGGAAAGGTGCAGCTTGCTCATCATTTCATCCAGGAGTTCCTCCGCCCCCTTCTCTTCGGCCCCGAACGTGGCTTTCCTGAACGCCTCCAGGAAACCCATCGCGCCGGGGCCGCCCCGGGCGGAGAGGAGATCGGCCAAAATGGCCTGGCGCATCGCCTTGCCCTCGGCCTTGTCGGAATCAGCGGCCTGGAAATCCACGGGGATGCCCAGCTCGATGGGAAAGGCCCGCGCCACGCTGAAGGTGAAGCTGTCCATCGTCCCGATAACGGCGCGGTGCAGGTTGTCGAGGAACAGGCCCAGCAGCCTGCCGAACTCCGCGGCACCCAGGCCGGGCCGTCCGATCCGGCCGGCCATTTCGGCGGCCCCGGCGCTACCGGAGGCGCCTTTGGAGAGGCACTCGACGATCCGGTCGAATATTTCACCCGCGGCTTTCCTGGTGAAGGTCAGCGCGCAGATGCGCCCGGGGTTCGCCTCCAGGGACTTGTCCGCCAGCAGCTGGATGTAGCGGTGGGTCAGGCGTGTGGTCTTGCCCGAGCCGGCGGAGGCCAGGATCGCCAGGTGCCCGAAGGGCTGATTTTTTGCGGCGCTCATTTTGCAAATCCTTTCACGTCGAACGCCTCTTCGGGCGGTTGCTGGAAGAGCGCCTCAAATTCATCCTCATACCTCACGTGTTCCGAAGGCGGCCAGAAAACTCGGCCTTCTATGTCTTCCAGGACGCCCCGTATGCACTCCAGGGCCGAGGCCATGACCGTGCCGTCAAAATCATCCCAGGCAACCAGGCCGGCTTCGCCGGCGGCCTTGGGAAGATTGAAATAGGCCAGCTCAACCCGGGGCTCGAATAGGCTTTCGGGATTGAAGAGCAGGCGGTAAAGGGGCAGCTGCAGATCCACCCACCTGAATGTCTTTTCCGCGGGTTGCCCTTTTTTGCCGGGCTTGCCCGGGACAACCAGCCGGTTATAATCCCGGGTCTCATCCTCCCTGCGCCTTCCAAGGTGCGCGGACTCAGGCGAAACGGCCGAGTCCGAGGTCTTGTAGTCGATGATCCTGATCGCGCCGCTTTCCCTGTGCCGGTCAATCCGGTCAATCTTGCCGGCGATGGTAAACCCGTGCCGCTCGGCGGACAAGGTCTGCTCGGCTGCCAGAATTTCCCAGCCCGCGGCGGCGATCTCCACCTGCTCGCGCGCAAGGGCTTCCAGGCGCGCCCGGGCCGATGATAGCGCCACCAGGGCGCCCATGGGGAGGTTTTTGCCGAACATTGCGGATACCCGGGCGGCGGCGAGCTCGGAAAGCCGCGCGCCCAAACGAACGGCGTCCCCGCAGCCCCACAGCTCCGGGTCCGAGCCCATGGCCTGGAGCACCTCGTGGATCACCTGCCCGAAATCCAGGGCGTCCATCTCGGTCTTGTCGTCGCTTGAAGTTTCCATTTCAAGCACGCGCTTCAAATAAAACCTGAACGGGCAGGCAAGGTAATCGCGGAATGCCGTCACCGGGATTTTTTTCTCCTCGATGATTCCGCCGTCCCTGGCACCCTTGGCGGGTTTGAGCCTGAAGATGGGCTCGGCCGCGGGGACGCGCCCGGAAGGCCCGATGCGCTTGAACAGCCGCCCGGCCCGCGCCGGCAGCTCTTCCGCCGGGCAGCGGAACAGGAGCCGCGAGGGCCGGAGCGGGTCGCCGGAAAGGGAGCACTTGCCCGCAATGATAAACAGACGCCCCGCCCGGCGGCGCGATTCCACCATGGACTTGAGGAGATAAACGTCTCGCGCGAAGCGGGAAAGATCGTCGCGCAGGCCGAGCGTCTTGCGCAGGCTGTCCGGCAGGAAAACTCCGGAAAGGCTGCCGCCGGGGACGAACTCCTCGTTCATCCCCGTCACGATCATGCAAGGCGCGCCGGTCCAGGGCAGCTCCAGCCAGCCCTGCAAATCCAGGACCTGCTTCCCGCGCTCCCGGGTAAAGGCCAGCGCCCTCAGCCGCCGGGCGAAGAGGTCGTGGAAGCGGTCCTTGCCCAGTCCCGTTTTGCCCTCCGGGATATCCCGCAGCTCACGCAGGGCGTCTTCCACTACCTTAGCCGCGCCCTGGAATTCGCGGTCTTCGGCGTTTTCACCGCCCACCCGGCGGACGCCGTAGACCGCCTGCAGGAACGACCGCCAGGCTTCCTCGAACGGTTTTTCAGCAAATTTGCCGGCGTGCCCCGCGATGGTTTCCAGCGCCTTGCCCAGCGCCGGAAATTTTTTGCGCGCGCCGCCCCCGGCCTTGTTCCCGGAGCCGAAGGGCGCGAGCATGCTCTCCAGGGTGACGGGCAGGTATCGGTTCTGGAACCGGTCCAGCTCCGCGAGCAGGCCGCGGGAGGCGATCCCGCAAGAATCTTCCAGGTACCTCAGAAAATCAGGATGGCGCAGCAGGTCGGCCGCGTGGATGTAGGCGCGCGACCGCACGAGGTTGAACATGATCTCAACCAGGCGGCCGAGGGCGTGGTCCCTGAGAAGAATGTCGGCCGGATTGAACGCCTCCAGGCCGGCCGCACGGAGTTCCTTTTCCAGGAACGGGATCACGGAAAGATCGGGAACGCCGAGGCCGATATCGGCCGGGCCGAATTCCGCCGGCAGGCTTTCCATGATTTCCAAAACCTTCCCGGCCTGGGCCTCGGGAGATGCTTCCAGGAAAACGCTCTTGTCCCAACCGGGTATTTCCACTTCCTCCCGCGCCCATTCCCCGGGAACGGGGCGGCCCCAGGCGTCGAATTTACCGGCCAGGGCCTCCGGGGCATGGATAAGCACTTCCACGGAGCTTTCGCGGGAGAGGTTCTCCAGAGCCCGGACAGCCATCGGGGTCGGATCCGGCACGCAGGCCGCCACAATCCGCGTGAACTCCGGCTCCGGGTCCGGCTTCTCCGCCAGGCCGATTTTAAGCCGGCACGCGTCGGCCAGTCCCAGCGCGGACAGTTTGCGCAAAAAAAGTTTTTCCAGCTCCTCCAAATCCCGCCAGCGCCCGGGCTCCTGCAAATCCTGCCCGTGGCGGCTGATGACATCGGGGATGGTGTAGCCGCCTTCGGCCAGCTCCTGCCTGAGCTGCTCGATGATGTCTCCCGTGGCAAGCGCCCAATGGAACCTGTCGACACCTTCAATCTTGCCGGACTGCGGAAAAAGATTGCCGAACGCGGCCGGATCCGCCCCGGCCAGGACATCCGTCCAGGCCGCCATCGTCGCCGACGGGCTGGCGGCATTGGTCCCGGGCCCGGAAAGTGAAAAGAAATGATGGGGGGTGAAAATGCCGGCCGAAAGCAGGACCGTCCGGCGCTCGAAACAGTGCCGGGCCAGAGTTTCCCTCAGGCGCCGCCCGGCCTGCAAGGTGGGGACTATGACCAGCGTGTCCTGGAGATCGACCGGGGCGCCGCCGCCCTTTTCCCCAAGGAGCCATGCGCTGACCTTTTCGGCAACCGGGGCATCCCATCCAAGGAAATGACGTTTGAGCGGCATATCAACCAGATTTTATCAACCAAGGCGGCCTTCTGGCACAACCAGACTTTTGCGTGCCCGCATATCCTTCTTCGTCCGTCAGCTGACGGATTGCAGGCGGCTATCGCGGCCTGCAGTTCCTGTTCAGTTCTGTTGCAGGCCTTCATAAAATGAAGGCATCGTTTCCGATCCGGAGCTGGGAAAAAATAACCTGTGCAATCGCCGCGTGTCCGTTACACCCATTCATTCAATCGCGAAGCTGACGTTGACGACCGAGGTGACTTTCTTTTCGAGCGATGAAGTGTCGTTGACGCCCCAGTCCGAGACCTCGGTGGAATTGACCGGGGTGATCTGGAACACGCCCATCTTTGCCGAGCGCATGAATCCGATCCTGTTCCCGGTGGCTTTTGTCATGTTCTCCGCCCGCTGCTTGGCGTTCTGCGTGGCCTTGGCAAGCATTTCAACCTTGAGCTCGTCCAGCTTCGTGTAATAATATTCCGGCGCCCCGGAAGAAAACTTAATACCCTGGTCTATCAGCTCGGTTGCTTCCCTCGACAGCCGGGTGATTTTGTCAACATCTTCCGACTTGATTGCAATTTGCTGGTTGAGGGCATACCCCTGGATGTCGCTGGTGTCTTCGCCCTTTTCATTCTTCCTGTAAATCGTGGTGGTGTCAACCTGGTAAACCTGGATGCTGTCTTCATTTATCCCCTTGGAAACGAGGTATTTTTTGACCTGCGCCAGGTCTTCTTTAAGTTTCTTGTAAGCGGCGGCCGGCTCGGCGTCCCTTCTTGAGAACGACGACCTCCAGATCGCGAGGTCGCTGCGGATATCCTGCCGGGCCGACCCGGTCACGGAAATCTGCTCGCGGGTGAACTTCATCACCTTCAGGAACCCCTGCGAGAGGATCACGCTGGCGGCCACGGTCGCCGATGCGATGCAAATGCCGAGGATGATGATCTGCGAATTTTTAAGGACCCTTGCGCCTTCCATGAATTTTCTCCCGTGTGACGAATATCATCCGGCGGGCGACCTTCTCCATCGCCCCCGGAAACTCAACGTGCCATTCCGTGCCCCAGTTTATGCCAGCGTCCGCCCCTCTTGTAAAGTTCCATCTTTACCAGGAAAACGCATGATCCCATCCGGGGAGGGACGCGCCTTGTCTTGTCCGGATAATTTTTTCACATGTCCTTGGGAATAACGTTTTCAGGAATGATTTCATTGACAATCAGGCCCGGAGCAAATATGGTTTTTTGCGAAGGGATTGTCGCATGTATCACCTGAAAGAAGATCACGAGGCCGGGCGGAGGCCAATGCTGCCTTCGGGGTTCAAGTACGTCATCGGGCTCTCAGCCCTTTTCATTGCCGGGTGCTCGGCCTTTTTCTCGGTGTGCGGCCTCGGCTTCCTGTTCGTCGGCTCGGCAATGCCGGTCATGATCATGGCGAGCAGCCTGGAAATCGGCAAGCTTGTCGCAGCGTCATTCCTTTACCGCTACTGGAACTACCTCAACCGCCTTCTCAAAATCTACCTGACCACGGCGGTGCTGGTCCTGATCGGGATCACTTCGCTGGGCAACTACGGCTACCTCGCCCGGGCCTACGAGCGCACCCACGCGCGCATTGCCGCGTATGAAGACCAGATCGAGGCGCTTAAAAAGGAAATCGCCGACGCGAACCGGCAGATCGAAGCGCACCGCGGCCAGATCGGCAGGAACACCGATGCCAGCCGCGAAGATATCGCCAGGCTCCAGCAGCGCATCACCGAGCTCAACGCCCTCCTCGAGCAGTCCCTGGCCCGGATCGCCGAGCGCCGCAAAACCGCGCAGCAGCGCCGCGATAACGATATCCAGCTGCCGAAGCAGCAGCAGGATGAAAAGGCCGAGCTGCTGAAAAAGGCCATCGCCTCGGAGGAATCCGCGATCGCCGATCTAAACGAGCGGATGGCGGTGCTCGACCGGGCGGTGGATGCCTACACCAAGCAGGGCGGAGCCGATATTCTCCTCCTCAAGCCGGACAGCGTCCGGAAAGGCCAGGAGCTCCGCGAAAAGCAGCGCCCGGAACGCGAGGTGATCTCCGGGGAAATTGCCGGGCACCGCGCCCGCCAGGAGCAGCTGCGGGCCGACCATGCCAAGGCCGCCGAAGCGGCCGGCAAGGAGCTGGAAGCGTTGCGGGCCGGCTACGCAAAAGAACTGGCGGACCTCAGCTCCGAAGAGCAGGCGCTGCGCGACAGCCACGCCGGCTCGGTCGCGCAGGCCCAGCAGCAGCTCGCGGCGCTGCAGTCGCAGGGCAAGACCGTCATCGCCGGCGGCGACACGCAGATCGAAGGGGTATACAAGCGCATCCGCGCGTGCAACGAGGAGATTCAGCGCATGCGGCAGCAGATTGGAGCAACCGATATCGGCCCCTACCGTTTCGTGAGCCGCGCCTTTGACGCCTCGGCCGACGCCGTTGTCATGTGGCTGACCCTGGTGCTGGTGCTGGTTTTCGACCCCCTGGCGGTCTCGCTCTTCATCGGCTTCAACGTCGCCCTGCTGGCCGATCCCCGCGGCCGGCATACGCCGCTTATGCCGGATGCGCCCCCCTCCGGGCCGGCCGGGCAAACCGCGCCGGCCGCCACTCGCCGCAACCGCTGGATGTTCCTGGGCACCAGCCTGCTGCTGATCATTTTCACCATCGGGCTCATTTATGCCGCCGTGAAATGGGGCGCTGGAACATGGAGCAGCCGGGAAGGGGCGTCCCACGCCGCGTTCATACCGGGCGACAGCTTCGCGGTCGTGGCGCTGCGGCCCGCGGATTTGCAGTCCTCGCCCCAGTACCGGAACGTGCTGGACGCCCTCGGGATGGCCGCGGGCACAAACACCGCGGAAGTGCTGATCCAGATGTTCGCCAGGGGCATCGATCCGGGCGCCAACGTATACGCCTTCGCCAAGTTTCCGGCAAAACGCGAAGAAAGCCGCGACGAGCGGCCCTCCATGCTGTGCGGCTTCGTGGCCCGCGTGACGGACGTCAAGGCGGCGGAAGACTCATTTTCGCAGCTGGCGGAACGGCTCACCGGCGCCCTGCGCGCCAGCGGCACCAACCCGCCGGCTCTTTCCCACAACCGCATGATGGTCCAGCACGGCAAGGGGCGCTACCTGGATCCCGAGGGAGGGTTTTTCACGTTCGGGATCACGAAGCGCATCGCGATTTTCATGGTGGAATTTGAAGGCGACCCCGGCGCGCCGGAGGTGGAAAACGAAATACGCCTGTGCCTCGTTCCGCGCGATTCAAACCGCTACGACGGGGATGCCCGCGCCCATCTGCCGGAGCGGGCGCTCGGCAAAGGCAACATGCTCGCCGCCTGGCTGGATGCCGACCGGTTCTTCAAAAACATCCCGAAGAATGCCGCCGCGCAGGCGCGCTACGAGCAGCTTCGGCGCTATCTCAGCTTTGATCTTGTGCTTAAAATCCAGCCCGACGGCAGCGACCGGCTGAACGTGATGGCCGATTATATCTACCAGGCGGACCGCTTCAACGACAAGCTGCAGACGACCGCCATCCAGCAAATTGCCGCCCTGGGGCCGGCCGCCCCGGCCGGGATCGCCGGCCAGCTGATGGACCGTTGCGCCGACACGCTTGACTATGATTCGTTGATCGAGCGGTTGCGCCTCATCCTCGGGAGCGTGAGCCGGAAAGGCGTCCCGGAAGTGGTCGTCGAAAAATCGGTCACGTCGCCGACCGAAGCTCGCTTCGGGCTGATCATCCGCTGCAAGCCGTAGTCTGGCCTACGGCAGCGGACCGGCTGACGCGGCCGATATGCGCCCCGGCAATAAATGAGGGATAAATTACCTGATGCGCTCTCTTGTGCTGTCGATTCTGCTTTTTGCCTGCTTCGCCGCGATGAGTTGCCGGTCACCAAAAGCGGCGTCAGCCTCTCATTCAGCAGTGCCGCTGCCGCCGGTAACGCCGGCCTCCATCCATGATGCAAGGTCATCTTCCGGTCCCTCCAGGGCCGGAGCTTTAACCGGGCCAGTCCA
>JBAYWJ010000101.1:0-11256 GCA_041674125.1 Kiritimatiellia bacterium
GCCTTTCAGGGCGTGGCGCCTGAGCAGGAGGACCTTGCCGCCTTTGCCCTCTTCGCCGGGGGTGCCCATCACAATCACGGTGCCCTGGGCATGGCGCTTCTTGAGAGATTCGGCAACCGCCCAGCCGGCGGCGATGGCCGCAGTTCCGATCAGGTTGTGGCCGCAGGCGTGGCCGATGCCGGGCAGGGCGTCGTATTCCGCCACGAAGCAGAAGCAGGGCTTGCCCTTGCCGCGGACTGCATTGTAGGCAGTCTTGAGGCCCCCGAGGGGGCTTGTAACCGCGAAGCCAAGTTCTGAAAGCAGTTTGACCTGTTCGGCGCAGGCGAATTTTTCCTCCATTCCAAGCTCAGGCTTGTGCCAGATGGCGCTGGCCAGGGCTGTGAAATCGTTTTGGCGCGAAGCGATCAGGGCATGGAGTTTTTTTATGATGTTCTTTTTCATGTGCATAATATGATTTCCGCAGTTAAATAATCCCCTGCTGTAAAATATTATTTTCCAACTTCCCGGGCGTCGGCGGTTTTGCCTTTTACCTTCGGTTCATAAACCTTGAAATCGGCCGGGGCGCCTTTTTTCTGGCGCGTGAGCCAGTGCCAGGCCGCGCCGGCTTCGGATTCGTGGGCGCCCTCGAAGATGGTTATGCGCACCGGGCCGGCCGTGCGCCGGAACAGGACCGCGCGCTTCCTTTCCGGGTCCTTTTCGGTTTCGCCGGCCAGGGCCGGCGGGATTTTTTCGTCGCGGGTCATTACCAGGATGTCATCCTCTGAAATCATCTTGTCCTTGAAGCCGTTGGCCTCCGCCAGGGCGTTAAAGGCCTTGAGCGACTGGCTGATGGGGACCGAGCCCTTGTGGCCGTCGTGGATGCCGGCGTTGATGTCTATGGGCAGGCCTTTGGCCGCAGGCAGGAAATTTATCGGCGAGCGCGCCTTGTATTCCGCGTCGGTTGCGGGCGAACCCGGCGGCCCGCCGCAGGCATCGTCGCACTGCTTGCCGTAGCCTGCCGGCCCGTGGAACGCGCGCCAGGCCGCGAGGTCGGAAATGGGCACCCAGGCCGACACCCCGGCCCAGACCTGCGGCGCCTTGGCCGCCATCATGAGGGCCATGTGGCCGCCCCCGGACCAGCCGGAAAGGTAGATGCGGGATTCGTCAATCCGGGCGTTCTTTTTGGCATATTCCACCGCGTCCAGCACGTCCTGGATGGCCAGCTTCGAGGCGCAGGCCTCCGGGCGCCGGTTGGGGCCGCGGAAGTCCGGCGCAATCTTGGCGCTTTTGGAGTCGGGCGAAGGCCCCGCGCATTGCGCGTAGCCCGCGCTCCAGGTGTGCAGCTGGACCAGCAGGGGCACGCTCTCGCCTGTTCCATCCGGAGCCGCACCGGGCGGGCAGTAAAAATCGGCCTTTTGTTCCGTTCCGTCCAGCGAGCTGATGATGGTAACCGTCACGGCGCCTCCTCTTTTAACCGGTGCATTGTTCGTGTCCACGGCAAAAACATTTCCCGCGCCGCTGAAGGCCAGCGCGATTCCGAAAAAGCAGAGCATGTTGTTTTTCATGGGGAGCCCTTTTTGTTTTCAAGCCTCGTGAACGGTCAGTGAAAGCTAGCCAAAGGCGCGGCGATTGTCAACCGGGTAAGTTCCGGCGGCCCGGCCTTGACTGGCTGCCCGGAAGCTGTATTATTCCGGGCGGGGATAATAAGCATGGCCGATAAACTGAGCGTCAGAAAGTTCCTTGAAAATAACTGGGAAACGGTGGTCCTCTGGACCATCCTTGCGGGCCTTTTCTACCTGCTGCGCTCGTTCTTCCTGCTGATCTTCCTGACATTCCTCATAACCTTCGTCACGAAAAGCATCGTCAACCGCTGCGTGGCGCGCTACCGGATCAACTATCTCCTGGCGACGGTGATCGTGTTCGTGGTTTTTGTGGGAGTGCTGGCCGCGGTAGTGTCCTGGGTGGGGCCGAAGCTGATCATGGAGACCAACAAGGTCCTGGCGGATATATCCGGCGCCGGCGGTAAAGAGGAAACCGAGAGCACCGGGCAGTTTGCCGACCGCATCATCAAGGGCGTGCTGGGCGAGAAAAAGGCGCACGACTTTATCGCTTCCAGGGAATACGCCGTGATGATGGAGTCTCTCAAGGACGAGGCCGTCCGGGCCGTCAAGGCCGTCGTGCCGCACGTGTTCGCCGCGCTGCTGACCCTGGCCGGGCTGGGGTGGAAGATGATGGTGGCCCTTTTCCTTGCCGTTATTTTCTCGTTCATCCTCGTCAAGGACTGGCGGCTGATCGTTGATAAAATAAGCGCGCTGGAAAACAGCCGCATCCGGACCTTGTATCTCGGCGCCATGCCGCACCTGGTGGCCTTTGCCGAGGTGCTGGGCAAGGCGCTGCGCGCCCAGATGATAATCGCCGCCTGCAACACGGCCCTGACCGCCGCCGGGCTCTGGCTGTTCGGCGTGCCGAACATAGTCCTGCTTTCAACCATTGTGTTTTTCTGCGGCTTCATCCCGATCGTGGGCACTTTCCTCAGCTCCGTGCCGATCCTGCTTTTCGGCACGCAGGTCGGCGGGCTGCCGCTCGTGCTTAAGCTGGTGGCTCTCATAACCGCCGTGCACGCCTTCGAAGCCTATGTTTTAAACCCTAAAATCACGGGGAATATTCTGCACATCCACCCGATCCTCGTCCTGGTGCTGCTCCTGCTCGGCGAACGTTTTTTCGGCGTGTGGGGCATGGTGGTCGGCGTACCGATCGGCTATTACATCATCAGCGTTTTGATCCAGGAGGATGAAAGCGCCCCGCCGGATTTGCGCAGAAAAAACAACCCGGGGCCGGCATGAAATACAAGCACGCGCTAGCCTTGAACCCGTACACTCGGGATTCAACCGCCACGATGGGAATATTCCCGGCCACGGGCCTGGAATACATCGCCACGAACATGAAGGGGCTCGTCGGACGGGTGACGCTGCTCGACCTGCGGTATGAGCCCGAATACCAGGATCCAGGCGCGCTTTCAGATTTCATCAGGAAGGAAATCGACCTCCTGTGCATCAGCGTCACCTGGGGGTCTCAATTCGCCGCCGTTTGCGATCTCATTTCCCGGCTGCCGGCCGAGGTCACCACGATCGTCGGCGGCAACAAGGCCACGGCCGAGGTGGAAACGATTTTTGAAAGATGCCCCAACGTGGATATCGTCGTGCGCGGGGAGGGCGAGGACACGATCAAGGACATCGTTAACGGCCTTCCGCTCGCGGACATCCCCGGCCTTTCCTACCGGAAAGGCGGCCAAATAGTCCACAACGCCAACCGCCAGCTGCCGGACGTCCTGCAGATCCCGTTCCCCGACCGCTCGCTGCGGAGGCATTCCTACCGCTGGATGCAGAACGGGGTCAGGGTGACCGGCCTGACCTTCGATACCGTGCTCGCTTCCCGGGGCTGCCCCTTCAACTGCAAGTTCTGCACCTTCAGCTTGAACCCGCTCGGGCAGAAAAGAAAATACGTGGAGAGGCCCCTGGATTCTGTGATGGAGGAGATCAGGAGCATCACCGCGGACGTCATCATGTTCAGCGACGACAACTTCTTCAACAACCCCGGGCGGAGCAAGGATCTCTGCGACCGCATCGTGGCGGAAGGCATCCGGAAATCGTTCATCGTCCAGACCCGGATCGAGATCGCGCGCGACGAGGAGCTGCTGCAAAAGGCGCAGGCGGCCGGCTTTAAGATTTTTCTGATCGGCATCGAATCGCCCCACGACAAGATCCTGAAGCATTTCAACAAGGGCTTCAACCAGTCCCAGATAAGGGCGGCGTTTAAAGTCTTGAACAAGTATGACTTCTTCATACACGGCTATTTCATTTACGGCAACATCGGCGAAACCGAGGAGGAGATGCTTTACATCGCCCGGTTCGGGCGGGAGCTCAACCTGGACACCATCAGTTTCCAGAAGCTCAGGGTGGACAAGTATTCGCCGCTGAAAGAGGTGATTGAAAACACGCCCGGCTATCATTACACCGCCACGCACGGCTCGGTGTATTCGGACACCTACAGCATCAAGGATCTGAAGCGCATCCGGAACAAAATCAGGGGCAGGTTTTACACGCTGCCCCAGGTCGGGAGGATGTTCAGGAAAATTTACCGGCTCCACATGGTGCCGGATTCGGAATGGCTGCGCATTTTTGCGCTGCTGCCGCTGGTGCTGCTGAACGCCGCCAAAAAAGAGCTGAAAAAAATCATCCGGCCGAAAAAGCATTGATGAGCGGCCCGGCCGGGCCGCCGCTTTTGGTATTTGCCGTGGGCATGTTTGCCGCTGGCCAGATAATCTGAAATCCGGGATCAATCGCCGCCGAAAAGGAGGAACCGCAGTGAAGCATTTGAGGCATGCCGCCCTTTGCCTTGCCGCCGCCGCGCTGAACACCCTGCCGGCTTCCGCCGCAATTTACACCAACACCATCGCGCAGGTCTCCGCCTACATCACCAACCAGATGGCCGCCAACAACGTGCAGGGGATGTCCATTGCCCTGGTGGACGAGCAAGGCGTGGCCTGGGCGCAGGGCTTCGGCTATGCCGACCGCGAGGCGGGCGTGCCGGCCGATGCCGACACGGTCTATCACGTCGGCTCGGTTTCCAAGGCCTATCTTGGAACCGCTTTCATGCAGCTCCTTGACCAGGGGCGGGTGGACCTGGAGGCGCCGCTCACCAATTACATGGCCGAGTTTTCAATGCTGGAGCGCTACACCAATTCGGGCACAGTAACCATCCGCTCGCTGCTGAACCACCACAGCGGCGTGCCCGGCGATTTCTTCAACGGAATGATCACGACGCGCGTCGTTGAAGATTACGCCCCATGGCTTATAAGCTGCATCAAGGAAGACTATCCTTTCATGCAGGTCAATCGGCGCAACATGTACTGCAACAGCGGCTTTCTTCTGCTCAGCGATGTTATCCGGCGCATAACCGGCACGAACTTCCCGCGCGCCATGGACGCCATGCTCCTGCAGCCCCTGGGCATGGAATCGAGCTCGTTCCTGCCGGACAAGGCGGCCATTTCCAACCGCCTGGCCGCCGCCTATAACACGGAAGGCGGACGCCAGGCGCCGGAGATCCTCAACGCCATGGGTTCCGGCAGCCTGTATTCAACGGCAAACGACCAGGCGCGCTTCATCCTCATGATCATTTCCAACGGCCAGTTCCAGGGGCAAACGGCTGTGAGCTCGAACGGCATAGACACCATGACCTTGCCCCAGCTCACCAATTTGCCCTTGAATGTTTCGGACAGCCCAGCCGGGCTGGGCTGGGATATTGCCTCTGATTACCGCTTCCGCTACGCGGGCAAGGTCTTCTGGAAGGACGGCGGGACCTGGTTTCACTGCGCTTACCTGGGAATATCGCGCGATCTCAAGCTGGGCGTGGCGGTGATCCAGAACACCCCGGGCAATCTCTGCGACAGCGTCGGCGCCGAAGCCCTGCGCTGGGCCATCCTGGAAAAAACAGGCCAGCACTGGCCGACCAATGCCTATGTGCCGGATTTTTCGCCGGTTACCATCCGGCCCCAGGCCGAGCTCGACGCCCTGGCGGGCCTGTATGTCGGCGGCGAGGGCTACCACAAGATCGGGGCTTCCGCCGGCAGCCTCGTCCTGACCGTGAATGCCAAGCTGGACAATCCCGCGGTGATATCCAACCTGGTCCCGCGGTCCAACGGATGGTTTGCTCCAGCCGATTCCCAGCAGCGGCAGCTGGCCTTCACCAACCTGGCCGGACATGACATGCTGGTTTTGCACGGGGTAGACGGCGCCTTTGCCTCCGCCGAGCCGCTCGGCGAGATTTATCGGCCCGGGGCTTTCCCGCAATCCTGGAGAGCCCGCACCAACCGCGTCTACCGCATGATCAACAGCAACCCCGTGGAATACTTCTGGGAAAAAGAATACCAGATTCCAAAAACACTCCGCTTCAGGGAGAGGGATGGCGCCCTGATGGCCGAATGGATGGCGGGCAACTACGTCGTCGAGCCGCAGACCGACAGCCTTGCCTTCCAGCGCGGCACCCATTACCGCAAGGGTGGAGCGGTCCAGGCAACGCTCACGAACGGCTTCGAGCTCATGCGCTATTCCAGCTACCTTTTCCTCGACGAGGCCGCCATACCAACCCTTGCTTCCGGTTCGGTTACCAACGGGACTATTCCCTTTGCCGGTGGAACGCAATGGTACTGGTTTTCGGGCCAGACCGGCAAAACATACCGGGCGCATATGGATGCCGGGCCAAACGAGGTTTTTGTGCGCATTACCGACCGCGAGGGCATTGTCCTGGCTTCCGGGAGCAACGGCGTGACTTCTTTTGCCTGTTCTTCAAACGCCACCTGCGCCATTGCCGTGAGTGCCACGAACGTTTTTGCATACAGCCTGGGGCTTTCGCATGCCGGCCAGCGCCAGGCGCAGGCCGATTACGACGGCGACGGCAAGGCCGATCCTGCCGTTTACATGCCCGCAGTGCTACGCGCAGCATTGCCGGCGGGCGATGAAAGCATTGGTATATGGAAGGTTAAGCTCTCATCGGCGAATTATTACCAGGTAACGACGGCCCTTAACGGCCTTGGCGGCCCCGGTTATGAGTCCGTGCCCGCGGATTACGACGGCGACCTGAAGGCCGACCCGGCCGTCTATTGCGAAAGCAGCGGCGCTTGGGCGATCTTGTTGTCCAGCGCCAATTACTCCGTAGTTATTGCGCTGGGGCAAACGTTAGGCGGTCCGGGCTGGGCCGGGGCACAGGCGGATTATGACGGTGATTTGAAAGCCGACCCGGCCGTGTGCCGTTCAGCCCAAGGAGACTGGTGCGTGCTGCTTTCATCGGCCGGCTATGCCCGGGTGACCGTTGCCGGCCTGCTGGGCGGCGGGGACTGCGTGGCCGTGCCCGCTGATTACGACGGCGACCGCCTGGGCGATCCGGCCCTTTACAACGAGGCCACCGGATGCTGGGTGATAAAGCTTTCCGGCGCCGGCTATGCCGCGATCACCATGGCGAGGGCCCTGGGCGGTGAAAATTATCTGCCGTGCCCGGGCGATTTTGATGGCGATGAGTTTGCCGACCCGGCGGTAAAAAACATCGTCAGCAACGAGTGGATCGTCATGTTTTCCAGCGGCAATTACGTCCCCGTTTCCCTGGAGCTTGCATTCGAATAACGGCCGGTACGCGTCCGCAGCCTGGCCTTTGACATGCCGCTGACATTCTGCAGACTGTTAGTACCTGAAATGTCAAAAAACCGTGATGAAAAGCAAGAAAATAATGCTGGGTAAGGAATGATGGTGGGTATGAAGCATATGCGCGGCGCATTTCCTCTTGTTTTTGGGCTGAGGGTCTTGAGGGAAACAAAATTGGCGCGCTGAATAGATCAGAAACGTTGAGGTGTCGGCCAACGTTGTTATCGGCGTCAGCGATGCAAGCGTGGGGCGAATTTGGCTTCCGCCAGCGGCGGATTCGAAAAAACAAGGCCAGCTTGGGCCGAATGCGGGTGCGCCGCGCGAAGCGCTATACTCGTGTATGCGCAAGCGCGGGAAACCCGCTCGTGCTACGTAGCGAAGCTGCTTCGCAGAGTAGCACAGGCGGTCCGAGATCGCCGCAGGCTTTTTCGAACCAAATTCGCGCCACTATGGGAATGGAGCATTAACAACATTGGGTTGCGGGCATAGCCCGCTTTAGACAGTCAGCTCGGGGCTGGAGGGGGGCGCCGGCCGGATCAATTCCGCGGAATCATTTTCGGGGGAATTTACAAGCTTTGACACGCGGCAGGCTTTCAGGAGACTGGCGGCGCAAGGCTTGAGCGCCGCCAGGGCCTCGTTTGCGTCCGCCGCTTCAAGCCATATCGCCTCGCTTTCCTTCGTAAGAATCACGGGCATGCGGTCGTGGATTTCCCGGACCAGCTCGTTGGCCGGGGCGGTGATGATCGTGCCGCTCAAAAGCTCGCCATCCGCGCCCGACCGGCAATCCCAAAGCCCGGCAAACGCGAAGAGGCCTTCATCCTTGAGCATGATCCGGTAAGGCTCCTTGCCGCCGCCGGTTTTCTTCCACTCGTAGAAAGAATCGGCGATTACCAGGCAGCGCCTGGTTTTCACGAGCTCCCTGTAGGCCGGCTTTTCGAGCAATGACTCCATGCGCGCGTTGATCATCGCATAGGCGGTGTTGGTTTCTTTGGCCCAGGCTGGCACAAGCCCCCAGCGCAGGGCAACCAGTTCCCCGGGGCGGGTATTCAGGATGGCCTGCACCGGCCGGGTGGGGCAGATGTTGTATTGCGCCTTGAGCCGCGGCACCTTTGTCAGCCGGAAACGCTCCCGGAGCTTGTCTTCATCGGTGATCGTCAGCGTGTAACGCCCGCACATTTTTCCATAACCTCCCCGGAATTAAGGCACTTTCCGGTATTCAGCCGCCATTATCCCGGCGGGCGCGCAGATGTAAAGCCGGGAGTTGAGTTTCCGGCGCCGAAATCCACAGATTATTATGTCGACAAGCGCCGCAAAAAACCATATCATGCAAGCCGTGGGTATTTGTTACGGATATATTCTGTGTGTAGTGCGGGAGCATAAAGACTGTGTTTAATCCGGGAATGGCGCGCACCGGCGTCAGACCTGTCATTTCAAGCCCCATGAACATCACTCGCACAACCGGGACGGCGCTTTTCTGCCTAATTGCCGCGGCGTGGGCGGGATTTGCCGCCGCCGGCGCGCAGACGGTCCGGGTGGGGATATACCAGAACAGTCCGAAGGTGGCCATATCCGAAAAGGGCCGGCCAGAGGGCATTTTCGTGGACCTGATCGAAGCCATCGCCAAGTCGGAGGGATGGACCATCGAGTATGTGCCCGGCACCTGGGCCGAGGGATTGGACCGCCTGACTGCCGCCGAGATAGACCTTATGCCCGACGTCGCCATCACCCAGGCGCGGGAGGCGCGCTACGCTTTCCACCGCGAACCGGTGCTCTCGGACTGGTTCCAGGTTTTCGCCCGGCGCGGGAGCGGAATCAGGTCCGTGCTGGACCTCAAGGGCAAGCGCATGTCCATGCTCGAGCGCTCGATCCAGCAGGAAGTGTTCGAAAAGGCCTTTGTCGGTTTCGACCTGGGCGTGACTCTGGTGCCGCTGCCGGACTACGCGGCGGCCTTTGCGGCCGTGGCGCGCGGCGAGGTGGACGCTGTGATCGCCAACCGGTTTTACGGCGCCGCCCACGGCCCCGCGCAACGCCTGGAAGACACGGCCATCATATTCAATCCCACTAGGCTTTTTTTTGCCGCGCCCCGCGCGGGCCGGCCGGAGCTGCTGGAGGCCATTGACCGGCAGCTGAAGCGTCTCAAGCAGGACCCGGACTCGGTTTATTACCGTTCGCTGCAGCGCTGGACCTCGGAGAAGATCGGCCTGGGGATGCCCGCCTGGGCCAATTGGGCCATGATTGTTGCGCTGGGGCTTGTGATTTTAAGCCTGCTCTGGAGCGTTACGCTCAGGCGCCAGGTCGCGGCCAGGGTGCGCGAAATCGCGGCGAGCAACGCCCGGCTCACGGAGATGAACGAGCAGATGCGGCACATCCAGCTCGCGCTGCGCGAAAGCGAGCGGAAATACCGCGCGCTCTACGAGAACGCCGGCGAGGCGATTTTTCTCATGCGCAATGACCGGTTCATAGACTGCAACGCGCGCACCCTGGCCATTTTCGGCTGCCAGCGCGATCAGATCGTCGGCGCGCCGCCCTACCGGTTTTCTCCGCCCTTCCAGCCGGACGGCCGGCCTTCTGAGGAAAAGGCCCGCGAGAAAATAAACCTGGCCCTCAAGGAAGGCTTCCAGTTCTTTGAATGGGAGCACTGCCGGCTGGACCAGGCGCCTTTCTCGGCGGAGGTGAGCCTGACGCGGCTGGAGCTGGATGGCGAAAGTCTCCTGCAGGCGATCGTGCGCGATGTGACCGAGCGCAAGAAGGCGGAGGAGCAGATCCGCCGTCTCCATGAAAACTTGCAGCGCCACGCCGCTGAGCTCGAGCGGCGCGTGGCGGAGCGGACGGCCGAGCTGGCGGTGGCCAAGGACCGGGCCGAGGAGTCCGACCGGCTCAAGTCGGCCTTCCTGGCGACCATGTCGCACGAGCTGCGCACGCCGCTCAACTCCATCATCGGCTTCACCGGCATCCTGCTCATGAAGCTGGTGGGCGCCCTCAACCCCGAGCAGGAAAAACAGCTGGTGATGGTCCAGGACAGCGCCCGCCACCTGCTGGAGCTCATCAACGATGTGCTCGATATTTCAAAGATAGAGTCGGGCCGGATTGATCTTGCCAGCGAGCCGGTGGAAATGCCGCTGGCGATCCGGAAAAGCGCCGGGAAAATCAAGCCCCTGGCCGACAAAAAGAACCTCTCCCTGGAAATCACAGTCGGCGCGGGGGTGGGCCGGGTGGTCGCCGACCGGCGGAGGGTGGAGCAGGTTTTGATAAACCTCCTCAGCAACGCCGTCAAGTTCACCGAGCGGGGCGGGGTGCGCATCGAAGCGCGCATTGCGGACGGAGGCATAGAGACGCGGGTGCAGGACACCGGCATCGGCATCCGGCCGGAAGACATGGGCGCCCTCTTCAAGCCGTTCCGGCAGGTGGATTCGGGCACCACGCGCCAGTATGAGGGCACCGGCCTGGGGCTTTCCATCTGCAAGCGCCTGGTGGAGTCCATGGGCGGCGCGATCCGTGTCGAAAGCGAGTTGGGCCGGGGGAGCAGCTTTATTTTCTCTCTGCCGCTTGAAAGGAAAAAATCATGAACCCGACCATCCTGATCATAGAGGACAACGAAAAAAACGCTTATCTGGCGGGATTTATTCTAGAAAAGAGCGGCTGCAAAGTCCTGGAGGCGCGGGATGGGCAATCCGGCATTGCGCTCGCCCGCCGTGAAAAGCCCGACCTTATCCTCCTGGATATTCAGCTGCCGGTCATGGATGGCTATGCCGTCGCCAAGGCCCTGAAGGAGGACCCGGACTTAAGCTCCATCCCGATCGTGGCGGTTACCTCCTATGCCATGCCCGGCGACCGGGAGCGCATCATGGCGGCGGGCTGCACGGGCTACATGGAGAAGCCCATAAACCCGCAAAATTTCGTGGCGGAAATAAAGAATTTTCTTCCGCCCGGGATGAAAATCAACACGCCGGGGGAAATACAGTGAAAACAATGTTGATCGTGGATGACAACAAGCAGAACATATACATGCTCCAGGTGCTCCTGGAGGCAAACGGATTCAAGGTGCAGGCGGCCTCGAACGGCGCCGAGGCGCTGGACCTGGCGC
>JBAYWJ010000102.1:0-11092 GCA_041674125.1 Kiritimatiellia bacterium
CAACGCCGCCTGCGAGCCCCACGTGCAGGATCTCTGCGTGCTCCTGAACAAGATGGGCGCGAAAATTTCCGGGGCGGGGACGAACATGCTGGCGATAGAAGGCGCGGAGACGCTGCACGGCGCCGAACACACGGTCTGCCCGGATCATATCGAGATCGGCAGCTTCCTGGCCGCCGCCGCGGTCACCGGCGGCGAGCTGGCCATCCAGGGGGTGGACCGCTATCTCCTCGGTCCGGTCTTCAGGCCGTTCCATGTTCTCGGCGCTGACCTGCGCTTTGAGGGCACTACTGTCAAGCTGGTGCCGCGAAAAACGATGCGCCTGCGCTTCGAGCACGGGCACGCGGTGCCGAAAATAGAGGACGGGCCCTGGCCGGGATTTCCCTCGGACCTCATGAGCATCGCGATCGTGCTCGGGACGCAGGCGGCCGGGACGGCGCTCTTCTTCGAGAAGATGTTCGAAAGCCGCATGTATTTCGTGGACCGCCTTATCGACATGGGGGCCAAAATAGTCCAGTGTGACCCGCACCGCGTGGTGGTGATCGGCCCCGCGCGCCTGCACGCCACCCCGCTTTCCAGCCCGGACATCCGCGCCGGCATGGCGATGCTTATCGCCGCGCTGTGCGCCCGTGGCGCCAGCGTCATCCATAACGCGGACGTCATAGACCGCGGCTACGAGCGGATCGAGGAAAGGCTGCGCGCGCTTGGCGCGGACATTGTCAGGGAGAAGTAAAGGTGGACAGGCTGTAGACTGTTAGGCTGTTAGTTCCAACCGGCGGCGGACGACGCCCGGCCGGGAATCAGGAATTATGCTTAACGCAGTGCCTAATAGCCTACAGCCTACAGACTAATCAACCTTAATAATAACCCAAGGAGAACACCATGGCACAAATAAAAGGACCGGCAATATTCCTGGCGCAGTTTCTTGGCGACAAGCCCCCGTTTGACACCCTTGAAAACATAACCGCCTGGGCCAAGTCGCTCGGCTATACCGGCATCCAGGTCCCTTCTTGGGACGGGCGTTGCATTGACCTGGAAAAGGCGGCCTCCTCGAAGGATTACTGCGAAGATCTCAAGGGCCGCTGTAACGGCTTGGCCATTACCGAGCTGGCAACTCATTTGCAGGGCCAGCTCATGGCCGTGCACCCGGCCTATGACCGGATGTTTGACCAGTTCGCGGCCTCCGCCGTGCGCGGCAATCCCGCCAAAAGGCAGGCATGGGCGGCCAGGCAGATGAAGTTTGCGATCCGCGCCTCGGTCAACATGGGTCTTTCAGTCGTGCCTTCCTTCAGCGGCGCCTTGCTGTGGCCGTTCCTGTATCCCTGGCCGCAGCGCCCGGCCGGGCTGGTGGAGGAGGGGTTCAAGGAGCTCGCCCGCTGCTGGAAGCCGGTCTTGCAGGAAGCCGAAAAACGCGGCGTGGCCATCGCCTACGAGCTGCATCCCGGTGAAGACCTGCACGATGGCGTCACCTTCGAGCGCTTCCTGAAAGCCAGCGGCAACAGCATGGCCGTGGCCATCAACTACGATCCCTCGCATTTTGTCCTGCAGTGCATGGACTACGTGGGGTTCATACCCGCATATGCAGAATATATAAAGGCGTTCCACGTAAAGGACGCCGAATACCGTCTGTCGCCCAGGAGCGGCGTGTATGCCGGTTACCAGGATTGGAAGAACCGCCCGGGCAGGTTCCGAAGCCTTGGCGACGGCACGGTAGATTTCAAGCAGGTGTTCACGAAGATGACCGAGATAGGCTACAATTCGTGGGCGGTGCTGGAGTGGGAGTGCTGCGTGAAGGACGCGGTCCAGGGCGCGGCGGAAGGGGCGGACTTCATCAACAGCATGCTCATCACCGTTCCCGCGAAGGCCTTCGACGATTTCGCCGGCGCCAAGTCCGACGTCAAGATGAACCGGAAAATCCTGGGGATCTGACGGATTTTGTCTTGAGTTGTAGGCCGCCATAGTATGGCGGCGAAAGAAAGCCTTCCTTCCATGAAGGCCTGCATTGACAGGGCAGCCCCTAAGTGTATTCCTAGAGTCATATGATGGATGCTCCGCCCAAATCCCGCGCCCAAACGCAGTTGACTAATAACTTGACAAATACTTGACTAATGTGGCATAAATAAAGGCATGAGCTATGAACCGTTATTTACAATTACACCTCACCTGTTGAGTCGGATTGAGCATATTGCCGCCCTACGTGAGCGTATTATGACTGCCACGGTTGATGTTGCCTGGATTCCCGCCCTGCAAATGGAAGCTTGCGCACGAACCGTGCATTCTTCGACCGCCATTGAGGGCAATCCATTGACCCTGGAGCAAGTCCGGGCGGTTGCGAAAGGCCGGGATGTGCCGGCTATTCCCGATCGCGCCCGCCAGGAAGTGGTAAATTATTTTGCAGGCCTGCGCTTTATTGAAAAGAACACCGGGAAGAAACCGATTGGGCACGAAGATATTCTTGAGCTTCACAGGATTGTGGCCGGCAAGGTCATGGATCAGGGAGAAGCCGGTCGCTACCGGATCATTCGAGTTCGTGTGGGTGCATACATGCCGCCCCCGCCTGAGGATGTTTCCGGCCTTATGTTTGAATTATTAAAGTGGTGGAATTCAAGGGCCGCCGACTATTCCCCCGTGATTTCATCGGCTGTTTTACACTATCGCTTCGAAGCGATCCACCCATTCGCGGACGGGAATGGCCGCACAGGGCGGGCACTGGCGTTGTGGGAACTTTACCGGCGCGAATTCGATACCCATCGTATCTTTTCCGTGGATGAATTTTACTGGGATGATAGAGAGCGTTACTACAAGTCTTTGCAGTCTGTCCGCAAAGCCGGGGATGATTTGACTGCGTGGCTTGAATACGCGGCGGAAGGCATCGAAAAAACCCTGACTGCAGTATGGAAGCGAATCGGACTGTTTTCAGCCCATGCCGTCGCCCCGAAACTCACTCTGCGTCCGCGCCAGGAACAACTTTTGCACTTCCTGCGGGAAAGGGGCGCGATGACACCCGCTGAAATATGGGAGGTTGTGGGCGTTTCCAGGCAAGGCGCGATGGATTTGCTCAAACCCTTGCTTAAAGCCGGGCTTGTAATCCGGGAAGGCGGCAAGAAAACCGGGCGTTACCGGCTTGCTGATTTTAGCAGCATATCAGGGACACAGGCAAACTAACCTGGGGTTATGCGGAGTCAAATATCGTATCAACGTAATCCTCGTTGCTTGCAGCTTCTCGGCTTGATTTTATTCAATCTTACCTTTCCTGTCTGCGGGAGCATAAATGTAAAATACTTTTCCAAGGATGGCCTTTCTTTTAATTGGTCCATAAAAACGGCTGTCAAGACTGTTTGAACTGTTGTCGCCTAAAACAAGATACTCGTCCGGCCCAAGGGTAATTGTGTCAGAAGCTGTTTTCAACAAAGCTGATCCATACTGAGTCAGACTATAGCCGCTATGTCCCTCGTGCTTCCCCGATATTTTCATAAAAACAGGAGGATTTGTCAGGATAATGTTGTTTATTAAAATGTTGGGGGGATTAATGCTGACCTTCTCGCCTGGAAGCCCGGCCAGCCTTTTAATAATCATTTCATCCCGCCCGGCATACGGCGGTGAGTTAATATCCTTGGTTGAGAAAACGATGACATCGCCTCTTTCTGGTTCAGACAGGCGATAGATCATTTTGTTTACGAAAACATTGTCGCATATATTGGCCTTGCCGTTTACATCTTTGCGCATTCCCATTATTGTCGGTTGCATTGTGCTTGATGGCATTGTGCATGGATAAATCCAGAATTGAATGATAACAAGCATAGGCAGGATAAAAAGGCAGAACCACAGGCACAACAACAATGCCCACTTCTTGGGGTGCAGGCACGGAATAGGCCTTCGGAATCCGTCTATTGCCACTAATATCAATAGTGCATCGACAAAAAACTCTGATGAACCCATTTCCAGGAACGAAGCTTTTGTCTGCGGGAGAATCCAGTAAATGACCAATAAAATATTAAGAATAAGGTATAAGAAGAGCCATAAAATGCCGGCCAATTTTCTTCCACCCAGATACTGGGCTGAACCGGGAAGAAATAAAGTGGGAATCAGATTTACCCATCTCCGGTAATATTTGCCGTCATTCGTATGAATCAGTTTCATTAGCAATTGATAACATGTCGAATAAGATCTGCCGCGAGAATAAATTCTGAGCCAAGCCCTTTTACTCTTTTTTCATACCAGCCAAAGGCATCAATCATCTCCATTTCCGCCTCTGGCCGGATGATTAACACAAGGCTCAACCGAGGCTACTGATGCGGTTTTTAACCGCTTCCCATGGGGATCCCTCCGTGGGATTGGCATGAAACGCATCCAGGCGGCGATCCAGTTCCTTTTTTTGTTCTTCCATCAAAGGAACAATATCAGGGGCTTCCACAACGCTATCCCAAATGTCTGCGACCAGAAGGATGCGCTCGGGAACAATCAAGCTGAGGATGTCTGATTTTGCCAATGTAGTCATAATGCTTTCATGATGTCAATCATGTGATTTTGTTACAATCTTTTTGTGCTTTATGCGAAGGCATTAAGGTCGGGCGCAGTGTTCCGAAATTATTACCGCACATTCATCATTCCCCGAAGAAAGTCGCCGTGGCCGGGGAATAGCCGCTGGCGGAACGCAGGATCGTCCACTGGCCGGAGGAATAGCTGTATGTGGCCGGGTCGGCCTTGAGGTCGCCGTCATAGTCGCCTGCCGCGGGCTGGTTGCCGGGCGAGCCGAAGCCGAACACTGTCGGCCGGTAGCCTTGCCCGGACATCATCACGCTCCAGGCGCCCGATGTGTACTGGAACACGGCCGGGTCGCCAAGCCGGTCGCCGTCAAAATCCCCGGCCACCGGGCGGCAGTTCGGGCTCCCCGCCACGAGCGAGTTCAAGGCATAGCCGCTTTTTGAAAGCAGCACCAGCCAGGTGCATGAGCTTGCCTGGTAGAGCGCGGGGTCGGCCTTGGCGTCGCCGTCAAAATCGGCCGCCGCGGGGTGGGAGCCGGGATTGCCGAAGGGGAAGAGCGTCATGGCGTAGCCCGAGCCGGAAAGCTTGAAAGCCCACAATCCAAGGCCGTCGCTGTAAAGGGCAGGGTCGGCCTTGGCGTCGCCGTCGAAATCGGCCAGGACCGCCTGGCAGCCTTCCGCGCCAAACGAGATGGTGTTGGTGGTTCCATTGAACTTGATATGCCAGGTTGCGGTGTCATCGCGGTAAATCCCAAGGTCCGTCAAGCCGTTGCCGTCATAGTCGCCCATGACGGGGTAGGCCACCGGCTCGGCGGCATAGGCGCCGGCGCCGGTGAAATCAATCCCGGCCTGGTTGCCGGAATAAGCGGCGTAATCCGTCGAGGAGCCGGTTGAAACCGTTCGCGCCGCAAAGCTGAATCCGCCCCTGGCGGCGGTCAGCGTGTAGCCGGAAGAGGCCGGCACTCCGGCCAAGGCATAGATGCCGCGCCGGTTGGACACGGCCTGGTACTGGCCTCCGCCCTGGCGGCTGGCGGTGACGATTGCTCCGGCAATCGGGTTCCCGAGCCCGTCGCTGATGCGCCCGCTTATGATCTCGCCGGCGCCGGCCGGGAATATGTTATACAGGCAGGCGTTCACAGTGTCGAAATCCAGCGTGGCATCTACGTTTGGCAGGGCGTACCAGACGTTGTCGGCGGCGTAGTAAGCTCCCCAGCCCATGTTGAGGTGATGATACATGGTGCCGCTGTTATAGCCGTATCCGTCACAGACGATAGCGTGGCTGCCTCCAAAGCCGTCAATTGCCAGCAGCACCGGGTAGCCGGCGTCAAGGTTGGCATTGGCCATGTTGAAAAACCATGTGCCGATGTATCCTGAGTCATTCCACCCGTATATGATATTGCTGTAGTAAAATACGTTTTTGAGCGACATCAGCACCGAATACATGTCGGCCGATGATCCTATCGGGCCGTAGCGCATGTTGACTGAAATGCCGGCGTCGAAGCACAGGGCGCCGATGGCCTGGCGCTCGGCGGTGGAAGTATCCTGGTCGGGATCCAGCGGCATCAGGTCCCAGTTATAGGGGCCGCCGGCGCCGTCACCGCCGAGCATGGCGAAAGTCTGGTAGGGATTGGGATCATGCTCGACCGTGACTTCAAACTGGCGCGGCCCGACCGCGGCGGCCGGGTAGCGATGGTAGCGCATAAGCTGGGCCATGGCCGTCGCGGCGCATCCGCAGGGATAGTGGTTCGGGGTGAAATAATTGTAGCAGTATTCGTAGGTGCTTCCGACATATTCCTGGTCCCAGGCGCTTTTCACCAACGCCGGCACGCGTAGGTCGGATACGCCGCCCGCGCGGTTTTTCACGCTTTTGCCGGCGGCGCCGGCAAGTGCAAGCCACTTGTCCCGGGCGCGCTGAGTTGCACCTGATGCTTTCAGGGCCCTGGCGGAGTTTATAAAGCGCATGCGCGCCTCCAGGTCTTCCACGACCAGGATTGAGAAAGGATGGTCAAGGTTGGGGTCGAATTCGCCCCGCGGGGAGAAGGCGATGACGGGCTCGATGCAATCGTCGGCCGGCACGATCACCAGGCCTGAGGGCTTCAGGTAAACAATATAGCCCAGCCCGCCGAATGGTATAATATCGCCGATTTCGCCGCCCACGGCAGCATCGAGCGGAACGGAATCAGTCGCCAGCCACCCGGCCACCATCTGCCGCACCTGCGGGGCGCTGACCGGCGCGGGCAGCGCGGCGGAGGCGCAAATAAGGAAACAGGCTGTAATGAAGCTGAACTTTAATGATAATTTTGTTGTTTTCATGGCATGTTATTGACAGTTATTGACGGCATGTTGCCCAAACCCGAATTAATCAAAATCACTGGGGTCAGCGACCCCCGCTACAGCAAAAAAAAACCGAATATTTCCTCTGTAGCCGGCTCCCGCCTTGCGGGATAAGCTCGGTGCTTGCCACGCCTTTGGCGTGGAGGCCGGAATTGATTTGAGCAACATGCTGTTAACTTATGTGGCGCAGTTGACGTTTTGGATACATGAATGTTATAATTTTTGCGCTTTATTGGCAACGAAAATGTAAAAGCAGCATTAAACCCGATGAATGGAAATTTCAATCTTGCGGTTCTTGCGAACCGCCTCTACAGTCTTGTTGAGCTTATTTCGGCAGGGTTGATAATCAGGAAAACAATATGAAAATAGAAAAAATTGAACTGCACCATATTTCAATGAACATGCTGCACCGGTTCGAGACCAGCTTCGGCGTCCAGACCGAAAGGCCGTGCGTGGTTGTCAAGGTGCAGGCGGATGGTTTGACCGGCTGGGGCGAGTCGCCCGCTGGTGACGGGCCTTTTTATTCCCCGGAAACGGCGCGGACCAGCTTCCTGATCCTGAAGGATTTTCTCGCGCCAATGGTGGCCGGAAAGGATTTTGCGCATCCCAGGGGGGTCGCCGGGCTGATGCGGCGCGTGCGCGGGAACGAGATGGCAAAAGCCGGCCTCGAAAATGCGGCCTGGGACCTGTTCGCCAAGTCGAAAAAGCAGTCGCTCAAGGCCCTGCTGGGCGGCGTGCGCGACCGGGTGAGCGTCGGCATAAGCATCGGGATCCAGCCTTCCATTGAGGCCCTGCAGGCGCGGGTGGCGGAGGTGCTCGGCCTGGGCTACGGCCGCATCAAGCTCAAGATCAAGAAAGGGTGCGACGTGAAGCCGATGACGGCGGTGCGCGAAAGATACCCAAAACTCCTGCTCATGGCCGACGCCAACTCCGATTACCAGCTCGAGGATGCGCCAGTGCTCAAGGAGCTTGATCCGCTCAAGCTCCTCATGATAGAGCAGCCGCTGCCTTACTACGACATCATCGACCACGCCAAGCTACAGGCCCGGCTCGAAACGCCCATCTGCCTGGATGAGAGCATCCACCGGCTGGACGACGCGCGCCACGCCATAGAGCTCAAGGCCTGCCGCATCATTAACATGAAGGTCGGCCGGGTAGGGGGCCTGACCAATGCCCTGGCCATCCACGATTTAACGCAGAAGGCCGGCATTCCCATGTGGTGCGGCGGCATGATCGAAACCGGCATCGGCCGCGCCCTCAACCTGGCCCTGGCCAGCCTGCCCAACTTCAAGCTGCCCGGCGATATCTCGGCCTCGGACCAGTATTACAAAAACGACCTGACGCGCCAGTTTGTCCTGAACAAGGAGGACAGCACCATCACCGTCCCGGACGGTCTTGGGATCGGGGTGGAGGTGGATGAAGGCCGCCTGGCCGGCTACCGGCTCCAGCACGCCGCGGTCACGGCATGACGGGGTTTAAATCCAGCGCGGGATTATGCCCGCAACCCGAGAATAATATAATTAACAGAAGGCAACGAAGTTTCCGCCTGGGCGGATCAGCAAGGGCTGAAACGAAGTTTGTCGCGAAGCATACTTTGCGAAAACTTCGTTTCCTTTGTTCGCTTTTGTAAAATATCCGGCTCTCTCTTGAATAGTGTGGCCCGATAGTATTGTCTGAAAAATGCTCATAAACCAGGACGGTATTCAAAAAGGTCATTCCCATGTCAATGGGAATCCAGTTCCGTATCTTTTTTTACAGGAAGATTGAGTGCGCTTTTATTTTCATCTAATCCTGGCCCTGCTGTTTTTTTCACTTCAGCAGCTGCCCGTCTCCGCCGGGCCCGGCGGACGGGAAGAAGCGAAGCCGCGGTACATTTTCCTTTTCATCGGCGATGGGATGGGGCAGGGGCAGTGCCGGGCGGCGGAGGCGGCCTTGGGGCGCAAGCTGGCGATAAACCACATGCCCGTGAACGGCACAACCGATACGCATAATGTCAACGGCAAGGTGACCGATTCGGCCGCCGCCGGCACCGCCATTGCCTGCGGCGCCAGGACAAAAAACGGCATGCTCGGTCTGGCGCCCGATGGAAAGGCCCTGGAAAGCGTGGCCGCCAAAGCAAAAAAAGCCGGCATGAAAGTCGGGATTATCACTTCGGTCCCGCTCGACCATGCCACTCCGGCGGCCTTCTATGCGCATACGGAATCGCGGAACAGCTATGCCGAAATCGCCCGCCAGCTTGCGGAAAGCGGTTTTGATTTTTTCGCGGGCGAGCCGCTCATGGCGGCGGCGCGCGGCAACACGGAAGCGCTGGCGCGTATAAAAGCGCGCGGCTACCGGCTGGTGGCTGATCCTTCCGGGCTTGACGATAAATACGACGGCAAGGTTTGCATATGCAAAAAATTCAGGCGCACCACTGCCCGGGATGGGAAGGACAGCTTTACCCTGGCGCGCCTGACCGCCGCGGCCATAAGCTCCCTCGAAAATGAAAATGGATTTTTCATCATGGTCGAGGGCGGAACCATAGACTGGGCCTGCCACCAGAATGACGGCGCGCTGGCGGTGCGGGAAACGGAGGAGTTCGACCTCGCGGTCCGCAAGGCGCTGGATTTCATGGCCGGGCGCCCCGGCCAGTGCCTGGTGGTTGTCACCGCCGATCATGAAACCGGCGGCCTGGCGGTTGTTGATCCCGAAAAGGCGCCGGGGCTCCTGCGGCAAAAGGGGAGCGATGAGGAGTTCAAAGCCCGGGTTGCATCCCTTGTGCAAAAAAACGCGGGATGGCAGGAATACCTGGGGGCAGTTCAGGAGTTTTTCGGGATGGAATGCCTGGCCGCGGAAGAGGAAAAGGCGCTGCGCCTGGCCTGGGAGGAGCGCTCCGCCGGGAAGGGCGCGCGCCCGGCCAGGGAAGCCTTGCGGATCTTCAACCGCCGCTGCGGTCTGGAGTGGGCCGGAACCGGCCACACCGGCGCGCCGGTGATAACCTCGGCGTCCGGCGTCGGCGCCGATGCTTTTGCCGGCAGCTACGACAACAGTGAAATCGGCCTCAGGCTGGAAAAATTGCTGCCAGCCGGCGGCAAGTGAAGGGGAGATTACATTTGAGAGGATGTTTGCCGTGGCTGTTGCTGTTCCTGGCCGGATGTTTTCTGCCGCCGCCCGGCCGGGCGGAGTCCCCTGACAAAATACATCTGCCGGCCTCGTGCCTCGCGCTTCCCCATCCGCACCTGGCCTGTTCAAGTAATGAGCTTGCAAATTTGCGCGCGGCCTGGGCCGCCGCTGATAATCCGGGCCATGCCATTGTGGCCGATCGTATCAAGCGCGCCGAAAAAGCGCTGGGTGCTGAAATTGATTTCCCGCCGCGCGGCGGGCGTCACACGCCCTGGTACCAGTGCCGGAAATGCCAGACCGCCCTGCGCACGGTGGATGAAACGCACCACAAGTGCCCGATATGCGGCAAGGTTTATTCCGGGGCGCCTTACGACGACGTCCTCTTCACCGGGAAGCATCACGCCAACCTCGCGGCCATGACCGGCCTGGCCTGGGCCTGGGCCATAACCGGCCGCAGAGAATTCGCCGCCAGGTCCGCCGAGTATCTCAAGGGCTATGCGCTGCGTTACCGGAACTACCCGTTCCACGGCAACATGCGTTATAACCTGCCGTATAATTATTTCACCGGCGGACGCCTTTTCGGCCAGACGCTCGAGGAGGCTTCCGCGATTGCCACCACGATCGCCCCGGCTTATGACCTGATCCACGATTCGGGCGTTTTATCCGGGGAAGATCACCAGCTTATTCGCGAAGATCTTTTAAGGCCGATGCTGAAAAACATCCGCGGCAATTTCTTTAACGCCAACAACTGGCAATGCTGGCATAACGCCGCCCTCTTCTGGGGCGGGGCGCTCATGCACGAAGAGGAATGGATGGATTGCGCCGTCAATGACAGTTCCGAAGGATTCCTGGCGCAGATGCGCGATTTTGTCACGCCGGACGGCATGTGGTTCGAAGGCAGCTGGGGTTACCACTTTTACGCCCTGCAGGCGCTCGTCATCCTGGCGGAAGGCGCCCGCCGTTCCGGGGTGAACCTGTGGTCCGATCCCGCCTTGCGCGCCATGTTCAAGTTCCCGGCCGACTGCGCTTTTGATGGAGGAATCATGCCTCGTTTCGGCGACGACACGGGGTTCAGCCTGGCCCAGCAAGGCGCCCTGATGGAAACCGCCTGGAACTCACTGCGCGAGAGAGCCCTGGCCCCTTTCCTGCCGTCGAAGCCGATCTGGGAAACCGTG